>NZ_JXXK01000005.1 GCF_000949455.1 Ruthenibacterium lactatiformans | reverse complement strand
AAAAAAGCCGAGCGGAGTCTTTCCCCGCCCGGCTTCGCCGATTATTTTTTCTCTTCCTTTTTCGCGTCCAGCAGGGATTTCTCCAACCAGATGGTGCCGATCTCCAGCGCGCTCCACAGGCCGTTTTTATCGCTCTGCTTCTTCATGCGCTCGATGGGGCTTTTGGTGGTGTCGGTGGACAGCAGCGTAACGTGGATGCGGTCCGCCACCTGCACGCCGTTTTCTTCCTTGCTGGTGAGCACCTGCATGAAGATGACGTACGGGTCCGACAGGCTGCCGTAATAGATGTCGTTTTTGCAGCGCACCAGCGGACGGCCCTTATATGTGAGTTTGGGTGTAAAAGCCATGAAACGGGTCTCCTTTTAAGATTATTCGCCGAGGTAACTTTTCAGCAGCGCCTGCAGCAGATCGTCGCGGTCGATCTTGCGGATTAGGGAGCGGGCGCCCTGATAAGTAGTGATATAGGTGGGATCTTCCGAGAGGATGTACCCCACAAGCTGGTTGATGGGGTTGTAGCCTTTCTCCTTCAGGGCGCGGTAAACCTCCGTCAGCACGGCGCGGATCTCGCGGTCCTTATCATCGTAAATGGAGAAGATGGTGGTCGGTTCGCTCATACTCTCATTCCCTCCTACAAAAGCGTTCGGTATCAATCTATATTGTAGCCTAAAAGAGCCGCCGATGCAAGCATTTGGGGCAAAAACGCCGCAATCGGTATTTGGGGCTGCCGGCAAAGCAGCGCCTGAGAAGCATTGGCACTGGGCTTACCGGCAGCCCCATTCCGGTTCGAACCCCATTTTCAGCTGCGCAGCTCCACGCCGATTTCCGCCAGGTTCGCCAGTACCTTTTTCACGGCGTTTTCGGCTTCTTCGTCGGTGAGCGTGCGGTCCGCCGCGCGCAGAACCAGACTGTACGCCAGACTCTTTTTGCCCGGAGCCATATGCTCGCCGGTGTATACGTCGAACAGCGTCAGGCTTTCCAGCGCTTTTCCGGCAGCCTTACGGATGCGCGACGCGATGTCTGCCGCGGGCACGGCGTCGTCCGCCACCAGCGCAAGGTCACGGGTAATGGCCGGGTGCTTGGGCAGCTGCTTGAACGCGGGGGTGCCGCCGCGGTGAGCGAACAGAACGTCCATGCGCAGCTCGGCGGCCACAACGCGCGGCTTTACGCCGTAGTTGGCCAGCACGGCGGGGTGTACCTCGCCAATGGTTCCCAGCTTATCTTCGCCCAGCCAGATATCCGCGCAGCGGCCCGGATGATACGATGTGCCCGCCGTGTTGCGCGCAAAGCGCGCGTCTGCAACGCGGGCCGTTTCCAGCAGCTTTTCCACCACGCCCTTCAGGCCGAGATAATCCCAGCCCGCGCCGTAGGCGCCCAGCATCAGGGTTTCCGTCTCGGTGGGGAGCTGGTCCGGGTCGGCGTTGGGGGTATAGGTGGTGGTGTCCTCAAACAGCGCGCACTCGGCGGCGCGGGCGTTGTAGTTGCGCGCGATTACATCCATCATGCTGGGCAGCGCCGTGGTGCGCATGATGCTGGTGTCCTCGCCCAGAGGGTTCGAGATGACCAGCGCGTTGCGCAGCGGGTCGTTTTCCGGCAGATTGACGGCGTCGAAGGCCTTTCGGCTGTAAAAGCTGAAGGTTTCGATCTCGTACATGCCGTAGCCCACCAGCGCGTTCATCAGCGTTTCATGGAAGGTCTGGCGCTCGGTGGGGCGGGCGCTGGCCACGCCCCGGATGGCCGTGCTGGGCATTTTGTTGTAGCCCACAAAACGGGCAACCTCTTCGGCCACGTCGCAGTCCCGCTCCATATCCCAGCGGCTGGAAGGGATGATAATATCGTCGCCGTCCATCCCGAAGCCCAGCGGCAGCAGGATATTTACCATCTGCGCTTTGTCCAGCTGCGTGCCCAGCAGGCGGTTCACCGCATCCACGCGCAAGGGGATGCGGCGTTCTTCGCGCTTGTGCACCCAGACGTCCACCACGCCGTTCACCACGTCGCCCGCGTCCAGAAGCTGCACCAGCTCCAGCGCACGGTCCAGGCAGCGGCGGCAGCCGTTGGGGTCCAGCCCTTTTTCATAGCGGCCGCTGGCCTCGGTGCGCATGCCCAGCTTTTTGGCCGTGGTGCGCACGGAGGGGCCGTTGAACATGGCGCTTTCGAACACGATGGTGGTGGTGTCGTCATACACGCCGGAAAACTCGCCGCCCATGACACCCGCCACGGCGATGGGGCCTTTTTCGTCGGCGATGACGAGCATTTCCTCGCCCAGCGTGCGGTTTGCGCCGTCCAGCGTTTCAATTTCCTCGCCGGGCTTCGCGTTGCGCACGGTAATGTGCCCGCCGTTTACATATTTATAGTCGAAGCAGTGCATGGGCTGGCCGTATTCCAGCATGACATAGTTGGTGATGTCCACCAGGTTGTTGATGGGGCGCACGCCGCACAGGCGCAGGCGCTCGCGCATCCAGCGGGGGCTGGGCTTCACGCGCACGTTTTCCACCACTGCGCCCACATAACGGTAGCACAGTCCGGGGTTTTCAATGTCTACCTTCAAAAAGCGGTTCACATCGCCGTGGCCGGGTTTTACCTGCGGCTCGTGGTCCAGAAAGGGCACGCCGAAGGTAGCGGCGGCCTCCCGCGCCAGACCGCGCACGGCCAGACAGTCGGGCCGGTTGGGCGTGATCTCAAAATCCACGCACACGTCGTCCATACCAAGCGCCTTCACAGCGTCTGTGCCCACGGGCCATTCCTCGTCCAGCACCAGAATGCCGTCCTCGACGGCGTTTGGAAAATCGTGTGTAGTAAGGCCCAGCTCGGACAGGCTGCACAGCATGCCGCCCGATTCCACGCCGCGCAGCTTACCCCTGCGGATCTCCTTGCCGCCGGGCAGCTTTGCCACGTGCAGTGCGGCGGGCACAAGGTCGCCCACCTTCAGGTTGTTTGCGCCTGTGACGATTTGTACCGGCGCATCGCGGCCCACGTCCACCTGGCACACTACCATATGGTCGGAATCCGGATGGGGGACGATCTCCAAAATTTTGCCCACGACGACGTTTTTTATGCCGTCGGCCTCGCACTCGTAGGTTTCCACCTTGCTGCCGCTCATGGTCATGCGGTCGGCAAATTCCTGGGGAGTGCATTCAAATTCGGCGAACTCTTTCGCCCAGTTCATCGGCATTTTCATGGTCTATACACTCCTTTGTTCAGAATTGTTTGAGAAAACGCAGGTCGTTTTCGTACAGCAGGCGCATATCGTCGATGCCGTAGCGCATCATGGCGATGCGCTCCAGCCCCACGCCGAAGGCGAAGCCGGAATACACCTCGGGGTCGATGCCGCAGTTTTCCAGCACCTGCGGGTGCACCATGCCGCAGCCGAGGATCTCGATCCAGCCCTCGCCCTTGCACATGCTGCAGCCCTTGCCGCCGCACTTAAAACAGCTCATGTCCATTTCGGCGGACGGCTCGGTGTAGGGGAAGTGGTGCGGGCGGAAGCGCACGCGCGTTTCTTCGCCGTACAGCTTTTTGATGAAAAGCTCCAGCGTGCCTTTCAAATCGCTGAACGTCACGCCCTTATCCACCACAAGGCCTTCGCACTGGTGGAAAATGGGGCTGTGTGTGGCGTCCACCGCGTCGGAGCGGTAAACGCGGCCCGGGCAGATGATGCGGATGGGCGGCTTCTGCTTTTCCATCGTGCGAATCTGCATGGGGCTGGTCTGCGTGCGCAGCAGCACGTTTTCGGTGAAATAGAACGTATCCTGGGTGTCCCGGGCCGGGTGGCTCTTGGGCATATTGAGCATTTCAAAATTGTAGTGGTCCAGCTCCACCTCGGGGCCGGAAACGATGTCGAAGCCCATGCCCAGAAAAATTTCCTTCAGCTCGCCCAGCACCTGCTCGAAAGGGTGGCGCTTGCCCTGCGCGGGCGCTTTGCCCGGCAGCGTTACGTCGATTTCCTCCGCGGCCAGGCGCGCGGCGAGCGCCGCGCTTTCCAGCTCTTTGGTGCGGCGCGCGATATCGGCTGTGATGGCCTCGCGCACCTCGTTGGCCAGCGCGCCGACGACGGGCCGTTCCTCGGCGGAAAGCCGGCCCATCTGCTTTAAAATGGCCGTCAGCTCGCCCTTCTTGCCCAGAAAGCGCACGCGCAGTTCGTCCACGGCGGCGGCGTCGGCCGCCTGGGCAATCAGCGCGTCCGCGCTTTGCCGGATGTTTTGCAATGCTTCCTTCATACCGTTCTCTCCTTTGTATGTTTTGCGGGACGAAGCGGAAAAAGAAAAAGCCCCGCCCCTGCGCTTTGACAGGGACGAAGCTTACCTGTTCGTAAACTCCGCGGTACCACCCACGTTTTTGCCGTACGATTGTACAAGAGCAAACACTCTGTTGTTCTGTAACGGGAACACCCGTCTCTGCCTACCAGCCGCAACCTTCAGCAAAGCCACTCGTGAGTGAACTTCGGCGCGAAACCATCCCCGGGCGCTTGCAGCCTGCGGCGCCCCTCTCTGCAGGAGGACGGAACCTCGCGCGTACTCTCTCAGTCAACATGTTTGACGCATTTATTATACAAGCCTTTGCGCCGGATTGCAAGGCTTTTTTGGCAGAAGGACGCCGGACGCGGAGGAAATGGCGGAGCGGCGGAATGGTATATGATAAAAGGAAAGGGCGCGGTGCAAAAAGGCGTTTGCCGGGGCTGCGTTTTCTGTAAAGCAACAGAACTTTACATAGCTTTTCCCCGGGCATCTCTTTTCCTTTTTTGCATTTTGCAGCGACGGATTTTACATTCCTCCGCTTCCTTTTTGCACGCGGATGGGATATACTGAAACTAGAGCGCAGTGTGGAAGGGAAACGAGGGGGAGCGGCGGATGATCATGGGCATCGGCGTGGACATGGTAAGCGAGGCGCGCGTTGCGCGAAGCATCAAGCGGCCGGGCTTTCTGGAAAAGGTATACGGCCCTGCGGAGCGCGCTTTGCTGGAGGGCAGGGGCATGCGCCCGCAGACGGCGGCGGCCAATTTTGCCGCAAAGGAAGCCTTCGGCAAGGCACTTGGCACAGGGCTTTTGCGGGAGTTCGCACTGTGCGAGGCCGAGGCGCTGCGGGATGAAAACGGCGCGCCGTATTTTTCCTTTTCAGGCCGGGCGGCGGCGCTGATGCAGGCGCGCGGCCTGACGGCGCATCTTTCGCTGACCCACGAGGGCGGCACCGCCGCGGCCTTTGTGGTGCTGGAGCGGCGCGAGGCATCGGCCTCCCTGAAGGAGGAACCGGAATGCAGCACATTACGGTAGTGCCTTACGACCCAGCCTGGTCTGGCCTTTATGAAGCGGAGGCGCAGGCCATCGCGGGGGTGCTGGGACAGCGGCTCACGGCCATCCATCACATCGGCAGCACGGCGGTGCCTGGGCTGGCTGCAAAGCCCGTCATCGACATTATGCCGGTGGTGCGGGCCGTCACGGAGGCCGATGAATGCCGCGCGGATTTCGAGGCGTTGGGCTACGAATATTTGGGCGAGTTCGGCATTCCGGGCCGCAGGTATCTGCGCAAGGGCGGCGATGAATGGACGCATCAGATGCATATTTTTGCCTCGGACGATGTGCACGCCATTGCGCGGCACTTGGCCGTGCGGGATTATCTGCGCGCCCATCCCGCCCGCGCGGCGGCTTACGGCGCGCTCAAGCTGGAACTGGCGGCCCGGTTCCCTTATGACATCGACGGCTACTGCGACGGCAAGGACGCCTTTGTTGGGGCGCTGGAGCGCGACGCGCTGGAATGGCGCGCCGCCTGTGATTTGAAAAATGGGAGCAACAAAGCATGATAACATCAACCGAGATCAAACAAAACGAACAGATCCGCACTTACATTGAAAAGGCAGACGAAGCGCTGGCCGCGCTGGGCTATACCGAGCACAGCTACGCACACGTGACGCGCGTTGCGCATTTTGCCGAAAAGATCATGGCCGACCTGGGCTATCCCCGGCGCATGCAGGAGCTGGCGTGGATCGCCGGGTATATGCACGACATCGGCAACGTCATTAACCGCATCGACCACGCCCAGAGCGGCGCGGTGATGGCGTTCCGTATTCTGGACAAGCTGGGCATGCCCGCGGATGAGATCGCAACCGTGTGCTCGGCCATCGGCAACCACGACGAAAGCACGGCCTTCCCCGTGAACGCTGTGGCCGCCGCGCTGATTTTGGCTGACAAAACGGACGTGCGCCGCACCCGCGTGCGCAACCGGGACAAGGCCACCTTTGACATCCACGACCGTGTGAACTACGCGGTGGAAAAGGCCAGCACCACGCTGGACGCCGCCGGAAAGGCCGTAGTGCTGGACCTGCAGCTGGACACCGGTATGTCGCCCGTCATCGATTATTTTGAAATATTCCTCGAGCGCATGCTGCTGTGCCGCAAGGCCGCTGAAAAGCTGGGCCTTTCCTTCCGGCTGGTGGTGAATGGCCAGACGGTGCTGTAAGCGCGGCGAAAAACGGAACAATGTGCCGTGTTTTGGCGCATGTGATTAAGCGCCTCCCGGCGCGGGAAAGCTATTCTTGCCGGCAAGCAGGAAGTTTTTCACGCAGGGAGGTTTTTGATTGGAGCACAAGGAAGTAAAGCGCGGCGAGGTATTTTACGCCGACCTGAGCCCTGTCGTTGGCAGCGAGCAAGGCGGCGTGCGCCCCGTACTTATCGTGCAGAACGACGTGGGCAACCGCCACAGCCCCACGGTGATCGCGGCGGCTATCACGTCCAAGCAGGATAAGACGAACCTGCCCACCCACATTGGCATCAAGGCGGGCACCGGGGGCCTCACGCGGGACAGCGTAGTGCTGCTGGAACAGGTGCGCACGTTGGACAAGCGCCGTCTGCGGGAGAGGGCGGGGCAGATAGACCCCGACGTACAGCGCCGTGTGGACGAGGCGCTGGAAATCAGCTTCGGGCTGGAGACGTTCTAGGGCAGCACCGCACAATTCATGGCTGTCGCCTTAAGTGCCGCCCCGCTTGCATATTTTCCGGCAGTTGTCACAAAAAACCTCGTGAATACACAAAGTATTCGCTGCGTTTTTTGTTTAAATTGCCAAAAAATCTGCCGGCGCAATTCAGCACTTAGAATTGTGCGGTATTGCCCTGGACCTTTCGGACAGAACAAAGCGGCGCCCGGCATGCTGCATGCCGGGCGCCGCTTTTCCGTGTGCAAAACTGCAAAGCCCGACCCCGCTGTGGGGACCGGGCTTTTCGCAGGGTGCGCCTTACGCTTCCCAGGCGACCATCTTTTTTGCGGCTTTATAGATATCGCCGCAGCCCAGCGTGATGACAAGGTCGCCCGGCCGGGCGTTTTTCATCACATGGTCCACGACCTCGTCAAAGGTGTCGTACCACACGCTGCCGGGGATCTTAGCGGCAAGGTCCTTCGTTCGGACGGCGTAATCCTCCGCGCGTTCCCGGCTGCCCATGATCTCCGTCATCACCACTTTGTCCGCGATCTGCAGCACCCGGGCAAAATCGTCCAGCAGCATCTGCGTGCGGGTGTAGGTGAAGGGCTGGAACACGGCCCACACGCGTTTGTAGTCCATTTCCTTGGCGGCGCGCAGCGTGGCCTCCAACTCGGTGGGGTGATGGGCGTAGTCGTCGGCGATGGTCACGCCGTTTACCTCTCCCAGAAACTCAAAGCGGCGGCCGGCGCCCCGGAATGCGTTGATGCCCCGGGCGCACTCGTCGGCCGTGCAGCCGGACATCGTGGCGCATGCGAAAGCGGCCAGCGCATTGTACACATTGTGGCGTCCGGGCACCGAAAGTTCAATGTGCACTGCGGGCACACCCAGTACCTGCACGTCGAAGCAGAAGAACGATGGGCGGTATTCGCGCACATGCACGGCGCGGTAATCCGCGGGCGTGTCGATGCCGATGGTGCGGATGTGGCGGTCCAGATTGTGTATGACCTTAACGGTATTGGCGTCGTCCAAGTTGGCAATGACGGTGTGCGTGGTGAGCAGTGCGAATTTGCGGAAGGATTCCTCCAGGTTCTCCATGGTCTTGAAGAATTCCAGATGGTCCGCGTCCACGTTCAGGAGCACCGAGATATAGGGCACCAGATGCAGGAAGGTGTTGCTGTATTCGCATGCCTCCACCACGATCTCGCGCCCTGTGCCGTAGCGGCCGTAGGCGTCGATGAGCGGCAGCTTGCCGCCGATGACGGCGGCGGGGTCCGCGTGAGCCATCACCATGATCTGCGTTGTCATAGCCGTGGTGGTGGTTTTTCCGTGTGTGCCCGCGATGCAGATGGGATGGGGGTAGGTGTTGGCCACATAACCCAGAAGGATGCTGCGCTCCACGGTGGGGATACCCAGCCGGTGGGCCTCTTCGATCTCCGGGTTGCCCTTCATGATGGCGGCGGTATACACCACCAGCTCGGCTCCGTGCACGTTTTCGGCCTTGTGTCCCATGGAGATCGGGATGCCCAGCTTGCGCTCGCGGTCGATGATATCGCCCTCGTTCACGTCCGAGCCTGTGATCTCATAGCCCACTTCATGCAGGATCTGCACCAGCGGGAACATGCCGCTGCCGCCAATGCCCACAAAGTGCAGCTTGGTTTTGCCGTCCAGCAGTTTGCTGTCGAATGCGTTCATATCTATCACCTCGTAAAAATACGCCTTGTTCTTTTAACATTATATATTGATTTGATGGTAAAATAAACAATTTCCCGTAAATTTGGCCGGAAAGGGCATTTTCTGGTATACTGGAAAAAACAAAACCGGAAGCAAAGGGGCGCGGATACGGATGGATGTAGCGTTTGAAGGCGCGCATATGATATGGGACGGTGTGCTCTGCTGCACGGCGGACGACCCGGAGGCCTACTATGCAGCGGATGCGCGGCGGGTGCTGGAGCTGTTCGTGCTGGCGGCGGAGCAGGGGCTGGAGCTGAAGGCGGACACGCTGCTGGCTGCGGCCGGGGCTGCGCCGGGCGTGCGGAGCCTGTCCGGGCGCGCGGCGGGTGCAGCGGCACAGCGGCTTTTGCTCTCCGGCGCACCCGAGGCACTGGGCGTTTTGTGCGCCGCAGGGGCGTATGCATCTTTCGGGCTGCCGCAGCGCGCGCCCTGTCTGCATGGCCTGGCGGAGGCGCCCGCCGTGCCTATGGCGCGGTGGTGGCTGTATCTGCGGCGGTGCGGGACATCCGCCGTGCGGGACGCATCGCTGTGCGCCGCGCTGGAACTGGACGCCGCTCTGCCGGAGCTGATGGCTGCTCTGGACGTGCTTGCTGCCCGCAAAACACCGCCCGCGGACCGGCAGGAGCTGAAGCGTGTGCTGAGCCGCCTGCCGGAGGCGCTGGACTATGACGCTGCCGCGCGCACGCTGGCTCTGGCGGACCCGCGCTGGAACAGCCAGCCCGCACTGTACGCGGCGCTGCGCCTCTCCCGTGAGCCTTATCTTCCCGCCCAGCTCGCCGTCACCAGTGCGGAGCTGACGGCGGCGCACATTCGGGGCGGACGGCAGGCATGGGTCCTGCGGGGCCTGCTGGACGCGGTCATCGCCGCGCCGCAGATCAACTTCCCGGAAGCGCTGCTGGCGCTGGCGAAAACGCTGGCCGGGCAGGCATGAGCCGCCGAAAATGTGAAAACACTGGAAATAGGCGGCGGAAGGCTTGCACTTGTGATATACAAATTGTATAATACCATTGATAACTTTAACTTGTTTTCGGTGGAAGCGCTGAAAGCAGAGGTGAGGAGTGCGGCAAGTGAAGAAAATGCTGGGGATGATCCTGACGCTGGCGCTGGCGGCGGGTCTGGCTTGGCCGGTGTACGCCGAAAGCAGCACCGTGCCGCCGGAGGTGACGGCGCACGCATACCTTGTCATGGATGCACAGACGGGGCAGGTGCTCGTACAGAAGGGCGGCGCCGAGCGGAATTATCCAGCCAGTATCACGAAGATTATGACGCTGGCGCTGGCTATGGAAAAATGCGGCGGCGACATGACGCAGCAGGTCACGGTCAGCCCGGACGCGGTCTATTCGCTGGAGGCGGGCTCGTCCCATGTCGCGCTGCAGCCGGGAGAGGTCGTGTCTCTCAACGATCTGTTCCATGCCACGATCCTGGCCAGTGCCAACGACGCGGCCAATGTGCTGGCAGAGTACACCGCCGGCAGCATGGAGGCGTTTGTGGAGTTGATGAACGCCAAAGCCGCGGAGCTGGGCCTGGCGGGCACCCATTTTGTAAATGCCAACGGCCTGCACAGCGCCGACCACTACACCACACCCTACGACATGGCCCGCCTGACACAGTGGGCGATGACGGTGCCGGGCTTTTCCGAGTTGTTCGGCGCAACGTCCTATACCATGCAGCCCACCAACAAGCAGGAGCAGGAGCGTCTGTTTGGCACCGATAACTGCATGCTGGTAACGAACAAATACCAGTATGAGGGCACCACCGGCGGTAAGAGCGGCTGGACGGAGGAGGCGGGCTACACGATGGTGGAAACCGTCACCCGCAGCGGCAGAAGTCTGATCTGCGTGGTGATGGGAAGCGCAAAAAAGTATGACAAGTTTTCCGACAGCATCGCATTGCTGGATTATTGCTTCGATCATTTCACGCCCGTCACGCTGGCGGCTTCGGATATTACGTCCCCGCAGGTGCCGGTGTATTACGCCGAAGGAGCGCCCTCGGTGGGCAGCGCGCCGCTGGCCCTTTCGGAGGAGGGCTACACGTTCCTGCTCCACAGTGCGCTGGCTGCGGATGACGTGCAGGTCACGTTTGATACGCCGGAGCGCTACATGGTGGACGAGCCGTTCACCGCAGCAATGACGGTCAGCCTGAGGGAGGGCCTTTCGGCCGGGAGCTGTATGAACCGCGAGATCGGCGTTTATACGTTGGGCATCGACGAGAGCGCAGTGTCCGCGCTTTTGGACGCCAATGCGAAGGAATTTGTGGACAGGCCCGCCTGGTGGGAGGTCGCGCTCAAGGTGCTGGGCGTGCTGTTCTGTATCTTTCTTTTACTGGCCGCTCTGGTGGCCGGGCGCATCGCTTATGTGGCGTACGTTAAGGCGCAGCGCAAAAAGCGCAGGCTGGCACGCCGCCGTGCTGCCATGCTCGCGGCGCAGCAGGGCCTTATGCCCCGCGTGCAGCAGCCGCGGCCCGTACACGGCCCGGCCATGACGCGGGAGCCTGCGCCCGCGCTGCGCGTAGTGCAGGGAGGCCGCGCGGAAGGCGTGCCCGCCGGCCGCACAGCCATGGGCGCTTCCCGCGGCAGAGATTGACCGGCTGCGCGGCTGGCGGAAACGTCAAATTGAAAAAGCGCGCCCTGAATCGGCCTGTTGGCCTGCTCAGGGCGCGCTTTTGTTGTGCTGAAAATATCTGCCGCAGCCGCGCGGGAACGGAGCATTACACCTCCCATGAGGTGTAAGAATCTCCCCGGACCAGAAAGGCACGGCGTGCCAGGTGCGCCAACGGCGCGTCTGAGCGGGAATCGGAATAAAACTGCCCGATTTCCGCATCCGGATATTGCTCCCGGAAACGCGACACCTTTTCCGCTCCCTTGCAGTTGAGGCCCGTGTAACGCCCGGTGCGCGCATCTACACGGGAGGCGATGGGCGGGCGGATACCCAGCCTGCGGCAGGCGGGCGCCAGCAGAAATTCCGGTGAGGCAGAAACGACCAGGTCGTCCGGCTGCTTCTGGGCCAGATACCACGGGCGGAACCGGCGTTCATGCGTGCGCCAGAAATCCTCCGCCCAGGCGTCCGCGTCCGGCACGCCCTGCAAAAAGGAAAAAAACGCTTCCTTGAACGCTTCCTTAGCCGTGCGGCCCAGCGCATAGCGCACGGCGGCGGCACACTGCCGGGGCAGAAAGCGTGCCAGCCCCGGCGCGCGCTTCAGGCAGTAGGCCCAGAAAGCGCGGGTGCTGTCGCCGCGAAAGATCGTGTCGTCAAAATCGTATACGTTCATGGCGGCGCACCATTACAAGCCGATGATCTTGGAGTCGAGAAAGACCTCCAGCGCCGGGATCTTGATGAACAGCGCCAGAATGAATACGGCGGCCAGTATGATCATGTACATCAGCAGCCCTTTCTCCCGGTAAAGCTTCTCCGGCTTCTGCACGGCGGAATCCTTTTTGAAGGCAAGATGAAAGTAAAAACAGAACAGCCCGCACAGGAAGGGGACCACCAGCAACAGCTCGATCTTGTATTTGATGATGAAGATACCGCACAGAAACAGCGAGCACATGGCGTAGAAGAACGCGGAGATCAGGAGAGATTGTTCGGTGTACTGGCCGAAGGATTTGCGGTACAGCGCGGCGGTGCTTTTGTCACCGATCATACGGTATTCGGCATAGCGCTTGATGGCCATGAGAAACGCGCCGCCCAGCCAGTAGCCCAGCACGATGGTGACCGGCGGCAGATAGTCCGCCGTTACGAAAAACCAGCCCAGCAGCAGGCGGATGGCATTGTTGATGGACTCCGACAGTACGTCCAGATACGCGATATCCTTGGTGCGGAAGGGCTTGACATTGTACAGAACACCCATCACCAGCAACCACAGCTCGCATACAAAGAACGGGATGTTCACCAGCAGCGAAGCGCCAAGCCCAACCGCGGCCAGCACCGCATATTCCGCGGCAACGATTTTTCCGCTCATAGTGTTCTGCACCACGGGGCGTTTTTTCTTGGTGGGATGGTACTTGTCGAACCGGGCGTCCAGCCATTCGTTGATGACATAGTTGGCCGAGGCGATCATGCAGGTGCAGAAGAAACTGACCAGCGCGATACCGGCCAGGCCGCCGTAGGAGCCCTTCCAGCCTACCAGCAGCAGCGCGAACAGCGTGCCGGGGAAGATGAACAGGTTTTTGATCCAGTGGTCCGGACGGGCGATCTTGATATAGTCTTTCATGTTGAAGAACGTCCTTTCTTATTTAAGGCTGTACGGGGAAGCGGACAAGGCGTGCCCCTCGAACCATTTGGCCGTGCCGTAAGCCAGAAACGCCAGCATGGGCGCACAGGCTGCCGAGAGGTACATCAGATAGATGTCGAATGAAAGCGTCACGGCCATGAGATAGGCAATAGCAGCCATGCGCAGAAGCCCGGTGAGGAAGAAGCCCAGCATCAGCACGCTGCCCGCAAGGTCCGCAGGCGGCTGCTTTTTTTTCAGTCCGCGTACGCAAGCGGGCGCATACCACACAAGCCACAGCACGGTGAGCAGCAGCATGGGCCAAAGCAGGATGCGCTGCACCCAGGTTACAAGATTCAGCAGCTTGTAGGCAATTTGATTGAGAGGCGCAAAGTAGGGCAGATCGGTGTTGGCCTGTGCGGCGATGGTGCTCTGGCAGTGCAGATAACTCTCCCATTCTTCAGTTTGGTCGGGCCGGGCGATGGAAAGTATCTGGGTCGGTTCGGTCTGCTCGAAGAGAACGAACACCTTGACCTCGTCAAAAAATTTACCGATGGTAGGGGCGACATATTCCGCCTTGATCGGAGAAAACACACCGCTGTGTCTGCGCCCGGCGGGGACAAGCCCTGCATCACAGGCGGCGTTTATCTCGTCGGCCACCGCGCGCCAGAAGTTTTCTGCGTCCTGGGCTGTGTCGTAGTAACCGGCCGTCCAGGCAGCCTTGCGCAGCACCCAATGGATGCCGCCGGAATTCAGCTCGCCTGTTTCCGGGTCGCCGTAGCCGTTGTACATCTCGGGCGTCTCCAGCACATCCTGAAGTTTGGCGAAGGTGGGGGATACTTCATACAATGCAAGGCGTGTGGACAAAGGGACGAGCTCGTAGCGCTTCTGGTCATCCGGATACGCGCGGGACAGCGCACCCATAGCGTCATTGAATTCGCTGGAAGTGAAATCGCTGATGATAAAACGGCCATAATACTTGTAGTTCATGCCGCACCAGGCCGCGATGCCGCCGCCCCACAGCGCTAATGGTACCAGCAGCAGCGCCAGGCGGCTCTTTTTGTGCGCAATGCTTTTGTCCAGAAACAGATAAGCAAGATAAACCGCCGCCGCGCACAGAACGAACGGCAGCAGCAGCGCGTTGTCCTCGTGGCACAGCCAGGCCGCCGCAAGGGAAAGGCCGGCGGCAACATAATAAGGCAGCGCGCGCAGCGGTTTTTCCCGAAAGCGCGTGAATGCGCCCAATAGTCCTGCCAGCGCCAGCAGCACCAGGGAGGGATAGATATTGTCGCGGTAGACGCGCAGCGTATTTTCCGCCCAGGAGGCCGGGGTATACAGCGTGACGGCGAATACGAACAGCCGTCCCCAGTTTGTGCGCATCACGGGCTTCAGCGCCGCCAGCAGCACCAGGCAGCTCACCGCGAACAACGCCTGACCGCCTACGACGATGTTGACGTGCAGCAGGTTCAAAAACGCCAGCCAGAGCGCATAAAACGAATGCTTGCCCAACGTGAGCCAATCGTATTCTCCCAGCCAGTTCCCGGCGGAGATGCTCTTGGCAAGGTTGAACATCAGCGTGTCGTCGATGGGGGAAAGATCCGGCGAGGCGACGATGAGCTGGAAGCTGCACAGGCCCAGCTTGACGGCAGTGAGGGCCAGCGCCAGTACCCACAGCCACCGTGCGCGCAGATCCCGCTTCGGCAGCAGCTTTTTCAGTTTCGACATGGCTTGTCTCCTTTTGCGGCGCGCCGGGGCCGGGCGCCGTTTGCTTGGCAGCCGTGCAGATGTACCGCACACGGCTATGGCCACAATTGTATATTATTATATCACTATAAGTACTGCGTGCGCAACACGGGCGGCACATGTGCGTGCTGAAGGGTGAAATAAGCATGAGAGGTTGAGTATTTCTGCACGGGCCGTTATAATAATGTCTGGCATATGGCGGCCGGCTGCCGCGGGAGCTGAGGGAAAACGGTTGTTGCACAAGGGGATTGATGGTATAATAACCTCAAACCCGCCGCTTGCGCGGCTGCGCGCACTTCGTGCGCTGATGCGCTTTTGCGCATGGGCCTGAAATATTGCATCGCGGAAAACCGCGGCAGTTCCCCGCCAGCCAAAAGCGTGGCGGGCGTTTGATGCGCGGTCCGGTCCGGGCGGCTGCACATTTCGCGGATATTTTGGTCTGCCGTGCTTGCGCTTTTCTCAAACGCGGCTTCGGGGACAAAACTCCGCCGCGTTTTTGCTGAGGCCGTCCCGGACGGCTTCCCTGATGCAAAAGATGCCGAAAAGGTCGCGCGGCGGACTGTCGTCGTGCGGGAAGGATAAGCCATGGAGGATTGTATCATCATCGGAGCAGGCGCGGCCGGGCTGTTTGCCGCCGGCGCTGCCGTGCACGCGGGCAAACGCGTCACGGTTCTGGAGCATATGGACGCGCCGGGCAAAAAGCTGCTCATTACAGGCAAGGGGCGGTGCAATGTCACCAACAACTGCGGTCCGGATGAGTTTTTGAAAAATGTGCGCCGCAATCCGCGTTTTTTGTATTCGGCGCTCAACGCCTGCCCGCCCGCTTTCGTGATGGAGCTGCTGGAAAAAGGGCTGGGCGTGCCGCTTAAAACGGAGCGGGGGCGGCGGGTATTTCCTCAGAGCGACCGCGCGCAGGACGTGCTGGACGCTCTGCTGCGCTGGGCGAAGGGTGCGCGTCTGCGGTACGAGGGCGCACGGGAGCTGATGTTGGAGAACGGTCGCTGCACGGGCGTGCGCCTGCAGAGCGGCGAAGCGCTGCGTGCCGGGGCCGTGCTCGTGGCAACGGGCGGCGTGTCTTATCCGGTGACGGGCTCCACGGGCGACGGCTACCGTTTCGCACGGCAGGCGGGCCACACCGTAGTGCCGCCGGAGCCGAGCCTTGTTTCCCTGGTGGAGCGCGGAGGGGTGTGCAGGCGTATGATGGGTCTTTCCCTTAAAAATGTGGCGCTCACACTGTACGAAGGAAAAAAGGCGCTGTTTTGCGAGCAGGGTGAGATGCTGTTCACGCATTTCGGCATGTCCGGGCCGCTGGTGCTTTCCGCCAGCGCACACATCCGGGATATGAAAAAATACGGCTACCGCGTCTGTATTGACCTCAAGCCTGCGCTGCCGCCGGAAAAGCTTTATAAGCGCGTCTCCGAGGACTTTGCGCTTCTTGCGAACCGGGAGGCTGCGAACTGCCTTGTGAAGCTGCTTCCGGCCTCCATGCAGCCTGTGATGCTGGACGTGTGGGGCATGGACCCGCAGCGCAAGGTGAACCAGATCACTCGGGAGGAGCGCCGGCGCCTGGTGGAGCTGCTGAAAGCCTTCCCGGTCGAGCTGGCCGGAAAGGGCGACCTTGCCCATGCCGTCGTTACCAGCGGCGGCGTCAGCGTAAAGGAAGTGGACCCCAAAACAATGCAGAGCAAGCTGTGTCCGGGGCTGTATTTCGCGGGCGAGGTGCTGGATGTGGACGCGTACACGGGCGGCTACAACCTGGGAATCGCGTTCGCCACAGCATATGCGGCGGCAAGCCATCTGTAATCGGCCGGACGGCTGTCAATCATGACCGGGCGCATGCCGCAGTGCGGAGCGTCCTGGGGGGGAAGAGGAGAAAAATATGATTTCCATTGCCATCGACGGCCCGTCCGGTGCGGGCAAATCCAGTCTGTCGCGGCGGCTTGCCGCGGAGCTTGGCTACATTTATGTCGATACCGGCGCCATGTACCGTACCATCGGGCTGCATGTGCTGCGCAGCGGCGCAGACACCGAGGATGAGGATGCCGTGGCGGCGCTCCTGCCGGGCATCCGGCTGGAGATGCGCTATGTGGACGGTGTGCAGCATATGTTTTTGAACGGGGAGGACGTTTCCGGCCTCATCCGCACCGAGGAGGTGTCCATGGCTGCATCCCATGTTTCGGCACACCCGTCGGTGCGCGCGTTCCTGCTGGACGCCCAGCGTGCATTGGCAAAGGATAACAATGTGCTTATGGATGGGCGCGACATCGGTACTGTGGTGCTGCCCGGTGCGCAGGTGAAGATATTTCTGACGGCCAGCGCGGGAGACCGCGCCCGGCGCCGCTACGATGAATTGATTGCCCGCGGGGAATGGGTGAGCTACGAGCAGGTGCTGGCGGATGTGGAACGGCGGGACTATAACGACACCCACCGTGCCGCCGCGCCGCTGCGCCCCGCTGCGGATGCCGTTACCGTGGACACCACGGGCTTTACCTTCGACGATGCGTTCGCGCTGCTGCTGTCCACCATCCGCGCGCGTCTGGGGCAGGAGGGGTAACGATGTGGTTTTACTGGATCATCGTGCCGTTGGCGTGGCTGGTGTGGCACATCGCGTTCCGGATCAGGGTCATCGGAAGGGAGAACCTCATCCATGACAGGGGCTTCGTCATCGCGCCCAACCACATCTCCGCCATCGACCCTGTATTCGTCGTTATTGCCCGGTTTTGGGGCAGGCCCATGGTCATCATGGCCAAAGAAGAGCTGTTCGAGATCAGCCGCCTGCTGAACTGGGCCTGGCGGCACGTGGGCGTCGTTTGTGTGCGCCGGGGAAAGGGCGACACCACAGTGGTGGAAAACACTGTGCGCGAGGTGCGTGAGGGACGCGGGGCGCTGGTCTTCCCCGAGGGCACGCGTACCAAGGACGGCAACCTGGGTAAGCTGAAAAGCGGAGCATTTGTTATTGCGGCCGAAGCGGGCGTGGATATGATCCCCTGCCGTATCATCTACAAAGGCGGAAAAATGCGGGTGTTCGGCCGCTGCACCGTAGTGTTCGGCAAGCCGATCCCTGCGGAAAAATTGAAGCTGGGCGAGCCGCGCAGCGCCGCCCGCCTGCGCGAATGCAAGGCGTTGCTGGCGGAAGAGCTGGAAAAGCTGCTGGAGGAAAACCGGCAATACTTATAAAAGTGTAAAAGAGAAAGTGCGCTGCCTGCGGCGCCCTTTTCCCAAGGAGCTGTGATATGAAGATCATTAAGGCAAAGACGGCGGGCTTCTGCTTCGGAGTGGACCGTGCGGTAAAGCTCACCTACGGCCTGCTGGAGCAGGGCGTGCGGGTGGCTACGCTGGGGCCGCTCATCCATAATCCTCAATGCGTGGCGGACCTTGCGGCCCGGGGCGCCGTTATCGTGGATACACCCGAACAGGTGCCCGACGGCTACGAGGTGGTGGTGCGCAGCCACGGCGTGCCGCAGTGCGTGTACGATGCGCTTGGGGCCCGGGGCCTTGTGGTGCATGACGCCACCTGCCCCTTTGTGGCCAAAATCCACCGCCTGGCCCGCAGGGCGGGTGAGGAGGGCAAAACCCTGCTGGTCGCAGGCGACAAAAACCATCCCGAGGTGCAGGGCATCGTTGGACACACACGGGGCAGTGTATTTGTTTTTGCCGATTTGGAGGAATTGAAAGTACTTTTAACACCAGAAAATACCAAAAATGGGATTTTTGTGGTAGCTCAAACCACTTTTGAGGTGAAAAAGTGGCAAGAATGCGTAGAGTTTCTCAAAAAAGTATATACAAATCCGAGCATATTTGATACAATATGTAATGCAACATGGGCGAGGCAGCATGAGGCGGAGTGCCTTGCGCGCCAATGCGACCTGATGGTCGTCATCGGCGGGCGGCAGTCCTCCAACACCCAGAAACTCGTATCCGTTGCCGGGCGCCATACAAAGGCCGCCGCCGTGGAGACAGCACAGGAGCTGGACCCCGCGTGGTGGCGCGGCGCAGGCACGGTGGGAGTGACGGCGGGTGCATCCACGCCCTCGTCTATTATTGAGGAGGTACTGAGCAGTATGAGCGAGGAAATTCGTGAAGAGGAATTGAGCTTTGAGGAAATGATCGACGCTTCCTTGAAGCCGGTATACAATGGAAAGGTCGTAAAGGGCATCGTCACCGGCGTTTCCCCCAGCGAGATCCAGGTGGATATCGGCACGAAGCAGACCGGTTTCGTCAAGCTCGAGGAACTCACCAATGACCCGTCCGCCAAAGCGGAGGATCTGGTCAAGAAAGGTGACGAGCTCGACCTCATCGTAACAAAGGTAAACGACCAGGAAGGCGTCGTCTATCTTTCCAAAAAGCGTCTGGATGAGAACAAGGGCCGCGAGGCCGTTGCCGCCGCTGTCGAGAGCGGCGAGATCCTGGAGGGCTTCGTCACCGAGGCCAACTCCGGCGGCGTTGTGGTGCTGGTGAATAACGTGCGCGTGTTCGTGCCGCGCTCCCAGGCCACGCTGCGCCATGGCGAGGATTATACCGCCCTGGTGAAAACGAATGTCCGCCTGAAGATGAAGCAGTGCGAAGGCCGCCACATCGTGGGTTCCATCCGCGAGGTCCTGGCCGCCGAGAACGACGCCAAGCGCGAGGAGTTCTGGGCCAATGTGGAGATCGGCAAGCAGTACACGGGCGTTGTCAAGAGCCTGACCAACTACGGTGCGTTCGTGGATATCGGCGGCGTGGACGGCCTGGTGCATATCAGCGAACTGTCCTGGAACCGCATCAAGCATCCGTCCGAGGTCGTGAGCGTCGGCGATACCATCGATGTGTACGTCAAGGATATTGACACCGAGAACAAAAAAGTGTCTCTGGGCTATAAGAAAGCCGAGGACAATCCCTGGGAGAAATTCAAGGCCGAATATCCCATCGGCAGCGTGTTCAAGGCGCCCGTGGTGTCCATCACCAAGTTCGGCGCATTTGTGCGCATCCTGCCGGGCATCGACGGCCTGGTGCATATCAGTGAGATTTCCAACGAGCGTGTTGAGAAGGTCTCCGATGTGCTGAGCGTAGGCCAGGAAGTGGAAGTGAAACTCACCGATGTGGACTTCGAGAAAAAGCGCATCAGCCTTTCGATGAAGGCGCTGCTCTCCGGCAGCGAAGCGGACGGCGAGGACGCCGAGTGATTTAAAACCGGAAAACGGCCATGCGGAGCGATCCGTATGGCCGTTTTTTATTGTGCCGCGGCAAAAATGCTTCCGACGGTCCGTTCCGGTGTGTTTGGAAGATTGTCATAGATTTTTAAGATTTTTTTTGAAATGAAACCGGATGCGGGCGCGTCTACTATAATGGAAAGACAATGTCAGCGATACTGCGGCGGCGGGATATCATGTGCCGTTTTTGCATACACTGATAAAGTATGCCGCGGACCGTGGAGGTTTGGCAGGAAGGGTTGCAGATGTGGGTTTGAGAGCAATGAAGAAAAGATGTGTAGCGGTGCTGACAGCAGCGCTGTGCCTGATGCTGGTGTTGGGGCTGCAGGCATGCGCCGGGTCCGGCGGAGGGCGACCCATACAGGACCCTCAGGCGGGAACGGTGCTTCCCGAGGGAGCTAAAAAAGAAGAAGGCGTGGTACTGGACGCCTCGGACGGACAGTTCATCCTCCGTGCCGCAGGCGGCGGAGAGTATGTGTTCCGTATGGACGGCGCCGAGGACATGGTAGAAGGCGGCGTACAGGCCGGCCAGTATGTGCGCATCTGGTACGACGGCGTTTTGACGGACACCAACGCCCGAAATGTAAAGCTGCTGCGCATAGAGGCCGCGCAGGAAACGCAGCCCGACTCCCTTTCGATGGGGAGCACGGCCGACGGCGTTGTAACGGCGTTCGATGAAGAGAGCATCACACTTCGGACGGCGGGCGGTGAAACCTACACCTTTGCGGCGGGCCGGAGCGTACGTGCGCTGAAGGGCGAACCACGCGAGGGAATGTGGGCGCGCGTGTATTTTGATGGCGCACCGGACGGCGCGGTGGTGAGCCGTGTGACAGCGCGCGTATCGGAGGGAGATGTGTTCACCCTGGCGGGACGTATCCGCGCCGTGGATGAAAAGGCGGATACGATCACCTTTTTGGCAGATACAGGGGAACGTTATATCTTCGCGCTGGGCTTCGCCGAGGTGGATATGCCGGATGGCCTGCGCGCGGGAAGCCGCGCGGTGCTGAGCTATTCGGGCAGCGCCGCGCCGGAGGATACATCCCATGCCATGCTGCTGCGTGTGCAGGCGGAAAAGCTGGCGGATGCACAGGCTGTGCGGGGCACGGTGTGTTCCGTGAACAGCAAACAGGGCAGCATCGGGGTATGTACGGCGGACGGACGTGTGCTTGCCTTCTACACGGGGAAATCCCTCACCGGGCAGCAGGGCGGAGTGGAGCCGGGAGATGGTGTGCGCGTCACTTATTCCGGTTGCATCAGCGGGGAATCCACCCGTTCCGCACAGCTTCTGTCACTGGAGGTCACGGCCCGGAAAGATGCCAATAAGAGCGCCGTGCTCGGTACGGTGCGTGCCGTGAGCGATACCGCACTGACGCTGGCCGCCGCCGACGGCCGGACACTGAAATTTGAAGCTGTGCCGGGAAAGTCTTTTCCGGAGGAGCTGAAAAAAGGCGATACGGTCCGCGTGTCCTACACCGGGTGGATCGAAGGGGAGGATACCTCTGAGGCTGTTTACGCTTCCGTTTCCCGTGCATATGCCTGAACCGGCGCGGTTGTTTTGATTCGCCGCTTCTCCCGGTGAGTCCTTCATAAAAATATTTCCGCTGTGAAAACGCGATGCGATTTCACAGTGGTTTTTTTTGCCGGAATATTGTAATATAGAAGCTGGATATCATCGGCGCGGGCCCCGCGCGGGCCGGCGGAATAAACAGAGGGAGGTGGCTGCGGGATGGCGCGCAAACAACAGAATGACCCGCTGCGCTATGCGGCGAACCTGACGGCGCTGGCGGCGGCGGTGTATTTGGGCGTCACGGCGCTGCTGCGTTTGGCCGTAGGGCAGCTGCTGCGCCTGTTCAACAAAAGCGCTACGCTGGAAAACCCCATTGCTGTGCCTGAGTGGGTGCTGGGCGTATTCAACGTTCTTCTGCCCGCCGCCGGGTTGGCGGCAGCGTTCTGGCTGCTGGCCGTGGGAGTGCGCGCTACGCCCATGCGCCTGCGGATTTCGGTGCAGATGCCTCGGGACGGGCGGCTGTGGCTGTTCGTGCCGGTGTTTTTAGGGGCGGGCTTTCTATGCAGCCTGCTTACTACGCTTTTGCAGCGGCTGCTGGCCGCGTTCACCCGGTACCGCGCGCCGGAGGCCATCCGTCTGCCGCAAAGCGGATTTGCCACGTTTTTGTATTTCATCGGCATGTGTGTGGTACCCGCCGTACTGGAGGAGCTGCTGGTGCGCGGCGCCATGCAGGCAGTGCTTTCCCGCTGGGGAACATGGTTTTCCATCGTTGTATCCAGTGTGGTGTTCACGCTGCTGCACGGCGATATCGCGCAGATGCCGTCTCTGTTCATCCTGTCGGTGCTCATGGGGCTGGCGGCCTACTGTACCGGCTCTCTGGCGCTGGGAATGGCGTTGCACTTTGCTTATAATACAATGTCGTTTCTTTTTTTATATGCGGCGCAGAAGATGGACGGTGTGTCCGCCTTTGCGTTTGCGGGATACCTGGTGGCCGTGTTCTGCGTGGGGGCCGTGGTGTGTCTTGCGGCCATTCGCCGCCTGGGCGTAATGCGCCGTTTCAGGCCCATCCCCCGGGTATACGACCCCAAGAACCGCCAGAGCCGTCTGGAGCGCCTGGCGTCTGCGCCGCTGTTCCCGCTGGTGATGGCGTGCATGGCGCTGCGCGCGGCATGGCCGCTGTTCGCGAAATAAGGAAAGTTGGTTTCATATGGATGATATCACGTTGATGCGTCTGGCGCTGGCCGAAGCGGAAAAAGCCGCTGCGTTGGGCGAGGTGCCTGTAGGCGCGGTAGTGGCGAAGGACGGGGAGCCTGTGGCGGTGGCACACAACACGCGGGAGACCGGCAAGAATGCCACGCATCACGCCGAGCTGCTGGCCATAGACGCGGCATGCCGCGCTTTGGGCGGCTGGCGGCTGTGGCAATGCGAGTTATTTGTGACGCTGGAGCCGTGCCCCATGTGCGCAGGGGCCATCGTCAACAGCCGTATCAAGCGCGTCGTGTACGGCGCACGGGATGCAAAGGCGGGTTGCTGCGGCAGCGTAACGGATCTGTTTGCGCTGCCTTTCAATCACCGCCCCCAGGTGGAGGGCGGGCTGCTAGAGGACGAATGCGCCGCGCTGCTGGCGGCGTTTTTTGAAGAGCTGCGCCGCAGGCGCAGAGAGGGGAGCAAGCCGAAATGGAAAAAACCGCAATCGTGACAGGAGCTTCCCGCGGCATCGGCGCAGCCGCAGCGCTGGCGCTGGCCGCGCAGGGGTGCCGTGTGGCCGTGTGCTGCCGCACCCGGCGGGACAGTGCCGAAAGCGTGGCGGCTCGTATCCGCGCTGCGGGCGGCACGGCGGCAGTATTCTGTGCAGATGTCTCTGACGAAGCGGCGGTGCGCACGATGTTTGCGCAGGTAGAGCAGACGCTGGGGCCGGCGGACATCCTTGTCAATAATGCGGGCGTTGCACAGCAGAAGCTGTTCACAGATATCACTGCGGCTGAGTGGGACGCCATGTTCGGCGTATGCGTGAAAGGCGCGTTCCACTGCTGCCAGGCCGCGCTGCCGCATATGATACGCCAAAAGTGGGGCCGCATCATCAATATTTCTTCCATGTGGGGGCAGGTGGGGGCCTCCTGCGAGGTGCACTATTCCGCGGCAAAGGCGGCGCTTATCGGCTTTACCAAGGCATTGGCCAAGGAGGAAGGCCCAAGCGGAATAACGGTAAATTGTGTGGCGCCGGGCGTAGTGGAAACGGATATGATGGCTGTTTTCTCCCCGGAGGATAAGGCGGCGCTTGCAGAGGAAACGCCGCTGTGCCGTCTGGGCGCGCCGGAGGACGTGGCCGCTGCCGTCGCGTTTCTCGCATCGGACGCGGGCGCTTTTTTCACGGGGCAGGTATTGGCGCCCAACGGCGGGTTTGTCGTCTGAGGCTTTTATAGATGTAATATAAGGGCGGGAGCCTTGTGTGCTCCCGCCCTTTTCAGAATACCGGAATATTTGCGCGCGGCTGTAAAGCCATTTCGACCTGAGCTGTAAAGGGGAATTCCGCCGCCGTCCCGTTGATGAAATCCACCCGGTAGCCTGTCCCGTCCTTGTGGAAAAAACCGCTCTCCGGTACGATGCGCAGATAACACAGGTTGGAGTCGCCTTCATCGTTGCAGGCAAAGTGCCACGGCTCGAACGCCCCCGCCAGCGCTTCGCGCGCCGCCTGGTTGGCAGGCAGCAGCGGATGTCCCATGAAATGGGCTTTGCACTTAAAGGTGTGAAAACTGCTGCAGAGCGAAACACAGGGGTTTGCTTTCATCTCCCGCACTTTGGCGGAACGGCCGTGCGTGACCACCCAGAATGCGCCGCCCATATAACAGGCGTCCACCACCCGCTGCGAAGGAACGTTCTCCCGCGCGGTCGCCAATACGAAGGTGCAGTCCTTTTCGAAAAGCTCGCGCAGGACCTCCAGGCTTTTTTCATATGCCGTCATAACGCGTCCCTTTCTCCGGACGGCTGAACGCGCCCGGCTCGATGTTCCGCGGGCGCCTTTGGTGCCGGCCCGCCTTGTGGCATCATTTTATCATGCACATCGTCCGCATACCAGCTTTTTTTGACGAAAGCGCGGCGGTATGTGTTTTTCTGCATTTTGTCTGCGCCGCAGGCACGAGGACGGCTTATTGTTTGCGCCGGGCAGCCATTGTTGAAAACCTCTTGTCAAACTATACAATCTTATGCTGGAAGATTGTACGTAAGATTCTTTCTTTTTTTACAACATTATCTTTAAAAAGCGACGCGATTGTGATACTATTTTTGTATAAGTTGCTGCCATGCGTTTTGCGCAGGGCGGAAAAGAGGGTTGTTGTTTATGAATTACGCAAACGATCACATCCGAAACGTCCTCATAGCGGGCCACGGCGGCGCCGGGAAAACCAGCCTCGCCGAAGCGCTGCTGTTTACCGCCAAGAGCACCGACCGCCTGGGCCGTGTGGAAGACGGGAACACCGTATGCGATTACGACCCCGAGGAGGCCAAGCGCCGCGCATCCCTGTCGCTGGCCGTAGCGCCTGTCGAGTATGACGGCGTAAAAATAAATCTGATCGACACGCCGGGTCTGTTTGATTTTGAGCTGGGTCTGCACGAGGGCATCCGCGCCGCCGAGAGCGTGCTCATTACAGTGTCCGGCCGCAGCGGCCTCACCGTCGGTGCGCAGAAGGCGTACAAGCTGGCGCTGAAACACGGCAAGAGCCGTATGATCTACATCTCTAAAATCGACGCCGAGCATGCCGATTTCTATAAAGTATTTGAAGAGCTGAAAGCGGAGTTCGGCCCGTCCATCTGTCCGGTGGTCGTGCCCATCGAGCAGGCCGGCGGCCGCGTGTTTGTGAACCTGATCGAATCCAAGGCGTACAGCTACGTCAACGGCACGGCCCGCGAAGTGCCTATGCCCAAATACGGCCATCGGGAGGACGGGCTGATCGAGGCCATGCGCGAGGCTGTGGCCGAGACCGATGACGCGCTGATGGAGAAATTCTTCGAGGGTGAGCCCTTCACGCAGGAGGAGTTGACGGAGGGTGTGCGCGTAGGCGTTAAAACGGGCGCCATCACGCCGGTACTCTGCGGCTGCTCCACTGCGCTGGCGGGTACGGACATGGTGCTGCGCTACATCAAAAAGCTGCTGCCCAGCGCAGCGCGCGGCGCTGGGTGCGTTGCGGCGGACCGCGACGGAAACGAAGTGGAGATCGCCTGCGAGGCGAAAGACCCGCTGTGCGCATATGTATTCAAAACAGTAGCAGACCCGTTTGTGGGTAAGATGAGCTATGTCAAGGTTGTCAGCGGCACGCTCAAGGCGGACTCTCCGGTGGTAAACAGCCGCACGGGCGAGCCCGAACGTATGGGCAAGCTGGTGTTCGTGAAAGGAAAAAAGCAGACGGATGCGGCGGAGATCGGCGCGGGCGACATCGGTGCCATTACCAAGCTGCCTGCCGCGCAGACGGGCGACACGCTGTGTGCGCCGGGCCGTGTGGTGAGCCTGCCGCGCCCCGAGTTCCCCCGGCCTACGCTGTCCATGGCCATCAAGGTAAAGCAGAAAGGCGACGAGAGCAAGATCAGCGGCGCGTTGCAGCGCCTGATGGAAGAGGACCCGACGCTGGGGTACGCCGTCAACACCGAGACGGTGCAGCAGGTGATATCCGGTTTGGGAGAGCAGCATCTGGATGTGGTGTGCGCCAAACTCAAAAGCAAGTTTGGCGTGGAGGTGAGCCTCACCGAGCCGCGTATCGCATACCGTGAATCCATCCGTAAGAAATGTAAGGCGCAGGGCCGCCATAAGAAGCAGACGGGCGGTCACGGCCAGTTTGGCGACGTATGGATCGAATTCGAGCCGACGGACGAGGGAGAGTTTGTATTTGCCGAGAACGTGTTCGGCGGCAGCGTGCCCAAGAACTATTTCCCGGCGGTGGAAAAAGGCCTGCAGGAGGCCGTGCGCCACGGCGTGCTGGCCGGCTACCCCGTGGTGGGCCTGAAGGCCACGCTGCTGGACGGCAGCTACCACCCGGTGGATTCTTCCGAAATGGCGTTTAAGATGGCTGCGAAGCTGGCCTACAAGGCTGCGCTGCCCGAGGCTGGCCCCGTGCTGCTGGAGCCCATCGGCAACCTGATGGCTACTGTTCCGGGCGATGTGCTGGGGGACATCATGGGCGAGGTGACAAAGCGGCGCGGCCGCGTGCTGGGCATGCATCCGGCCGAGGATGGTCAGCAGACGCTGGAAGCCGACGTGCCGGTCAGTGAGATGCATGATTTCACCACCTATCTGCGCCAGCTCACGCAAGGACGCGGCAGCTTTGTATTTGAATTCACCCGCTATGAGCCGCTGCCCTCCAATTTGGAGCCGAAGGTCATCGAGGAAGCGAAGAAGTTCATTGATATGAAGGACGACGAGGAGTAACGTCCCAATACCAGCGGAAAACCGCCACAGGAGGGAGATGATTTTCCCTCCTGTGGTTCTCTTTTGTCCGGACGATGCATAAAATAGCAGCATCAGGGGGATTTTACAGCAGGACGGTGTTTGTGTACGCCCGTCTGCCGCCGCCCATTGTATACAAAGGAACGGAACAGGCTCACAAAAAATGTCTGTTCAGCCGTAATATACAAAGAAATCCCCATTTACTGGTGCAATTTGTATAATTTTGGTTTTCCGCTTGACAGCCAAAAGCAAAAACACTATAATAACCCATATTGTACAAGTGCCCCACATTTTGTACTGTGGCGCGGCGCGGTACCAATATCTGTGAAGGAGACCGGAGACCTTGGAAAAAGAAATTGTCATGACCTATGCCGGCTTGCGTGCATTGGAGGACGAGCTTGAACAGCTGAAAACCGTCAAGCGCAAAGAGGTGGCCGAAAAGATCAAAGTGGCCCGCGGCTACGGCGACCTTTCCGAAAACAGTGAATATGATGAAGCCAAAAACGAGCAGGGCCTTGTGGAAGGCCGCATCGCGCTTTTGGAAAAAATGCTCAAGCATGCCCGCGTCGTCACCGAGGACGAGCTTTCTACCGACCATATCAGCGTCGGCAGCCATGTTCGCATCAAGGATGAGGACGGGGATGAGGACGAATACGATATCACCGGTTCCACCGAGGCTGACCCGATGAACGGAAAGATCTCGGACGAATCTCCCATCGGAGCGGCCCTTATCGGCCATTCCGTGGGCGATAAGGTGGATATCACGCTGCCCAGCGGCGCAGTTGTGCAGTATGAAGTGATGGAGATCGGCCGAGCAGAGCTGTAAGCCGCACAAAATCAGGCTTTTTTTCAAAAACAGGTGCGAAAGCACCTGTTTTTGTGTTATATTTTGTGCTATACTGGATGGGACAAATTGCGAGATGTTGGAGGACAAGCATGGCAAACGAAACGTTGGAACAGTTGGGCAATGCGTTGGAGGCAGCCCAGCAGAAGATCGGGGCCGTAGCCGAAGAAGTGAGTGAGCAGGCGTATAACGAGCTGGTCGCCATCCGGCGCGAAAAGCTACGCGGCTTGCAGGAGGCCGGAAACGACCCCTTTGAGCTGACAAGCTATCCCCAGGCGGATTTTGCCGCCGAGGTGAAAGAGAGCTTTGTGGACGTGCCCGAGGGTGAACAGGGCCGCAGCGTGTGCATGGCGGGCCGCATGATGAGCAAGCGCGTGATGGGCAAGGCCAGCTTTGCGGACCTTCGGGACACCACGGGCAACATCCAGCTTTATGTCCGCCGGGACGACGTGGGTGTGGAGGAGTATCAGGCGTTCAAGAAATTTGATATCGGCGATATCATCGGCGTCAGAGGCTTTGTGTTCCGTACGAAGATGGGCGAAATCAGCGTGCATGTCACCGAGATCGTACTGCTGAGCAAGAGCCTGCTGCCTCTGCCAGAAAAATTCCACGGCCTGAAGGACCGCGAGGCGCGGTACCGCCAGCGCTATGTGGACCTGATCGTCAACCCGGAGGTGCGCAAGACGTTTGAGGTGCGCTCCAAATTTATTCGCCATATGCGCAATTACCTGGATGAGCGCGGCTATATGGAAGTGGAAACGCCGGTGCTGAACACCATCGCAGGCGGGGCTGCGGCGCGTCCTTTCGTGACCCACCACAACACGCTGGATATTGATATGTATATGCGTATCGCCACAGAGCTGCCGCTCAAGCGGCTGATCGTAGGAGGCATCGACCGCGTGTATGAGATCGGCCGTATTTTCCGCAACGAGGGCATGGACCCGAAGCATAACCCGGAATTTACGACCGTGGAGTTGTATCAGGCGTATGCGGATTTCCATACGATGATGGACATTGCCGAGGGGATCCTTTCCTCGGCCGCGCTGGAGCTGCTGGGCGGCTATGAGGTGGAGTGGCTGGGCGAAAAGATCGACCTTACGCCGGGCTGGCGCCGCCTGACTATGGTGGACGCCGTGAAGGAGTATGCAGGCATCGACTTCGGCGCCATCTCCGACAATGCCCAGGCGGTTGCCGCGGCCGAAGCCATCGGTGTGGAGCTGCCGGAGGCGGCGGATCCCACTTGGGGCAACGCGCTGTACGCCTGCTTTGACCAGCGTGTGGAGGAAAAGCTCATTCAGCCCACATTCATCACAATGTATCCGGTGGAGGTATCTCCTCTGACAAAGCGCAGCCCGCAGGACAAGCGTTTGACGGAACGCTTCGAGCTGTTTATTTGCCACAGTGAGATGGCAAATGCCTATTCCGAGCTGAACGACCCCATCGACCAGCGCGAGCGCTTCGTCAAGCAGGCGGAGCAGCGCGAGCGCGGCGACGACGAGGCCGAGATGCTGGACGAGGATTTCCTGACGGCTCTGGAATACGGCATGCCCCCGACGGGCGGCATGGGTATGGGCATTGACCGCTGTGTAATGCTGCTGACGAATTCCAGCACCATCCGCGAGGTCATCCTTTTCCCAACGATGAAACCCATCGACTGATAAAACCATAATCTATAGTTGAATTCGCAATGGAAAACAACTATGGCAACACCGCACAATTCTAAGTGTCGAACCGCGCCGACAGATTTTTGTGACAGTTGTCGGAAAATCTGCAAGCGAGACGACGCTTAGGCATCAGCCGTGAATTGTGCGGTGTTGCCCTATATGCTGCGGAGCTCTGTGCTGTCAAACTGTGGATGACAGCATTTTGACAGCAAATTGTTGAAGAATAATGCATCGTTATGAAGAATGACGGAGTTCAAACGAATAAGCTACAGGTTTAGCAATGCTATGAGAGCACTTCTTAGAGTTCATCTGAGAAGTGCTCTTTTTTAATTTCTGCAGCAGTCTTCTGGTACGGTCGAAGGCAAAAAGGGAGGATACACAATAGGAAGGAAAGCTACAAGTCCAGACCCGATTGCAGACAAGCTGCTGGCTCATACCGCAGCACAGGCCATAACAGGCGAGCCGGTGCGAAAGCGCCTGCTTCTGCTTATCCGATTCAGCTGAATGATGTAAATGCGTTATCGCATACGAGCTGGATTTGCAAATATCACCATTGCGGCTGCGCCAAAATATCGCAGGAAAGGATGCGGTAAAAATCGTGGAGCACATCAAAACCGGATGGAGGAAAACAGAGCGGGAAAACATCTGACGATGCTGGAATAAGCCCGCTTGCGGGCAGCCGGCAGTAAAATTTTTGCGGCTGGCGGACCGTACTTGTGCCACCGGGCGCGCATGCCGGTAATACAGGGCTTTGCACGCATATGCAAAACCGGTGGTTTCTCTACAATAAAAACGCGCCCGCATCCGAAATATATCCGGCCTGCGGGGCGCGTTTTCTGTTGGCGTATTATACTTTTATCTCCGTATTCGGCCGCGCCGGGGCGAGCTTCAGGCAAAGCTCCTGTTCCTTTCCGTCGCACCGTCCCGTTGGGCAAAAGCCAAAATCTGTATACAGGGCGTACGCTGCCTGGTTTTCCGGGCTGCAGGTGAGCAGCACCGTGCCGGACGGCCCAAACGGCTTTGTTTTGATATATCGGATCACCTGCGCCAAAGCAGCTTTGCCGTACCCCTTTCGCTGGTGCGCCGCGTCGATCATGAAATGCCAGATATTGTAGGTCTGTTCCTCACGGTCGTAAATAACCATGACGTATCCGATCATCTTGTCCCCGGCGTAAATGCCGAAGGGCATACACTGGTCCCGGTACACATAAGCCTGTGCCAGACTGCGGATGGGGGATGAGACAAAGCGCTCCTGCCCATTGTCCAGCCGTAGCGCAAAGCATTCCAGAAAATTTGTTTCGTCTATCTGCGTCAATTTTATCATGACAGCCTCCCTTGATGCGAAGGGTCAGCATTGCAGGACCCTCCTGGTCTTATTGCGAAAAAAAAGAGCCTGATATTTTCGCATAGTGAACATCTCCTTTGCTTGTCAGATATCTATAAAAACGCAGGCAGACCTGCGGAAGGCTGTTTATACTCCGCCCACGTCGTCCAACTGGAAATCCTCGGGCAGCAGCAGGCACAGGTCTGCTTCGGGCTGGGCCACAAGGCGGCGGGACTGGTTGAGGATGGCCTCCTCCACTTTGTTGCGGGCCAGCCGCCCGTTGCCTGCGTCCCGCGCGCGGGTGAGCTGCACGGCGTTGAAATAGGCCAGCAGATTTGCGTCGCAGCGCTCGTCCAGCGTATACCCCTTGCCGCCCGCCTGCAGCTTTGCAATGGCCAGCAGCTCTTCGCCGGTATAATCGGGGAATTCAATGATGTTTGGAAAACGGCTTTTCAGGCCGCTGTTGGCCGTCAAAAATTCGGCCATCTCTTTGGAATAGCCGGCCAGGATAACGATGAGATCGTCCCGGTGGTCCTCCATACCTTTGACCAGCGTATCAATGGCCTCCAGCCCGAAGCTGTCGTCTTTTCCGCGGTACAGGCTGTATGCTTCGTCGATGAACAGCACGCCGCCCACGGCGGATTTGAGCACCTGTGTGGTGAGCGGTGCGGTGTGGCCCACATAACGGCCCACAAGGTCGGCGCGTGTCACTTCCACCAGCTGCCCGCCGCTCAGCACCCCGATGGCCTTCAGGTAACGGCTCACCAGCCGGGCAATGGTCGTTTTGCCTGTGCCGGGGTTCCCGGTGAAGATCATATGCATGGAAACGCTGGCCGTCTTGAGACCGGCGGCTTTGCGCCGCGCCTGCACGGCAAAATTGTCCTCCAAACTGAGTACGTATTCCTTTACGGCTGCAAGGCCTACGATGCCGTCCAATTCTGCCTTTACAGCTTCCACCTCGCCTTGGTAAGCTTCAGGAAGCAGGGAGAGCAGATCCGCCGGGCCTGCGCCGAAGTCTGCAGTCAGGCGGCCGTCCGCTGCGCCCAGCGCGGCGGCTTTGGGTGCGTCGTCGTGTTCCAGCCGGTACTGGGCCAGCGCGCGGTAGGCGCGGTCCCAGAATGCCAGCACGCCCTGCGCGCCCTTGGCGCGTCCGCTGCTTTCGGCGGCGAGGAGCAGTGCCGCATCCCCGGCTGTGACGGTGAAGCCCAGCGCCTTTTGCGCGCGGGCAGCCAGCTTGTCAAATTCCGCTTTCGCCACAGCGGACAAGCTTTCGGGCGTGAGGGCGGCCGTCTCACAGATATCTCCCAGCGCCGAAACAAACGGCGCGCCGAAGCTGTCCGCCAGTTTGGCAACGGGGGCCTCGCTGAGCAGCACAAGGTATTTGCCCCGTGGCGTGAGCGCGCCCACGGCGTCGGTGACAAGGGCGTTGCCCGCGTCCACCAGACGGCCGTTCTGCAATACGTAGCGCCCGGCCAGCGGGCTTTTGCCCCGCTGCACCAGATTGGACAGGACCGTCAGGAACGCAGGCTGGCAGCGCTCGTAGTGTTCGAACACTACGATGTCGCCCTTGGCGGCCAGCGCCATATACAGATCCTGCAAAAAAAGCTTTTCCTCTGCGGCGGTTGGGTACAGCGACAGATCCATCCAGGAGATATCCCCGCTGACGAACACGCCGCGCCGGGCCAGTTCCTCTGCGGCGGCACACAGACTCAGATGCTTGCCTGTGTCCGCCGGACCGGTGACGAGGAAAGCGTTGCGCGCGCTTTCACCCTCGTGGCCCATCACATACGGCCGCTTGAGCGCGATGACCAGCTTTTGAAGATAATCCGGCTGACCCAGTACGGTTCCGCCCAGCGCTTCGGCCAACCCGTCGAAGCCCTCCAGCCCCGCCTTGCCCCGCGGGGCGGCGTGGTTGGGCAGGGGAGCCGCGGCCGCCTCTTGTGCGGACCCGCCGGAAAGGCCGCGCACTTCAGGAGTCTCCAGCTCACGCCCGATGCGGTGGATGTCCTCCAGCGCGCTGCGGTTCAGGGCCTCGATCTCCTTTCGCTGGCGCGCGATGGCCTCGTCCAGCGCCGCGCCCGTGCGTGGAGCTGCGCGCTCCAGAGCCTGCAGCTCCCGCGCGGCGTTTGCAGCCCGGCGTTCTATGGCGGCAAAGTCCGGCGCGGCGTGGAGATCTGTCCCGGGGGGCTGCTTTCCGATGGCGTCAAAGTCAATGACTGGTACGTCCGCCTTGGGGCGCGCGTCCTCCCGCGAGGCGCCGCGGGAGGGTGCCGCGGGCCGTCCCGGCGCGGTGCGGCGCTGAGGGCTCCGGCCGCGCGGGGACGGCTGTTTCGGTTCAGGCTCCAGCGTCAGACGTGGCGTTTCCGGCTTCTCCCGGCCTGCCGCCTGCCCGCCGGTGCGCAGTGTGCCCGAACCGAACACGCTGTTCAGCAGATCGTCGATATCGTTTTTCATGATGTTCCCCTTTCCATACAATGCACACAAACAGGCTTTTCAAAGCAGCTGGCGGCTTGTTCCGCCCAAAGCGTTGGCCGCGACGTTATCATTATCCCTGTTTTTATTGCTCCGCAACAAAAACTTATCCGGATGGCCGCGGGCCGGGGACGGTCCGCATGTCCTAAAAAACAGCCGCAGGCTGTTTTTTAGCATAATCAATATGCGCCAAAATTTCAATGCTGTCGGCATATTTATCATAGGAGTGCTTGCCATCCTTGTCGATTGCCCGGTCGTCGGCCAATTGAAGTATAAAGCGGTCGCTCTGGTTCCAGACGATGATCCGCATTGTAACTTTCATGAGATGCGAATAGCCGGTCAACACTGCATAACCGGATTCCCCTTTGGCAAAAGCAGACCGTCTGATGTCGCCGCCGTTTGCCAGAACGTCCCTGGTGACATCCTGTGGAGTTGTTCCGGCGATCATACCCACCGCAAGGGATTGGAATCCCTTTTCTTGAAAATCGGTGCGGATCACAACATCCAGAATGGAGAGCAGCTGCTCCCAGCCGATCTTCCAGGTCAACTCATAATATAAGGTGGTAAAAATCCCCTCTTTTTTAATATCTTTTAACTGCATTCCCATTCCCTCACAAGCCCTGCCCGGCGCGCCGCAGCAGCAGGCAGAAATTTTTGCTGCTGCGTCTATTATATCATAAACCCGTCTGGAAAACGACGATGCGCGCGTTTTGCGCCCGCAAAATCCACTGCGGCGGGAAAAATGGGAAACCCATCCGAATGCGGTATCCCCGTCCGGCGGCACAACGTCCCCATCGGACGCATACGATAGCGCAGAAGCCAATGGGGCACACGGGGCGCGGGTGGAAAAGCCGTGCCGGGTGCGCCCCGAAAAAACGCGGCGAGCGGGTGCAGGCCCGGCCGCTGATGAAAGGAAATCAGTATGGGTATCACACATGTAGACAAAATCCTCAGCGAAGAGAGGATCGACTGCGACGGCATTCTGAACGTAACGCTCAGCGTTACGGCGCAGCCGGACGTCGTTAACAATCCCGTGGATATCGCGCTTGTTTTGGACCGTTCCGGCAGCATGACGGGCACCCCGATGATGCATTTGAAAGCGGGGGCCAAGGAGTTTATCGACATCGTCATGAAACGCACCGGCGGACGCATGGGAAGGCTAGCCAACGGCAACCGTATCGGCATCGTAAGCTTTGCGGGCACGGCAAGCATAGACGTGCCGCTCACCGAGGATGTGGAAGTGCTGAAGCAGGCGGTAGACGCGCTGCAGGCGCAGGGTAATACCAACCACGCCGATGCGTTCACTCAGGCGGGAACACTGTTCGGCGCTACCATGCGCAAAAAAGTGCTGGTCATTTTCACCGACGGCGAGACGACCGTCGGGCCGGACCCGGCGCCGATAGCCGCCGCGCTGCGCGACGACGATGTGGAGATCTACTGCATCGGCCTGGTGGGCCGCACAGGCCTGAACGAGGAAACACTGCGCAGCTGGGCCAGCGAACCTGTGGACGAACACGTCATTACCACCCCAAATGAAGAGGAATTGGAGCGTGCATTCCACGATCTGGCCGATACCATCGCCGGGCCGGGCGCGACGAATATTCACATTGAGGATATCATCAGCACAGAATTTGCCATCATCGGCTTCGAGCCGCCGCTCATCGGCGAAGCGGAGCTGGAGAGTTCGCAGATCATCCACTGGTATATCTCCGAACTGGCGGACAGTGAAGAGGAGACTGCGGAGCTGATATTCACGGTGCGCCATATGTCCGGCTCAGGCGGGCATATCGAAGTGAACGATTCCATCCAGCTCACCGACGATGAGGGCTCTGTCGTAGAATTCCCGTCCCCCTTTGTAACGGTAGACTGCGGTTCCATCATCGTGCCGGAGTGTCCGGAACCCATCGACGTCCACGCCGACCCCTGTCAGGATTCCATATTCGTCGATGCCGGGGACATCATCATGACGGATTTGGGCCGTATCCTTCAGGTGGACTTCGTACTGCACGACATCTGCCCGCACCGCCGCACCTCCGTCGGCATTATTGTAACAGAGCTGATGGATGACGGCATCGAGGCTTCCCGCGGCTTCAAGGTACTGACGATCCCCGCCCACACCGGCTCAGGCTGCCGCGACGTACATGTGATGTGCGTGCCCTTTGTTCTGCCGGAAGACCCGGACGCATGCGGCTGCAACAACGGCATGTGCACAGGGCGCACCTTCCGTGTGCGTATCATCGCCCACCCCATGGACTACACCTGGAACTGCTGCGGCACCATCCCCGTAGGCCGGAAGGTGTGAGCCCGTTTCCCCCTTTTCCGCGGAAGCGGCGCGGCCCTGCCGGGCCGCGCCGCCGCCCCGCCTGCAAAGGCCGCCCGGCACCGGGCGGCCTTTGCGCGTTTTGCCGTATCATATGCAATCTTGGCACAAAGCGCTTTTTTTGCAAAAAAAACTTTTGCGCGCCGAAAAAAACGTTATAATGAAAGCAGGGAAATCCGCGCGCCCCACCCGGCGCGCAAGACCATACGATCAATCAAAGGAGTGTATCAATATGATCCTGAAAAACGGCCTTGTTTTCACCGAAGACGCGCGCTTTGTGCTGGCGGACGTGGAGATCGCGGACGGAAAGATCGCTCAGGTGGCTGCCCCCGGCACGCTGGACGGCCCCGACGCAGTGGACGTTTCCGGCAAATACGTCACCCCGGGTTTTGTGGATATCCACATCCACGGCTCCAAAGGCTCTGATTTTTGCGACGCGGGCGCGGAGCACATCGAAACAATGTCCGCCTATCTGGGCGGCGAGGGCGTAACGGCCTTCTGCGGCACCACGATGGCTTTCGACGAGCCCATCCTCACCAATATCTTCAACATTGCGAAGCCCTACATCAACAAAGAGACCGGCGGCGCCGTGCTGCGCGGCATCAATATGGAGGGGCCCTTCTTCAACAAGGCGAAAAAGGGCGCTCAGGCGGAAAAATACATTGTGGACCCGGAGATCGAGATGTTTGACCGCCTGTATGAGCTGTCCGGCGACGCCATCAAGCTCATCGACGTTGCGCCGGAGCTGCCGGGTGCGGTGCCTTTCATCGAGCGGGCCAGCAAAAAATGCGTGGTGTCCATTGCGCACACCACGGCCAATTACGACCAGGCCAAGGCGGCCTTTGCCGCGGGCGCATCCCATGTGACGCACCTGTTCAACGCCATGCCACCGTTCAACCACCGCGACCCGGGCGTCGTGGGCGCGGCCAGCGATGACGCGGCCCATGTGGAGATGATCTCCGACGGCATCCACCTGCATCCGGCTGTGGTGCGCAGTGTGTTCCGCTGGTTCGGCGCCGAGCGCGTGTGTCTCATCAGCGATTCCATGCGCGCCGCGGGCATGCCCAACGGCGTGTATTCGCTGGGCGGCCAGACTGTGTATATGACGGACGGCAAGGCCACGCTGGAGGACGGCACCATCGCGGGCAGCGCTACCTGCCTGGCCGAATGCTTCCGCCGCGCCGTCAGCTTCGGCGTGCCCCTGGACGCGGCGCTGCGCGCGGCTACCATCAACCCGGCGCAGGCTGTGGGCTTGTTTGATGAGCTGGGCAGCATCACCGCCGGCAAGCGCGCTGACATACTGGTGCTGGACGAGACGCTGCACCCGGAAAAAATCTTCATCGGCGGCGTACAGACGAAATAAGCCGGATGTCCGGCACAGGCGGCGGTTCCGTATGGGGCCGCCGCTTTTTTGCGCTTTGGCGGGGCGCCGCACGCAGATACGCCGGTGTGCAGAAAAAGCCCCCGGGCTTTCCCATTGCGGGAAATCCGGGGGCTTTTCCGTTGCTTTGAAAGGTACTGAACGCCTGTGGGCAGCGCTTACGCCTTGCCCACAGAGCCGAACAACTCCATTTTTTCCTTGACGGTGTTCTTGATGGCCTCGGCGCCCGGCGCAAGCAGCTTGCGCGGATCAAAGCCCTTGCCCTGCTGGTCCTTTCCGGCCTCGATGTATTCACGGGTGGCCTTGGCGAAGGCGAGCTGGCATTCGGTGTTCACATTGATCTTGGAAACACCCAGGCTGATGGCCTTTTTGATCATATCGTCGGGGATGCCGGTGCCGCCGTGCAGCACAAGGGGAATGTGATCCGTTGCGTTGTGGATCTTCTCCAGCGCGTCGAAGTCCAGGCCTTTCCAGTTGGACGGGTACACACCGTGGATGTTGCCGATGCCTGCGGCCAGGAAGTCGATGCCCAGGGAAGCGATGCGCGCACACTCGGCGGCGTCCGCAATCTCGCCCATGCCCACAACACCGTCCTCTTCACCGCCGATGCTGCCGACCTCGGCCTCGATGGAAAGGCCGTTCTCGTGAGCCAGAGCCACCAGCTCGGTGGTCTTGGCCACGTTTTCGTCGATGGCGTAGTGGCTGCCGTCGAACATGATGGAGGAGAACCCGGCCTCAACACAGGCCTTGGCGCCCTCGTAAGAGCCGTGGTCCAGATGCAGCGCCACGGGCACGGTGATGCCCAGCGTGTCGATCATGGCCTTGACCATGGCGGCGACGGTTTTGAAGCCTGTCATATATTTGCCCGCGCCTTCGGACACGCCGAGAATGATGGGGCTGTTCATTTCCTGCGCAGCCTGCAGCGCGGCCTTCGTCCACTCCAGATTGTTGATGTTGAACTGGCCTACGGCGTAGTGGCCGTCGCGGGCTTTCTGCAGCATTTCGGTAGCGTTTACCAGCATAATTCATTACCCTCCAAAAAATCGTTCCTGTTTTGGGCGGGCGCTCCAAGCGCATTGGCCCGCCCAGCGCGTATCGGTCCCACAGTGAAAGAGGACAAGCCCTTGTCACAAATTTAACCAAGGATAGTATAACGCATCGCGGCGGCAAAATCAATCTTCACCGCTGCTTTTATAAATAAAGTACGAATAAAGATAAGCGGGCACGACGAGCACGGCTCCCAGAGCCGCCGTGGCCGCGGCCAGCCAGCGGCCGGAGAGGAAAAAGCTGCCCGCCGCCAGCGCCAGACCGCCCCAGAACCACAGCGGCCCCGCAAAGCGGTGGGTGCGCCGCCAGCACGTTTCGCTGGCCAGCGTCCACGGCGTACGGATACCGCAGAAATAGTTGTGCCGGAACTTGGGCATATAATTGCCCGCTACGCACAGCAGCGCGCCCACACAGGCGGCAATGATGCGGGAAACATCCAGTCCATCCGGATAAAACGCAGCGTACAGCGTAACGCCCTGCAGGATAAGCACGAACAGCGCCAGCGCCAGCCGGAACGCATCGTACGCGCGGCCGAACTTTTCATAGCTGCGGCGGCGCGGGTCGATGTAGGGCAGAAATTTCATCAAAAGGCTCAGGCCCAGCCCCATGGCCGGGCCGAAAAACGCTCCCGGGCGTGCCGCCCAGCCGTCGATCTGCCCGTCCACGTTCCAATGGACGGGGATGCGTGCGGGCAGCAGAGGCAGCAGCGCCAGCGTCACGGCAAACGACAGGGCGCACACGCCCCAGATGGCCCATTCTGTTTTATTGCTTTGTTTCATCGCCGTCTCCCTTTGCAAAACCGGCCACCCATGCAAGCATGTCCTGTAAAACACTGGTGTCCAGCTCGTAAAAAATATACTTGCCGCGCTTTTCGTCACTCACCAGGCCCGCGTCTTTCAGAACGGAAAGATGGTGGGAGATGGTGGCTCCGCTGGTGCCGAACTGTTCGGATATCTCACCGGCGCTTTTCGGCCCTCTGCGCAGCAGCTCCAGGATCTGGCGGCGGGTGGGGTCGGACAGGGCTTTGAACGTTTTGTCGAACACGCGCGCACCGCTCCTTCCGCTGCTTTTCTTTCGACGCTCGTCTAAATGAATGATATCACAAACGCCGCCCCGCGGCAAGCGCAGAAAAATGCATGGAAGGCCGCCCGCGATGGAAGCGATTCCCAGGTATATTTGCAAAAATTTCAAGGTGCGTAAAGGTGTAAACCTTGCGCGAATTTTTTGTAAAAACGGCGAAAAGTGGAAATGTTTCCCGTTTAAAATCGTCAAAATTCCAACTTGACACTTTGGAATAAACCCGGGGTTTTGTGGAAAGTTTTCAACAGGGTGTTGAAAACACAGTCGAAAACTTCTCTCAAAAAGCCCGCAAATGGGCAAAACAGGCGGGTTGTCAACACTTTCAACAGGGTTTTCAACATTCAATAAGGAAAAAAATACCTTTTACAAAATGTATATGCACCTTTACGAATTCCATTAAACAGTGAACGCCGAAATTTAAAAGAAGAAATTGTTTAAATTGCGCACCGGAGACAAAACTTTCCGTAAGCCCGCGGCAGGCGGGCGGGAAAGGGGGACCGGAATGAAAGGCGTAAACAAGTGCGTGGTGGAAATTGTGGAGCCGCAGGACGAGAGCATCGAACGGGTGCTGGTGTTTTTTAAGCCGGAAAGCCGCGCGGTGCAGTTGGGGTGCCAGCAGGATGCGGCGGAAAAATATGTTTCCGGCCTGGTTTCGTGGCGGCGCAGTATTTTGCCGCTGGGACCGGGCGCGCGCGCCGCGCTGTGGGCAGCGGCTGCCACGGCCGCCGCTGTGCTGCTGTGGTTCCTTTTGTAAGCGCGCTGCTGTCAGGCTCAGGCGAAAATGCCCGAAATCCGGCGGAAATTATAGCAAAGATGCGGTATCTGTGTTATAATAGCCTCAAACCCGCCGCTTGCGCGGCTGCGCGTGTGCCCGGCACACGCGGATGCGCTGGTGCGCATGGGTTTGAGAACATTGAAACACGCAAAACCGCAGCAAGTGCGGTTTTGTCGAGGCCGCTGCGCGGCTGCGCGCACGCTGCATGCGGAGCGCAGTATGCGGGAACCGGACGGGCGGGGCTTTTTTGAAAATTCTGGAGGCTGCGGATGGAACGGGCAGAGAAGAAAAACGATAGATTTGAACACAAAACAGAGCAGGATCCCACATTTGTGTACGGCAAAAATGCCGTGACGGAGCTGCTCAAAAGCGGTGCGGCCGTGGATACCGTGTTCGTACAGGATACCATGAACGCCGCACAGGCGGGATATTATACGGCCATCGCCCGCGAGGCGGGCGCTGTGGTCAAGCGTGTGCACGCGGCCAAGCTGCGCGGCATGTGCGGCACGGAAGGCCACCAGGGCGTTGCGGCGTGGGCGGCCAGTGTGGATTATGTCTCGCTGGATGACTTGCTGGCCGAGGCGGCGCGCCGGGGCGAGCCGCCCTTTTTGCTGCTGGCGGACGGCGTGGAGGATCCCCATAACCTGGGCGCGATCATCCGCACGGCGCTGCTGTGCGGTGCTCACGGCGTGGTGATACCGCGGCGCGGCGGCGTACCTGTTACACCTACTGTACTCAAAAGCAGCGCGGGCGCGGCGGCAAGGCTGCCCGTGGCGCGTGTGGCCAACATCGGCGAGGCTGTCCGCAGGCTGAAGGCGCAGAATGTATTTGTCTATTGCGCGGACATGGACGGACGCCCCGCTTTCCAGCAAAACCTTACAGGCCCCATTGCGTTGGTGGCGGGCAGTGAGGGCAGCGGTGTTTCGCCGCTGGTGAAGTCCCTGTGTGACGGTGTTCTCAGTCTGCCCATGGCGGGCGGCGGCACGGGGGTGGACAGTTTCAACGTGTCGGTCGCCACCGGCATTATTCTGTATGAGATCATGCGCCAGCGCGGAACGGAGGGTTCTATTTGAGCGATCAGAAACCGCATATCACAGCTTCAGAGCTCGACCATATCCTCGAGCAGGTGCAGAAGAAGCGGGCGGACGCGCCCGCGGCAGCCCGTCCGGCACAGAGTTCGGATGCGGACCTGGACGCCATTTTATCCGAACTGGGCGTCGGGACCGGAAAAAAGCGCGCTCCGGTAGAGCCGATCTTGCTGCCGGTGCCTGAGTTTGCCCACGAAAAAAACGATCCGCTGCCGGAGATTCCCCAGCCCGCTCCCGAGAAAGCGCCGGAACCCGCGGCGGAGCCTGAACCGGAGCCCGCGCTTGTTGAGGACGAAGTGCCCACGGTGGAGCTGCCGGACATTAAGGCGTATTCCGAGGCCGAGGCGCAAAAGCAGGCGGAGGAACGCGCGCGCATTATGGAAGAGGCACGCCGCGAGGCGGAAAATACGCTGCACAGTGCCGCGGGTGAAGCCGTGCTGAGCGCGGCGCGGGAGGCGGTGCTCCGGCGCGGCTCCCAGCCTGCGCAGGAACAGGAGCAGGCCGCCCCCGTTACCGGAAACAATCTGTTCGGCGAAGTAGACGACCGTTTCCGCGATTTCTTCGCAACCGCCGTGATCGACGACCCTACGCTGGGTGAGAGCGGCCGTCGTAAAAAAGAAAAGAGCGGCTTCTGGGCGAAGCTGTTTGCCAAAAAAGAAGAAGAGGAATTCGAGGATGAGTTTGCCCAGGGCGAGGCAGGCGAGTACTACGAGGCCGCTCTGGAGGAGGGCTATACCGGGGAATTTGACGCCATCCGCCCCGAGCAGTGCATTCCGGGCGCGCCCGTGCCGGGCCGGGCGGATGCGCCGGAGCAGGGCGCGCCCGGAGCCAATGGGCGCACTTTCGGCAGCACGCTGGATCTGGACGTGCCCCAGGCAAACCCGCAGGACACGCCCGCACCTATGTCCGCCTCCTTTTTGGCGCGGGCCATTGCCAGAGCCGACACATTCGACCTGGGCGCTGCGCGCAAGCGGCGCGATACCCGCGCAATGGACATCGATATCCCGCTGGACGGCGACGGCACGGGCGAATACGAGCCGCTGCGCAGGAAAAACTCCGGCGCGCTGGCCCCGGAGGAGGAGATAGGCGAATACAACCGCCTGTCCGACGCGCCGGCGGTTGCCCAGGAACTGGCCTCCATGCGCCAGACACGCCTGGCGCGCACCGTGCTTACGGGCGTGCTGACGCTGTTCCTGTTGTATTTGGGCCTCTCGGCCCGCACGGGCTGGCTGCCGCCCATTGGCGTGCTGGACCCGCACACGGCTCCGCTTACTTATCTTGTCACAAATTTCGTTCTGTTGGCCGTAGCGGCTTTCAGCTCCATCACCACGCTGGGGGCGGGCCTGCGGGGCCTTGCGCTCCAGCCTACGTCCGACAGCTTCACTGCGCTGGCCGTGGTGGGAGCGGCGCTGCAGAATGCGGCGCTGCTGTTTGATGCGAAAAATTTTGATCCGGAGGCCGTGACGCTGTTTGCGCCCGTGGCGGCGCTGCTGCTGTGCGGCAACGCGCTGGGCAAATGGCTGCAGATCCGCGCTGTGTGCGCGAATTTTGCGCTGGCAAGCTCCGGCGAGGAGCATGCGGCCGCGTTTCTGCTGGAAAAGGAACAGCTGGCAAAGCGGCTGTGCGACGGTTTGGGCGAGCCGGAACCGCGTCTGCTGCTGAACCGTCCTACAGCGCTGGTCAAGGGATTTTTGCGCCAGAGCTTTTCTCCCCGCGCGGCGGACGCCGTGGTGCAGAAGCTGTGCTGGGGCCTGGGCGGCGCGGCGCTGGTGTGCGCTGTTGTCGCAGGCGTAAAGGGCGGCGGCGTGATATCTGCGCTCTCCGGCCTGGCTGCGGCCTTGAGCCTGAGCGCGCCTCTGGCGGCGACGCTTGTGTACGCGCTGCCCACCAGCTTGATGCAGCAGGCCACGTCCCGCTGCGGCGCCGTGGTTCCGGGGCCGAGCGCAGTGGAAACACTGGGGAGCGCCAACACGGTGCTGCTGAGCGCGCGGGAGCTGTTCCCCGCGGGCAGCGTGCGCCTGCACGGCATCAAAACCTTTGAAAAAGAGCGCATCGACATTGCCATCCTTTATGCAGCCAGCCTGCTGTCGCCCAGCTGCGAGACGCTGCGCGGCGTGTTCATGGGCATGCTGGACAACAACGAGAAGCTGCTGGCCGGCGTGGAAAACGCCTCGGTGGAAATCGGTTACGGCTTTACCGGGTGGATCGAGCACCGCCGTGTTCTGCTGGGCAGCCGCGAGATGATGAAGCGCCATGACATTGAAGTACCCTCTTTGGACTACGAGAGAAAATATACGAAGAACGGCCAGCGCTCTCCCATCTATCTTGCGGTGGCGGGCAAGCTGTTCGGCATGTTCCTCGTCAGCTACCGGCCCGACCGCCGCGCCGCAGAAACATTGGACAGTCTGGCGCAGAGCGGTATCAGCGTGCTGGTGCAGGCAGACGATTTCAACATTACCGCGCCGCTGGTGGCCGCGACTTACGGCATTCCGGAGGGAACGGTCAAGGTGCTGTCTCAGCATGAGCAGGACGCCCTGGAGACCGAGCTTGCCTACCGTCCCGAGAGCGAGGGCGTGATGATGCACACAGGTGCATGCGCGTCCTTCCTGGGCGGCATGCGCGCGGCCGCGCGCGCGGCCGCAGGCGAACGCCTTGCGGGCGTTGTGCAGACGGCCGCTGTGGCGCTGGGTGCGGTGCTCAGTGTGGCGTTGGGCTTTTACGAGGGCCTTACGGGCCTTTCTCTGGGCACGGTGCTGGCGTATCAGCTCGTATGGTGCGCCATCATCGCATCCGTTCCCTTTGCAAAAAAACCGTAACAAACCGGAGAAACGTCCGCTTCTTGAAAAGGGACGGACGCAGACTGTCGAAAAAGGCAAAGAGATAAAAAAGAAAAGTCCGGGGAAAAAGCTGGCGGTGGCAAGGCCATGCATCTTTGCGCGGCAAAGTGCAAGCCACCCGGCGAATGCCGCCAAAAAGGGGTGGACGCTCCGGTATCGGCTGTCAGGTTCTCTGTTTCAATAAGCGGTGTCAACGTCCGGAAAAGGAGGATGCTCTGTGTCTGCTGCCCCCGTCTTCTCAGCCGCATCCATTGCAGGATGCATTTTTACGGTGCTGGTTTCCATCGCGCTGCCTGTTGCGGCGCTTGCCGTCCTCAAGCGTAAAACAGGCCGCGGCTTGCTGGCCGCGCTGGTGGGCGCCGGTTGTTTCATCGGCTATGCGTTGGTGCTGGAGCAGCTGCTCCACGCGGCGGTGTTCTCCCTGTTTCCGGCTATTACGCTGTATCCGGCGGCCTATACGGCTTACGGCTGCCTTGCCGCGGGCCTGTTTGAGGAAACAGGCCGCCTGATGGGTCTGTCGCTGCTGTGCAAAAAAGACAGGGATCTGGCGTTGGGCGTAGGCTACGGCATTGGCCACGGCGGCGTGGAGGCTGCGCTGCTGGCAGGGGTGAACGCCGCCGTGAACGCTGCGGTGATGCTGGGCGCGCCCGCCGCGCCGCAGGTAACGGACGCGCTTGGGGCCGCGGGGGCGGGCGCGTTCTGGGCTGCCGGTGTAGAACGCATCGCGGCAATGGCGCTGCATATGGCGCTGTCCATCCTGGTGTGGATGGCGGTCACCCGGCGCGTTCCCATCTGGTACTATTTCGCGGCGGTGCTGCTGCATGCCGCGGCGAATATTCCCGCGGCGCTGTCCCAGTTGGGGCTGCTGCGGAGCATGTGGTGCAGTGAAGGAATCATTCTGGCGGTGAACGCCGCGGTTTGCCTGTTCGTTTGGTCGGTTTACCGCAAAGCGTGCGTCCACAGGCCTTTGGCTGGCTGAGCGCGGCCGGGACGGAGCAGCAGAAAAGGAGGATTTGCCGTGCGTGTCAAGGAATATTTACGGCGCAAGGTAGCGTTTTTTGCAAGCGTTATTGAAATCGCCATTTCCATCATCGTGCTCATCGCCATTGTTATCGCGGGTATACAGGTGGTGCGCGAGGTGTTCAGCCTTGCGGGCGATCCGAAAGCCCACGAGGGCTTTACAGTGTTTTTGGGCCACGCGTTCAACCTGATCATCGGCGTGGAGTTTATCAAGATGCTGGCAAAGCATACGCCCGGCTCCGCCATTGAGGTGCTTCTGTTCGCCATCGCCCGGCAGATGGTGGTGGAGCATACTTCGCCGCTGGAAAATCTCATCGGCATCGTCACCATCGCGCTGATCTTTGCCATCCGGAAATTCCTGTTCGTGCCCTCCTTCGGTGAGCACTCTGCGTTTCATGAAGAGGAGGAGACGCGGGCCGGAGCCTTAAGCGCTGCCGGTGCGCCGCGGCGGGAGTGATGGAACGGAGCGCGGCGCGAAAAGGCCGCAGGCCATCCCGTCTCCGGCCCGGCACCGCCGATTGCAGATACGGAAAAAGCCTTTGCCCCGGGACGCAATGTCCGGGGCAAAGGCTTTTTTGCAAAAATGGGATGCGGAACGGGCTTATTCTTTAAAAGCCCACAGGCGCTGCCCCAGATAGTTGCAGGCGGTAAAGATCACCTGCGCTACCAGCATGGCGATGCGCGCCTGCCAGTCTGTGGAAACAGCGGGAAAGAAGCGCCCCATGAACATCGGCACCAGAAAATCCGAAAGGCCGAAGCTGATGAGGTAGCACACCGCGATGACCACAGAAAAGCGCACGGCGCTTTGCAGCAGAGGGGCCTTGCTTTCAAAACTGTATTTCCGGTTGAAGATAAAGCTGAACACGCTGCATACGGTGAACATCAGCGCGGTCGCGCCCCAATAGCCCAGCGCGCCGTACAAAAGCTGGCTGCCGACCATGCTGACGAGTGTGTTCAGCCCGCCGATGATAAGAAAGATCAGCAGGCTCCTGTCCCAGAAAAACGAGAACAGTTTTTTAAACAGGCGCATCTCAGTCCACGACCTTCACACACTTCATCACAACGGGCGTTTTGGGCTTGTCGCGGAAATCCGTGGCGACGGACGCGATCTCGTCGACAACGTCCATGCCTTCCACCACATGGCCGAAAGCGGCGTAACTGCCGTCCAGATGCGGCGCGTCGGCATGCATGATGAAGAATTGGCTGCCCGCGGAGTTGGGCATCTGGCTGCGGGCCATGCTGATGACGCCGCGGGTATGGCGGATGGGGTTTTCAACGCCGTTTGCGGCAAATTCGCCTTTGATGCCATAGCCCGGGCCGCCCATGCCGGTGCCCTCGGGACAGCCGCCCTGGATCATAAAGCCGGGAATGATGCGGTGGAACGTCAGGCCGTCATAAAAACCCTGTTTCACCAGCTTTGTGAAATTTTCCACCGTGATAGGCGCGGCCTCGGCGTCCAGTTCAATGCGGATGGTCTTGCCGTTTTCCATGGTGATCTCGATCATGTTTCATTTCTCCGTTTCTATTTCATTCCTGCGGCGGCTGCGCGGATCTTGCCGCGTCCGCCGGGCGTCCCGGCACCTTTGTGCGCCGATACGCTTGCAGCCACAAAAAGAGTATAGCACAAAAATCGCGCAGCGGAAAGGTTCCTTTTTCCGCGACCGGCACCGCGCAGCGCATGCTTCTATTCCAGCGCGGCCGTGGATGCGCCGCAGGTTCCGCACACACCGTCATGCAGCGAAACAATGCCGCCGCACACGGAACAGGTATATTTTTGCCGTTCATTCTCCAGAAAGACGGCAAGCCCGCGTGTGAGAACGGCGCGGCTGTTGGACAAAAGACTGGCGTCGTAGCGCGTACGATAGCTTTTTTCCAGACGGTTCAGGCGCCGGCAGGGGAACGCGGTGCATTCAAGACAATAGCGCAGGCCCTTTTCACGGCAGCAGTCCCTGATGGCACAGGCACGGCAGTGACGCGGCTTGCCTTCGTCCCCGTTCAGGCATCCTGCACAGGGACGCACGCTTTTGCAAACGGTACAGTGCTTATAGCATACCATGCAGTTCATGCCGCACGGCGCGAACATATTTTCGGGAATGGCATCAGGCATATGCATTCAGGAATTTCTCCTTTCCGTCCGGGGGGCGGTCCTGCGCGGGCTTTCTCAAAGCACGGCTTTCAAAAGCAGCAGCCCCAGGGCCCATGCCGGAGCGGTAGGAATGGCGCAGTACCAGCGTTTGGGTCTGCCTTCATTCCACAGACCAGACCATCGGCCCGTGGACTGCATGCGGTAAAAATCTGCGGCGGGATTTGCCTTACGGTGCATGCCGCCGACAGCGGCAAAAGCAAAAGGTCGTCCGGGTATCTCGGCATAGGGATAAAATCGGGCACGAGGTCGATGCGGGAAAGCGCATAAGCCGCGGTGAAGGCCGCCGGTATTCACATATGCCATGGCATACCGGGTGCTTTCAGGGCGAGAAAGACAGCCTGTACATCATTTTTTCGCTGCTTTGTCCCAGCTGCAGGGCGTTTCCGGAAAGCAGGTGCCACAATTATCCTTTCTGCCGCTCCGTTCCGCGGGCCACCGTCCCTCCGCCTCGAAGGCGCGGGCCGCATCCTCCGCCGCCTGCGTCACCTTTGCAGGGAAACCCAACTGCGCCAGCAGCGCGATGGCGTTGCGTGTGTGCGCGGGACCCTCCCTGAGCAGATAGTCAAAGGTGACGCCCTCCGGCCCCACCTGTTCGGAGAAGTGGCGGTTTTCATACAGGCCCGCAAGCATTTCCGTCAGTTCCCGGTCATGGGTGGCGACGAAGCACAGACAGCGGCACCCGGCCAGATGGCGCAGCACCGCCGCCGAGGCTGCGATGCGCTCCACGGTGTTGGTCCCCTTCAGAATCTCGTCAATAAAGCACAGGCAGGGCGTTCCGGTTTGCGCGCAGGCCAGCAGGCGGCGCAGAGATTTCAGCTCCGCCACAAAATAGCTGTCTCCGGCGCAGAGGTTGTCGGAAACCGCCATGGAGGATACCACCAGTGCCCGGGGCAGCGTGAATGCACGGGCGGCGCATACGCCCAGCGTCTGCGCCAGAATGGCGTTGACGGCCAGTGCTTTGATGAATGTGGATTTGCCGGACGCATTGGAACCAGTGAACAATGTGTGGCGCCGGAATACCGCGCTGTTCGCCACGGGCGTTTCCAGGAGCGGATGGTACAGTTCGTCGCAGACAAGTGCCATTTCGGAAGTAAATTCCGGCGTACACTGGAGGGGAAGGCTCTCACGGAATGAAAGCGCGGCTATGGCAAGCTCCGTTTCGCCCAGCAGCATGCACAGGCGCAGCAGCGCAGCGTGTTCGCGCTGCATCACACGGACGGCGCGGTCGTAATACAGCAGGGGCGCCAGCGTCAGCGCCCCCATCAGCTCGAACAGCATGTCGTTCAGCTCGCCCGTGGAGGGGCGGGCCAGCGCCCCCACGCCGCCGGAAACCGCCTTCAGCGGCCGGGCGGCATCGTTCAGCGCATCGGAAAGCTGGGGCGCGTCGGTTTGCACGAGCCGGGAAAGGCGCTTTGCCGCAGAAAGCAGCATTGAAAAATAACCCAATGTGTCCAGATGCGCGCGTATTTTATCTTTGGCGTGATAATACAGCGCCGTGTTCAACACGCAGGCGGCAAGAAAGCACAACGCCCACGGCCCGAAGAAAAGTGAGGGCAATGCCAGAAAGGGAAGAAACATACAAATGCGGTACAACCCGGCCAGCGGCAGACGCATGGGAGATGGGTCAAACAGGAAACCGGCGAATTCCTGCCCGCGCTTGCGGCCCAGGCGTGCAAGGCAGAGCTGGACATTCAGCCGAAGCGCGGGCCGCGCCGCGAAAAGGCCGCAGAGACGGGCGCGCCGGGCAAGCTCCGGCCCGGTGTTCAGGCGGTGCAGCACTGCATAAAGGCAGGCACGCCCCACGGCGCTTTGGCAGATATCAATGCGCGCGAACACGTCGTCCATGTCCAGGTCGTTCCAGGTCGCGTCGTCGATGCACTGGCCGGCAGGCTCGCCTGCGCGCAGGAGTTCCCAGAATTCCCGTGTCATGGCGCGGGGCCGTTCCGGCTCTGCCGGCATCTGACCGAAGCTTTCCGCCACACGGCGGCGCAGCGCCAGTGCCCGCCGGTGCCGTCCATACAGAAAAGCGAGTAAAAAGCACAGCGCGGCAATGCCCACGGGAATGAGCGCGTTTGTTTCAGGGGTCATTTTTTGCCTCCGGAATGTCCGCCGGGCGGCGGTTGTTGAACAAAAGAGCGTCCTCAGCGGATGAAATTTGTGCGCACGGGCGGTTCCGGCTCCGGCGCGGTGATGCCGGCCGCGCGGCCGATCTCAATGCATTTGAGCAGCCAGGCCATATTGCGTCCCAGTGTGCGCATCACCTGCATGCCTTCCAGGTCATGCCGCACCTCATCGGGCGTGTTGCCATGCACCATGTTCCAGTATTTTGAAGATACTACCGGCATACAGTTGATGGTAAAATATTTGTTCAGCGCGTCCAGCGCGGCGGTTGTGCCGCCGCGCCGGGCCGAGACGACCGCCGCGCCGGGCTTGTACCGCAGCGCGCTGCCGCCCGCGTAGAACAACCGGTCCAGAAACGCCAGCGCAGCGCCGTTGGGCGAGGCATAGTACACAGGGGAACCGAAAATGAAGCCGTCGCAGGCCCGGGCTTTTTCGATGGCCTCATTTACAGGATCGTCGTCAAAAACGCAGCGCTTTGCCTCCCGGCATTTGCCGCAGCCGATGCAGCCGCGGATCGCCTTTGTACCGATATGGACAAATTCTGTTTCCACACCGGCAGCCTCCAGCGCGCCGGCAGCCTCAGCCAGCGCAGTGTAGGTACAGCCCTTCGCATGGGGGCTGCCGTTTAACAGCAGTACTTTCATTCAAAACACCTCTTTGCAAAAATCAGGCGCGCCATGCGCCCGGAATCATGGTTTGGATCCCTCCCGCAGCAGGCGTAAAATCTCCGCCTCATCTTCCGATATGTCATAATCGCCGGTAAAATGCACTGTGTCGCGATGGTACAGCAGGCCCTGCGCTTCATTGGCGGCCAGATACGACGCAAGCGCGTCTGCGCCGTCCTCCCGCACGCAGCGCACAAAGGCGGTAAGGCGTCTGCTGCTGCTCCGCGCAGAGGAAAACATGCCCTCCCCGCAGGGAAAAAGCGGGCATTCCCAGCATCCGGAGAAGCCTTTCTCCCGGCAGCATGTACGCTGGCGGCACAAACAGGAAAGCTCGGCATCCGTACTCTCCCGGCAGCCCTTGCAGGACGGCTTGCCGCACAGGGCGCAGACCAGCCCGCATGGCGCGATGCTGCGGGCGATGCGCCCGATGTATTCCGGATCGGACATGTTAGGAATCCTCCTTTATTATAAATGATTGGAAACAGGGTTGCAAAACAGAAATCGAAAAAAGAGAGGACACATGGACGGCACAGTTCCACAGACCGGTTTTCTGCCGGGCAGGAACAGGCAGAATGCGGAAAAGCAGCTTCCCGGCAGGGCAAGTGCATCCGGATTGGCGGGAAAGCGCGGCTTTTTCGCCAATCTGCCTGCGAACAGGGTTTTCGGCCGCGGTCGCTGCGACATGGCGGCCTTCGGCGGCCGCTTCGTTCTACACGTCTTGGCACAGACCCTGTGGAGCATCGCGAGGCTATTTTGCGCAAAAAAGGCCGTCTGAACGCTAAGAGCTGCGTTTTTAGCACGATTATCTGCAAGAGAGGCTTTCCGTTTCTCCGGTACGTGTCTGCGGGCGCAGCCGCAACCTTTTTTGCGGCGTTCGTCCCATGGCCTGTATTTTGCTTCGCAAAGCTGCATTGCTTTGCCGCCGCCAGCTTTTCCTAGATCTGTATCTATTCTTTCTTGTCCGTCTGTTTTATGTCTGCGGACGTCGAACTTATCTGGCCTCGAATGCTTCCTCCTCCGTTCCGAGCAGCTCGTTCAGCATACGTTCAGGTGCCTCCAGAAAGCGTTTGGTCAAAAGGTAAGGCTCTGTTTGCCGGTAGGGCGTTTTTTCGATGCCCCGTTCGCTCAAAACAAAAATTTCGGCGTTCGGATACGCCAGAAGCAGCGGGGAATGGGTGGCGATGAGAAACTGGGAATTTTTGCGGACCAGTCCGTCCAGAGCAGCCAGAAGCGCAAGCTGACGCGCGGGCGAAAGAGCGGCCTCCGGTTCGTCCAGCAGGTACAGGCCGCTGCCTGAAAAACGGTTGAGTACAAGCGCGAGAAAGCTTTCACCGTGGGACTGCTCATGAAGCGAACGGCCGCCGTAGGCGCCTTTCAGCGGCGCAATCTCATCCAGACGGTCGATCTCTGTGGCAACATTGTAAAAGCTTTCTGCCCGAAGGAAAAAACCATCCCGGGGGCGGCGCGGGCCGCGCTGCAGCACCAGCGAGCGGTACAGCTCCGCGTGCGTTCTGGCGGTAGAGAAGCGGAAATTCCGCGTGCCGCCCTCGGGATTGAAACCCCATGCCGCCGCGATGGCCTCCAGCAGCGTGGATTTGCCCGTGCCGTTTTCTCCCACCAAAAACGTGACAGGTTTTTCCAGCCGCAGGCGCCCCATACGGGCCAGCGCCCGAACAGCCGGCAGGGAAAAGGAATAATCAGGCTACACCGCGGCGGCAATCCCCACGGCGCGAAGATAGAGAGCATCGTTCACGGGCGTTCCCCCTTCCGTACGGGCGCGCGGAAGAGAGGTGCGTTTTCCAGCGCGCCGCCGCGCAGGTATTTCTCCGCACAAGCGTGGAGTACGGGCTGTATCGTCGGGTAGGTGAGCGCGCTGGGCAGTGCGGCAAAGGCACGTACTTGCGCGATTTCACTTTCGGGCAGAGGGCCGCGCGTGATGGCCTCCGCCAGAAACAGTGCACCCCAGCTCGTCTGTCCACCCTGTGTGACGCTATAGCAGCCGCAGGCGCACAGACGGAACCTCAAAGCGCCCGTTTCCTCGTATAGTTCACGGCATGCGGCCTCCAGCGGTGTTTCGTCCGGCTCCCGGTGTCCGCCGGGGAGCTCCCAGGTTTTTCGCGCGCTGTGGCGCACCAGAAGCCAGGCGCCGTTTTCCCGTACCGCAATGACGGAAAAGGCTTCTGTGATGTCCTTAGGGACGGCGGCGTGTATCTCGACGCCGTCTTTACGGCAAACGGGGGAAGGAATATTGGGCTCCATAATGTCCCTCCTTTTGTGGGAGCAAGGCGGGCGCGGCGGCCGGCAAGGCATCCAGACTGTCCGGCGTGCGCCGCAGCTCATCCTCCATCTCCAGCATGTTTTCCCAGTATCTTTTGGGACAGTGCGTCATGCGGCAGCGGGGGTTTTCCCGCGCAGCGATGGCGATGGTCTTGTAAAATCGCTTCCAAAGGACGCGGTAGCGCAGCTCCTCGGCGGTGGCGGGCGGCAGCTCCAGCGTATCCAGGGAGATGATCCGCGCTTTGCGGTCCTGCCAGACCAGTGCGGCTTTGTGAGTACGGTCGAAGATCAGAAAGGTTTCATTCTTCAGGCGGGAGCAGAAATGCTCTTTCAGAAAGGGGAGCACATAGTTTTTCGGCGTGATGGTCGCGGCCAAAGCCCCGTCGTAGTCAGAAAAACGCAGGAATTCCTTGAGCAGATGGGCTTCGTTCAGCAGATTCTGCCGCGCGGCCAGCATCGGCTGAACAGCAGTGTGGGACAACAGATACATCGTCTGCCGTCCGCGCCGATAGCCCAGCAGAAGGAAGCGGAGAATCGCCAGCTCCTTGCCCGGCATACAGCTCAAAAATACGCACTGCACCAGAGCGGCCGCGTCGGGCGAGATCTTCCGGGGAATGGAATCGTAGACGCGCGCAGCCTTTTCCTCGTCTGCTGCGATATATTTCTGGCGGAACAGCGTAGGCTGGGCCGCTTCTTCGGGTTGGATATCCACAGGAAGCTCATGGGTATATACGCTTTCGTGCACGCAGCACAAAAGCCCTTCAAAGCTGCCGTCGTACAGGTAGATCACATCTGACGTGCCAGGCACGAGACCGCCTCCTCACATACTTCCCGCGCGGCCGACGCAGGGCGCATTCCCTGTGCCGCCAGCTCCTGTACGGCGGGCGCGGCAAACAGGCTCAGCTGTTCCGTGCCAACGCCAAAGGCGGCGGGGTCGAGCAGGGCGCGCACGGTGGCCTCCGGCCCGGCAGTCACGCCACGGGAAAAGCCTTTGCAGGTGATGAAATACTGGGCCCGTTTGAGCACCACGCCGATACGCTTCAGGTCGGCAAGGTCCAGCTGCCCGCTGCGCCGGGCCACCCGAATGCGCTGGGCGCTTTTTACGCCGATGCCCGGAACCCGCAGCAGCATTTCGTAGGAACAGCGGTTTATGTCCACAGGGAACAAATGCATGTTATGGACGGCCCAGTTGCATTTGGGGTCCAGGTAGGGATTGAAGTCCGGATGCTGCTCGTCGAGGATCTCGGAGGCGGAAAACTGGTAGAAGCGCAGCAGCCAGTCGGCCTGATACAGCCGGTGCTCGCGCAGCAGCGGGGGTTTGGTGTCCAGCGCGGGCAGCAGCGAATCCTCGGCCACCGGAATGTAGGCGGAGAAAAATACGCGCTTCAGGCTGTATTTTTGGTAAAGCCCCTCGGTCAGCCGCAAAATCTGATAATCCGTTTCGGGGCTTGCGCCGATGATCATCTGCGTGCTCTGCCCCGCGGGCGCGAACTGCGGGGCTTTGCGATACCGCATCAGCTCGGCCTTGCTTTGCGTGACGCTTTGGCTCACCTGCTTCATGGGGGCAAGAATGGCGCGTTTGCTCTTGTCTGGAGCCAGCAGCGAAAGGCTCCGCTCACTGGGAAGTTCGATATTGATGCTGATGCGGTCCGCCAGCAGGCCGAGCCGAGCCACCAGCGCCGGGTCCGCTCCGGGAATGGCTTTTGCGTGGATATAACCGCGAAAGCGGTACTCGCCCCGCAGCAGCTCCAGCACGCCGATCATCTGTTCCATCGTGTAGTCCGGACTGCGCAGCACCGCACTGGAGAGGAACAGCCCTTCGATGTAATTGCGGCGGTAGAACCCGATGGTCAGATCCGCCAGTTCGCGCGGCGTAAAGGCGGCGCGGGGCACATCGTTGGTCACACGGTTCACACAATATTTGCAGTCGTAAACGCAGCAGTTGCTCAGCAGCACCTTCAGCAGGCTGATGCACCGGCCGTCAGCCGCAAAGGCATGGCACAGCCCGGCGGCCACAGTGCTGCCAAGGCCGGTCTCGTCGCCCGGCCGCTCGGAGCCGCTGGACGTACAGGCCACGTCATATTTTGCGCTGTCCGTCAGGATCGTCAGTTTTTCCAGCACATCCATGCTCGTTCCTCCGTGCCGGTATACGGCAGTTTTGAAAAAGGGTGTAAAAAAGAAAGCCCTGACGAAACACGTGTTTTTTCATAGGGCTTTGTGGGATTTCAAATAAGAAAAAAGAGGTTTTCCTTACACAGGGGCATCATTGCACGCGCTTTTGTGCAATTTCCGCGGCCAGCATGCTCCCGGCGCGCGGTCCCCTCCGGGCTCAGGCGGGGGCGACCGGCTCCGGATATTCCTCCAGAACCGACAGCCTGCCGCCGGAGAGGCCCAGGCGGACAATGCTGCAATTGCCGAAACGATGCGTCCAAAACAGGGAGAGAGGAAGTCCTTTGATCTGCAGGTAGAGCGCGTTCAGTGCAGCGCCATGGCTGGCGACAAGGACGTGCCGATCTTCCGGCAGTTGTTGAAGGGCATCCAGAAAACCTCCGGTGCGGCGCAGCACGGAATCCAGGCTTTCGCCGCCCTGCGGCGGCGTATAATTTTGCGGCGTTTCAAAAAAGGCCGTACCGGCAGGGCCAAGCGTGCGGAAATCGCTGCCTTCCCAAATGCCGAAACCAATCTCGATCAGGCGTGGGTCCAGCTCTATTTTTTCTTCGGGCCAGCCCGAGACGATACATGCGGTATCTACCGCACGCCGCAGCGGGCTTGCGTATACAGCGTCAAAATGAACGCCGCGCAATGCTTCGTGCGCAGCCCGGGCTTGGGCGAGCCCGAGCCTGTTCAGCGGAATATCGCTGCGGCCCTGCAGACGGAACTGCCGGTTGTAATCGGTCTGGCCGTGGCGTATCAGGTAAATTTCAGTTGCTGGCATATTTCCTCCAAAAGTACGTATTATGGGACAAATATTCTGATATCCTGAGAGACAAAGAGGAGCGGTCTACCAGCGTGCACGTGTCTCCACAACCTTGCCGGCGATATATAGGTGTTCCAGATCTTCACCCATGATGATCTGCGGCGCATATACATTGTTGAAGGGCTGCAGGATGATGGTGTTGCCCCGCCGGATGAATTTTTTCAGCGTTCCCTCACCCTCTCCGAAAATAACGACACCCAGATCTCCGTTCTCGAGCGTGGGCTGGCGGTGCACCAGAGCAAGGTCACCGTCGCTGATGCGGGGTTCCATGCTGTCGCCTTTTACCAACAGATAAAAATAACTGCCGGGGTCTTTTACGCGGGCGTATTCCTCGCCGTAGTCCTCTTCAAAGGCGAACGCGCCAAAACCTGCGCGCACTGTGCCGATAATGGGTATGGGAAATTCACGGGGACCATCCGCTGCCGCAACGGCGGAGGTGATAGGGGCGGGAGCACAGCCCAGCAAATAATCGGTGCTTACTTTAAAGTAAGCGGCAACGCGCGCGAGCGTCTGTGGGTCCGGGGTGGAACGCCCGGTCTCCCACTTGCCGACAGCCTGCTGCGTGACGCCCAGCAGGCTGGAAAGCGCCGCCTGGGAGAGCCCATTCAGCTTGCGCAGCTCTTTCAAACGTTGTGCAAACATGCGGATGCCTCATTTCTATCTATCATTCTATATTTGATTTTACTACTTATGGTTGTCAAAGTAAAGCGGGTTTTTCTTTTAAATTGTAAAAAAAGTTGTTAAACGGTCTTGACAACAACTAACGGTTGTATTATTGTGAAAACACAGAGGAAATATTCAGCGATTCAAGCTGTGAAAAGAGGAATCATGATGAAAAAGGAAATGAAAAGCTTTTTTTGCGTATGGCGGTCGTTCTGTTGGTATTGGGCGCGATCTGCTTTGTAGGAGCCTATGGCGCCGGAAAACTTTGCGCGGAAATGCTGCTGACGCCTGCCTGTGCGGCACTGGCTTATGCCGCGTATCAGGCTGAGAAAAACCTGTTCCGTCCCGCGCCCAAAGCGCCGGTGCTGCGCGTTGCTGCCAAGGAACAGACACCCATGCGTGTTGCATGATTGGGCACAGGATGGGAAAGATAGTTTTACGGGCATTGATGATAGCAGAGTAAAAAAATAGGAATTGTAACTATTTTGCTGTTGACTTACAGTGCAGATAATGATATTCTAACCATGACAAAACTTTCACAAGCAGAGTTTTGCGATTGAATTAGGAGGTAATTCCCTATGAAGAAACTGCTTACTTTGGCTCTGGCGGCTGTGCTGGCGCTTTCTCTGGTGGCCTGCGGCGGCAGCGGCAGCATCAAGGACGGCACATATACCGCCCAGTACAAGGAACCGTCCCATGATTGGACGGAGTATCTGTCCGTCACTTATAAGGACGGCGTGATCACGGATGTGGATTTTGATGCGAAGGATGCCAACGGCAACCTGAAGAGCGAAGCCACGGCAGAGACTTACCCGATGGATCCGCTTCCTTCCGAGTGGATTCCCCAGCTTGAGGAAAACGTCAAAGCCGCTGGTACTGCCGATAAAATCGAGGCTGTGGCTGGCGCAACTTCGTCCAGCGAGTCCGTGAAAGTACTGATGGCAGCTGTTGAGAAGCAGGCCAAAGCCGGTAATACGGAAGTTGTCCTTGTGGATAATGCGGAATAATTTCAATTTGTAAGAAACAGGCGCCTGCCCGGGCGCCTGTTTCTTTGCATCCCGAAAACCACCGGCTCGTGAACTGTCCTCTGGTTCCGGAACAGTTCATTTGCCGGTGGATGATTATTTGCAAAAAGAACTGTTTGAAAGCATATTTCCCCCAAAAAATATAGAAGATGTTTTTCGGTGCGAAATCTTGGCGATAATATTGACAGCGACGGAAGGATATGTTATCATTATTAACGCACTCTAAGCCGCAAGACCGGGGAGAGGTGTCCGAGTGGTTTAAGGAGGCGGTCTTGAAAACCGTTGAACAGCAATGTTCCGTGGGTTCGAATCCCACCTTCTCCGCCATTTAAGGAACCGGCGGCTGGTGCATAAAACAGAATAGCGGAAAAATGAACGCTGCCATTTTGGAGAAGTACTCAAGTGGTGACGAGGCGCCCCTGCTAAGGGCGTAGGTCGGGAAACCGGCGCGAGGGTTCAAATCCCTCCTTCTCCGCCAAAACAGAACCGGCTGTAATTTGAATTTAGACTGTTTAAATTCAAATTGCAGCCGGTTTTTTCTGCGATTTTAGACTTTTGGATTCCCTGCCGCTGCGCTTGCGGTTCAGCCGGGAAGAAGAATTTCAATGGCTGCACCTGTCCAGACAAGGCTTGGTTCCACAGATGCGCCGGGGATGAGAGGTTGGGCCGGAGGGAGGGCTTCACCGTGCCACGGGTTCAGGATGAGCGGCTCCCTATCACAGCTCTTTTTCATCAGAACATAATGAAGTTTGTTTACAGGCGCGCCATTTTCCAGCATTTGACACACCAGGATGGCGTATTCTGCCGCCTGTTCCACGTCCAGCGCGGCTTCACAGAGCGTTCCAAACATCTTCATTTGTGCGACTTCCTGCTTGGCGGCCGCACTCAGTACACCGAACATTTGCCGGATCAGCGGGTTTTCCCCGAGATGGAATACTGGTTTTGCGCCCTGCTTTGCCAAGCGGCGCATCATAAGCATGGGGTTGGAATAGCTTTCAAAGCCTGGCATCGCGCAGCCAAAGACAATGTCGTTATACAGAGCAGATATGTATGCCCTGTCGGCGGCTTCAGCTTTGGCGTGCCCGGAAATCTCCCATTCGTAATAAGCCAAGGTGAAAGCTCCGCAGGAGTTTCCATCCGCTTTGCCTTGTGTGATATATTTGCACATAGTATCCACCTTCGTTTCGATGATTTACGGGCAGCGGACCCGTTTTTCTTATTATAACATGGACACTGCATGGCAGCCACAAAAAATCAGGACAAACAGTTTTGAGGGCTCAACAGTTTCCGGGAACATCAGCAGGCGAAGCTGCGTCTCCGGCGGATACCATAAAGCGCTCCGGCAGGTTTTGTGGAAAATATGGTCTATAGCGTTATTGGCCGTTTACAGGTTTTCTGGTCAAGAACTCAAAATATTTTACATTTTGTACGTTATTGAAAAAAGATGTAAAAAAAGTTATGCTGAAAATCGGAAGGCGCGCACTGTAAAAGGGAGGGGTGCAAATACAGTGCTGTGGCTGTAAGCTGATTTTTCGATTAAAGCACTCTTGAGAGCCGGCGTGCGGCGGAACCGTAGACAACAAAACAACGAAGAGAGGGAAAAATATGTATCGCGTATCCAATTTTACCGACAATGATGACGTTAAAACACTTGATCAAAAAGGGCCCTTCACCGTTATTGAATACCAAAGGGACCTGAGCGTGACGCCGGGTTCGGCTGTCACGGCTTTTTACTGTGCTCAGATGAACGTAAAAAAGCGGCAGGTCATATGTGATTTGAATCATGCGAATATTACCATCCAGGCCGGGGCCATGCAGTGGATGCTGGGCAATGTCAGCGCGACCACAGGAATCAAAGGCGTTGGGGACCTTTTCGGAAAAGCTGTATGGGGCAAGGTGACGGGGGAATCTGCGATCAAGCCGGAATATACCGGCAGCGGTATGCTTGTTTTGGAACCTACCTATAAGCATCTCCTGCTGATGGATGCGGCCGATTGGGGCGGCTCTGTGGTGCTGGACGACGGCTTGTTTCTTGCCTGTGACTCAAGCCTCAAACACAAAGCAGTCATGCGCTCAAATTTCTCCTCGGCGGTCGCCGGCGGCGAAGGGCTGTTTAATCTGAGCTTGAACGGCAGTGGTGTGTTTTGCATCGAGGCAGAGTGCCCCAAGGAAGAATTGGTAGAGATCATATTGGAAAATGATGTGTTGAAGATCGACGGGAACTACGCGATCGCCTGGAGCGCGGGCCTTGAATTTACGGTGGAGCGGTCTGGTAAGAGCCTGATCGGTTCGGCGGCTTCCGGGGAGGGACTTGTAAATGTGTACCGTGGTACGGGCAAGGTGCTGATGATGCCTACCGCAAAAATGCCGAATATTTGATTGAGGCATTTCCCGACGGCGCCCGGCAACAGTCCGCCGGTGTAATTGTAAAAAGCGGCAGGTTATCCGCTGAAGTCTGTCCGCCGCTTTTGCCGCGCGGTTATGGGGTCGGGCGGGCTCTTTTGCTTGGCGCCTGCGCCGGTGTACAGACTGCGTATCCATTCCCGGCGCGGCTGTTTACGAACCCGGAGGGCAAAAGGACGATGCCGGAAAGTTGGAGTTTTTTGTCGGATACTGTTGAATTTTAATTCATATTTTGGTATGCTATTACAGGAATTCAAAGTGTTTTCCTGAAAATGCATATAATGCTCTGATAGGGAGAGCAGTTTCTACACCCAGCCGTAAACCGGGTACTATGTCATCCATAGATGGACTATGCTCCGGCGGGGCGTGGTGCTGTAGCTGTGGTCGTCATGCTTTGCGGCAGGCGGCCGTATTTTTTTGCATTTATTGAACAGGGCAGGAGGTTGTTTTATGCTGCATTCCATCACCGATGTACACGCACATTACGATGAAGCCGTCTTCGACACAGACCGCGGCGAGGTGCTGCGTACCTTGCGCGAAGCGGGCGTGTGCGCCATTGTCAATTCGGGCTCGAGCGTGCCGTCCTCCCGGCGCTCACTGGACCTGGCGAAACGGTTCGAGGGAGTATATGCCAGTGTAGGCGTATTTCCGTTGGAGGCCTACAACGTGCCGTCCGGCTGGTTGGAGCAGATCTCCGATATGGCGGAGGAGGACGGGTGTGTGGCCGTTGGAGAGATCGGACTGGATTACCATTTGGAGGATGGCGCAGGTCCCACATACGCGCAGCGGGAGACGCAAAAAAATGTATTTCGTGCCCAGCTGGAGCTGGCGCGCCGGAAGGGAATGCCTGTGGTCATCCACGACCGGGATGCGGATGAGGACGTCATCCGGCTGTTGGCGGAACTGCCGTGCCCCGGGATGATCCACCGTTTTTTCAGCCGTGCCGAATATGGCTTTCAGCTTCTGGAAATGGGCCTTTCGCTGGGAATCGGCCCGGCTGTCACTTATTCCAATGCGGGGGAGCTGGTCCAGGTGGTGCGGCAGATGCCGTTGGAGCGGCTGTTGCTGGAAACGGACGCTCCGTTTTTACCCAGCGCCCGCTTTGAAGGCAAACGAGCGACTTCGGATATGATTGCGGACGTATGTGAAGTTGTCGCACAGATACGCGGAGACGTTACCCCGCAGGAGGTGGCTTTGGCTGCGCGTGAAAACGCCCGCCGGATGTTTGGCATCTGATCGTTTTGTATCGGGTACCGGCGCGGCCGCGCCGGTTCAGGATAAATAAAACAACTGAGAAACTGGAGGAATCTGTATGAAAACCAAGCTGGACAAGTACTTTCGTATCTCCCAGCGAGGCTCCACCATCGGCACGGAGCTGATCGGCGGCGCCACGACCTTTGCCACCATGGCCTATATTTTGGCCTACATGACCGGGGCGATGTCCGCGGTGCCGGGCATTGACCTGACGGGTGTGCTGCTGTGCACCGCGCTTATCACGGCCATTTCCTGCATCGCCATGGGCCTGGTCGCCAACGCGCCCATCGCATTGGCGCCTGTTCTTGTTATCCCGAACCTGGTGGCCGGGATGGTGGCCAGCGGCGAGGCTACTTACGGCCAGGCGTTTGGCACGGTGGCAATTTCCGGCATCGTCTTTTTGCTGATCTCTGTTTTCAAACTGCGCGACCTGTTTGCACGGAGCCTGCCCAAAAACATCAAGATCGGCATCGGCGGTGCGGTGGGCCTGCTGATTGCCAGCATTGGCCTGAATACCAGCGGCCTGGCCGCTGCGGGTGAGGATGGCAGCTTCATCAATTTCAGCGATAAAAGCGTGCAGCTGGGGCTGATCGGTTTGGCCATCGCCCTGCTGCTGACGTATCTCAAAATCACGGTCAACGGCCGCACCTATAAAATCAAGGGCGCGCTGCTGATCTCTATTGTTCTTACAACGATCATCGGTATCCCCATGGGCGTTACGGTATTGCCCGAAAATATCTTCACCCGTGGTGCGCTGGCATCCATCGGCAATGTGGCGTTCCAGGTGGATATTCTCGGCGCCCTCAAACTGAGTTTTGTTCCGTTCATCATCATGCTGCTGATCAACGATTTCTTCGGCACATTGGGCACGGGCCTCGCCATGGCGGGCAAAGCGGGGCTGCTGGATGAGGACGGGAATTTCCCGGCCTTCGGCAAGGTGTTCCTGGTGGACTCCAGCGCCACCATCCTGGGCAGCCTGTTCGGCATCACCACCGTGAGCTGCTTTGCGGAGAGCGCCGCCGGGGTTGAGAGCGGCAGCCGCACGGGCCTTTCCAACCTGAGCACCGCGTTTTTCTTCCTGCTGTGCATGCTGTTCAGCCCGTTGTTCCTCATGATTCCCGGCGCGGCAACCGGCAGCGCGCTGATCGTGGTGGGCATCTCCATGCTGGAAACGCTGCGCGACGTAGACTTTTCGGGCTCTGAATTTTTGCCTGTGGCCGTCATGCTTCTGGTGACTGCCTATAAAGGCGACTATGTCGCGGGCATCGCGCTGGGCATGTTCACTTATCTGGTGGTCAGCGTCATCCGCGCGCTTGTAAACCGCGATGCGAAGTACGTCCCGCAGTGGCCCGCCTGGGTGCTTGGCGTGCTTATGGTACTGTATTTTATTTTCTGATCACTGCAAGAAATCGAGGCGTTGGCTATGAAAAATCTGCATCAACAGGTATTGGAGCTTCTGCCGCAGTGCATCGAGGACAGACGCTGGCTGCACCGGCATGCCGAGCTGTCCTTCCGGGAATACAAGACAGCGGATTATCTGGAGCAGGCGCTGTGCGAACTGGAAGGGCTGGAACTCAGCCGTCCTACACCCACCAGTGTGATGGCGGTACTGCGCACCGGAAGGCCCGGCCGCTGCCTCGCCATTCGTGCGGACATCGACGCGCTGCCCATCCGCGAGGAAAACGAGCTGGATTATCGCTCCTGCAATGAAGGCGTGATGCACGCCTGCGGCCATGACGGGCATGCGGCTATCCTGCTGAATTCCGTGCGGCTGCTGTGCCGCCGGCGGGAGGAGCTGTGCGGGGAACTGCGCTTTATTTTTCAGCATGCGGAGGAGACCCCTCCCGGCGGTGCGGTGGAAGTCATCCGCGCCGGCGTGCTGAAGGGTGTGGACGAGGTGTTCGGTCTGCATCTTACAAGCACGCTGCCCACGGGCAGCTTCGGCGTGTGCAGCGGCGTTCTCACCTCGGCCACGGACCGTTTTGAGATCGAGATCACCGGCCGCGGCGGACATTCCAGCATGCCGCAGGAATGCATAGACCCTATTGTGACCGGCGCACAGATCATCCTTGCGCTGCAGACCGTGCTTTCCCGTTCGCTTCGGCCCAGCGACCCGGCGGTGCTCTCGGTATGCCAGGCCCATTCCGGCTCGGCCTACAATATTATACCCGGCAGCATGCATTTGACCGGCTCGGTGCGCAGCTACGATGAGCGGGTGCGCGCCACTGCCGAGCGGCGTATCCGCGAGATCAGCGAAGGCATTGCCGCCTCGGCAGGGGCGGATGTGCAGGTGGAATATGTGCGCGGGTACGATTCCATCCGCAACGATCCGGCGCTGACCGGCTGGGCGCGAAATATGATTGCGCAAACCTTTGGCACGCAGGCGGTGCATGAGCTTTCACCGATCGCGCCGGGAGACGATTTTTGCTATTACGACCAGGTGTGCCCGGGTTTTTTCCTTGAGCTGGGCGCGGCAAACCCGGAAAAGGGAAGCGATGCTCCCCATCATAATGCCCGGTATCGCTTGGACGAAGACGCGCTGGCTTACGGCATGGAGTATACAGTCGCTCTGCTGAGCGGCCGATGCTGTTTACAGGCGCTCTGAGGCTTTGAAAAAATGAGTGCGTTTCCCAAACGGGAAACGCACTTTTTCGTATGGGGAGCAACGCCGGAGACAGATGCTTTTGCCTTAGCTGAATGGCTTGGGCGCAGCTTTTGTACCGGCTCACTCCGGAAGGGGGGATGTCTGCTTTTTTCGCATGCGGTTGCGCATTTCGCGCGGGCTTTCGCCCGTCAGCTTGCGAAACTGGCGATTGAAGCTGGACAGGGACATATAGCCCACTTGGTGGCATATTTCCAGTATCGATTTATTCTCGGCGGAAAGCATTACCGTTGCCGCTCCGATGCGGACGCGGTGGATATAATCGGAAGGCGCGCATTCCAATGCGCTGTAAAATTTTCGACGCAGGGTCGATACGCTCATATTGCAGAGCTGTTCCAGCGTTTCGATCGGGCAAGGCTCGGCATAATGGTTGGAAACATAGGTCACTGCAGGTGAGACTTCGGCAAGACGCCAAGGGGCAACCTGGCGGTGGTCGGAGAGACGTGCATGCTTGTATAGAATGCTTCTCACCAGCCACTCTGCGCATTGGCGGCTGCCGGGCCTTTTGGCCTGCAATTCATCCACCACCATCTGAACGAGTGTCAGGATATCGCGGCCCTCGGCAGTGGAGTCATCCAGTATGGGGGCGCCGATATGTCCCGCCGTAAGGGATTCGTCATCTTTGGCGCTGAGAATGCATTCATCGACATTGATAAAATACCATTTTGCGGGCTTATCGGGATTGCTCTGGGCGATATGGATCTGCCCCTGGTAGATGACCGAGGCACAGGGAGCCTGAAATGGGATGACCTTATCCTCCACAAAAAATATCCCGCTGCCTTCCGTGCACCAGCCCAGTTCAAGTTCGTTGTGATAATGCAAATACCTTGCGTGGGTGTCCATTTTGCCGGGGGAATTCTGCGGCCATAAAAAGAATGGATCGCCTTTTTCAAAAACGGTATGTTCGTACAGAACTTTTAACTTGTCTGCGATGCTTTCTGTGCAGCTTGATTGAATCTGCATAATTTTGCCTCCATTTTGCGTGGATTTGCCTCATCAGCTATTGTATACTGAATTTGCTGGGATGGCAATGAATTTGAAAAGATACCGCTCAAGGCTGAAAAAATTACCTTTTTGTCGGAAAAATCCATTTCGCCAAACGGGTGAGGACGGGGAAGCGGGAGAGGAGCCGCAGTGCGGCACGAATGTTTTCGCATCCGGCGGAGTACATATCTAGGGCCGGAGACCAAAAAATGTTTGCTCGGCTGCGAAAAGCACGACCCTCAAAATTGATTCGGCGAAAGCCGGATTCAAATATAAAATGGAGGTTGAGTTTCATGAAAAAAAGGTCGATCAAAAAAGTGTTGGCCCTGGGCCTCGCCGGTGCAATGCTCTGCGGCATGCTGACAGCCTGCGGCGGCGCCAACGGCAGTTCTTCCGCACCGTCTGCTTCGTCAGAGGGACAGGCAGAGCCTGCAGCTCCCGAAACAGAGAAGGAGAAGGTCGTGCTTTGGCATCTGTGGACCGGTGTAGAAGCCGGATACTTGGATGACGCTGTGGCGGCTTACAACGCGCAGAGCGATAAATATTATGTGGAGGCCCTCTCCGTACCGGATTCTCAGAAGATCATGGTAGCGATTCAATCCGGCGACGGACCCGACATTACGGATGACTTTACAAACAACATCGGCGCGTATGCTTCGAAAGGCATCATGCTCCCGCTGGATGACTATATTGCCAAGAACAATACCGACTTGTCCGACATCATTCCCTCCACGCTGGAAGCCTGCAAATATGAGGGGAAAACCTACGCGCTGCCCGCCGGCATGAACCTGATGGCGCTGTTTTACAATAAAACGCTGCTGGCTGAAGCAGGTTATACCGAGCCGCCCAAAACAATGGAAGAAATGTATGAGATGGCTGTCAACACCACAAAGCTCAATCCGGATGGAACGATTGACGTGATGGGCTATCCGGATTTTCCCTCTGTTTATTATACAGACAACTTTGCGGCGGCGCTGGGCGGCGGCTGGTACGATGAAAACGGAAAGCCTGCGTCGCCCGACAACGAAGGCAACCTCATGGCTTTGAAATATGCGGTGATGTACCGTGAGAAATTCGGCGTTGAAAACGTAGCCAAATTTGGTTCCGCAGGCAAATATCTGGACCCCACCGACCCCTTCCTGGCTGGAAAGCAGACCTTCCGCGTGGACGGAAACTGGCTTGGCGCCAACATCAACGATACCTTTAAGGTGGATGTGGATTACGGCTGCACATTCATTCCTTATCCGGAAGGCCATGAAGAGCTGAAAGGACGCGGCATTGCCAGCTCGTCCATGTTCTATATCCCCAGCAACAGCAAAAACCCGGACGGCGCCTATGATTTCCTCACCTTCATCTGCGGCCCGGAGGGAACGATGCTTCAGAGCGTGTCCCACGGCGGATTCCCTTCGCTGTTGTCACAGCTGGAGAGCGACGAGTTTGTAAACGGCAGCTACAACAGCGACGTGTTCGCCGAATTGGCCGCCAGCCCAAATCTGTTTGCCCTGCCCAACGTGCCGCAGAGCACCGAGTACAATACGATCATCAAGGAAGAGGTAGAGCTTGCGCTCAATCTCAAGCAGACTCCGGAGCAGGCGCTGCAAAACATCTATGATAAGGGCTCTGAACTGTTCAAGTAGTGGTGCGCATATATTTGCTGTTTGTTAACAGGTTCGTTCTGTAGGAACGAATGCACAGTTAACTGTTCGTAAAGGGGCCTTGCATGTAAAGGCCCCTTTACACATGTTATATTGCATAGCTTCTTGAAAGGTGGATATCATCATGCTTCAACACAGGGCCATCAAAAGCAGAGCTTCAAAACGTAGAAATCATACGGCGGCGGGTATTTTATTCGCGCTGCCCTGGATCATTGGTTTTTTGGCGTTCAGCCTGTATCCCATCATCATGTCGGTGTATTACAGCCTGACAGACTTCAACATGTTCCAAACGCCGAAATTTGTAGGGCTTGAAAATTATTCGGCGCTGTTTCAGGATGAAAAATTTTATAAAAGCCTGGGCAATACGCTGTATATGACGGTTCTGGGCACGCCGCTGTGCCTCGTGGCAGGCCTGCTTCTGGCGGTGCTTCTGAACCAGAAGGTGCGTGCCATGCCCATTTTCCGAACGTTCTTTTATCTTCCCAGCATCGTGCCGCTTGTCGCATCCTCCATGCTGTGGCTGTGGATTTTGAACCCGCAGTACGGCCTTTTGAACAACATCCTGCAGAAACTGGGGCTGTACCAGCCCAACTGGCTGACCGACCCGCGTTTTACGAAACCTGCGCTGCTGATCATGGGCGTGTGGGGTGTCGGCAGTATTATGATCATCTTTCTGGCGGCGCTGCAGGACGTGCCCCGCACTTTGTATGAGGCTGCCGAGATCGATGGTGCAAATGCTCTGAAGCGCTTTTTTTACATCACTCTGCCCGGAATTTCTCCTGCGATCTTTTTCCAGCTGATCATGGGGATCATCAACAATTTTCAGTATTTCACACAAGCATATCTGATGATCGGAAGTTCCACGGGCGGCGGTCTGAACGTGGTCAGCGGCGGCGCTGAAAATTCCCTGCTGTTTTATGCGCTGTATCTGTATCAGAACGCATTCAACCTTTTCAAAATGGGCAAAGCGTCCGCGATGGCCTGGATCTTGTTTGTTGTTGTGGCTGTTGTGACCGCAGTCGTTTTTAAAACGCAGGATAGGTGGGTGAGCTACGGTGAAGAATAATGCTTCTCTCGCGCGTGCGAACAAAAACATCAGGCGGCGCAAGCTGTGCGGAAAGGCGGTCACGGTATTTCTGCTTGTGGCGCTGTCCGTCGTCTTTCTGGTACCGTTTGCATGGATGCTGCTTACTTCGCTGAAGTCCATGGAAGAGGTTTATCAGCGTACTATTTTTCCGACAAAGCTGCACTTCGACAATTATATTCTGGCTGTTACGCAGATACCGTTCCTTCGCTATGCGTGGAATACCATCGTCATCACCGCACTGTGCGTTGTGGGAACCGTGATATCCTCCGCGATGGTGGCCTATTCCATGTCGAAGGTGCGGTGGAACGGGAAAAAATATTTGTTCCCGATCATCGTGGCCACGATGATGATCCCATATCAGGTCACTTTGATCCCGCTGTATATGATATGGAACAAGCTGGGGCTGATCGGCAGCATCGCGCCCCTGGTGGTGCCCGCGTTTTTCGGCGGCGCATACTACATTTTTCTGCTTCGCCAGTTCTTTAAGAGCATCCCGGATTCCCTGCTGGAAGCCGCGGAGATCGACGGCGCCGGAGAGGTGCGCATTTTTGCACAGATCATGCTGCCTTTGTGCAAACCTGCAATGGCAAGTGTCGCTATTTTCACTTTCATCAACACATGGTCCGATTTTATGGGTCCTATGCTGTATCTGAACCGTCAGGAAAGCTACACGCTTTCCATTGGCCTGCAGGCTTTTTTGCAGCAGCACTATGTGCAGTGGGGCATTCTGATGGCGGCTTCTGCTATTTTTACGATCCCGATGATCGTCCTGTTTTTCTTTGCACAAAAATACTTTATCGAAGGCATCACGGTAACGGGTGTAAAGGGCTGATGCCGGAAAGGGTGCTTTTATGAATCGGATATTGTATGTTCCGCTGGACGAACGTGCCTGTAATTATGAATTCCCCGCGCTTCTGGCAGGCATGACAGAGGACGTCGCTCTGGTGGAACCGCCCGTCGGCTGGATGGGCTTCAAAAAAAAGCCGGCGGATATCGACGCGCTCTGGGCCTGGCTTTTCGAGAATGCGGGGCAATGCAGCCACGCCATCCTTTCCGTGGATACGCTGGTTTACGGCAATATCATCAATTCCCGAACGCATCACCGCCCCCTGGAGGCATGCATGGAAACGCTCTCCCGGTTCACCGAGCTGAAGCGGAAAAACCCGGAGCTTTCCATTCATGCGTTCAATCTGGTGGCGCGGGTGGCGGCATATGACAGCGACGCGGAGGACCCGGATTACTGGGCGTCATACGGAAGAAAAATATGGCGTTATGCATGCCTGACGGACAAGGCCGAGCGGGGAGAGGCGGATGAGGCGGAGCGCGGGGAATGCGCCGCGCTCCGGCGCGAGATACCGGACGGCGTTCTGGACGATTTTCTGGCGCGCCGCGCGGTGGACCGGGCGGTCAATCTTGCGTGTGTGGACCTGGTGCGGGACGGTGTATTCGATGTGCTTACCGTCCCAAAGGACGATACCGCCGAGTACGGGTACGCGGCGCTGGACCAGATGGCCATTGCAAAGAGAGTGCGCGAGCTTCGGCTGCCGGACCGCGTCTTCGTATATCCGGGGGCCGACGAGGTGGGAAGCGTGCTGTTTGCCCGTGTTTTCAACCAGATCAAAAACTACCGCCCGCGCATTTACGTAAGATATTCCTCCGTGTACGGCCCGTTTATTGTGCCGCGCTATGAGGACCGGCCGCTGCAGGAGGGAATAAAAGCGCAGATCACCTCTCTGGGAGGCGTAGTTTTGGATGCGCCCGGTGATTCCGACTGCATGCTGGCTGTAAACAGCCCGGGAAAGCATATGATTGAATCCGTCGAGCAATATACAAAGGACCTCACCTTTTCCACGCATCTGAATTTGAATGAGCTTTTCCGTTATATGCGCTATTATCATGAGGAATACGGCCGTCCGGTGGGCCTGGCGGAGGTATCGGTAGCCAATGGATGCGAAAACGACTGCATGGAATTGGGACTGCTGACCGGAACCTATGATTACCTGACCGCTGTGGGAGGCTGGAACACCGCGCAGAATACCATTGGCGTCGTGCTGGCGCAGCTTGTGATCGCGAGCTATTACAATGGCTTTTGCGGCAGGCCGGAGCAGCTCCGGCGGTCGGAGGAGTTCATGGCGAGCCGTCTTGCCAGCGACTGGCTGTATCAATCCAATGTGCTGCACAGGTACCTTGCGGAGACTGCGGGCACGGTAGACCCTTATGCGCTTGGGCGGCATTACGGGGATGCGGCGGAATATTTCAGGCATGGGCTGCAAGCGCTTCTGGACGAGAAGTTTACGGCCGGGATACGCGGCCGCCGTCCCATTGTGGACACGCTGCAATTCCAGTGGGACGGAATCTTTTACATCCGGCTGCATGTCCGGCTGGAAGAAGTGCTCCGCGCAGAAGGTACTAAGGAAAAGACAGATACAGGAGAATGACGCATGATCACGAAAGCCGCTTTGCTTGAAGACCTGGGCCGTGCGGGTATAGACCCGCACGGCATGCTGCTGTGCCATCTTTCAATGAAAAAGATCGGCCCCGTGGAAAACGGCGCCGACACGGTGCTGGACGCTTTGATGGAATACATGAAAAATGGATTGCTGATCGTTCCCTGTCACACCTGGAGCAATGTCAACGATGAAAACCCCGTGTTTGACGTGCGGAAAACAAAGCCCTGCGTCGGGCTTCTGCCGGATCTGTTCCGGCGGCGGAAGGGCGTGGTGCGGACGCTGCACCCCACGCATTCGCTGTGCGTTTACGGGCCCCGGGCACAGGCGTTTGCAGAAGGGCAGGAGCGGTTCGATACGCCCTGTGCGCCCGGCTCCTGTTACGGCGAGCTGCTGCGGCAAAACGCGCAGGTGATGATGGTGGGGGTCACGTTTGCCTGCAACACCAGCGTACACTGCATCGAGGAGATCGCAAACGTGCCCGGCCGCCTTACAGCAGAGCATCATCCGCTGTTTGTGCGCGATCAAAGCGGGCGGCTGCTTTCCGTGCCGTCCCGCCGCCATCAAAACGCCAATTCGGACCATTACGTCAAGCTTGAACCGGTGATGTTTCACAGGAATATACTGCGGCGCGTCCCGTTCGGCAATGCCGAATGCCTTTTGTTCCGCGGCAAAGACTTGCTGGCCGTTACGCTGGAGCTGCTGAAAAAAGACCCGGATCTTTTCGGCAGCGGCGCGCCCGTCCCGCCGGAGTGGTATTGAATCTGCCTTTTACCGTGCGGCAAAAGGGCGCTCTGCGGAGCGGACAAATTGATAGGAAAGAAGGAACTGTCGTGAAAATATTGAACTTTGGCTCTCTCAACCTGGATAAGGTGTATAAAGTCGCGCACTTTGTGCGCGAGGGAGAGACCATCAGCGCACAGGAACAGAACCAGTTTTTAGGAGGAAAGGGGCTGAACCAGTCTGTCGCGCTGGCAAGGGCGGGTATCTTTGTGGAGCATGCCGGAGCAGTGGGGCGGGAGACGACGGAATTTCACGCGCTGCTCAAGGCTGAGGGCGCCGGCACGACGTATCTGCGCGTTCTGGAAACGGTGAGCGGGCATGCCGTGATCCAGTCCTGTGCGGGACAGAATTGTATCATCGTGTACGGTGGGGCAAACCGGATGACCCGGCCGCAGGATGTGGACGCTTTTTTAAAGGACTACGGCCCCGGTGATCTGCTGCTGCTTCAGAATGAAACATCCTGTGTCCGTTATGCAATGGAACAGGCCAGAGAAAAGGGAATGACGGTCGCGTTCAATCCTTCGCCCATAGACGGTTCCCTGACACAGGATGTGCTTGCACTGGCGGACGTGCTGTTCGTCAACGAGACGGAGGGAGGGCTTTTGTCGGGCACTCCGGCAAACGAAAACGAAGCGGTTTTGACAGCGCTTGCGGAACGTTTTCCCCACGTGGCTGTCGTTCTTACCGTGGGAGGCGAGGGCGCGCTGTACCGTAAGGGCGGCGTGCTGCTCCGCCAGAGGGCATATCCTGTGAAGGTCGTGGACACAACGGCCGCGGGAGATACATTCACAGGGTATTTTCTGGCAGGTATGATCCGCGGGTTTGACCCGGGAAAATGCCTGCGCTGCGCAAGTATGGCGGCTGCGCTTGCAGTAAGCCGGGAAGGCGCTTCGGCAAGCATTCCCACATGGAGGGAAGTATTGGATTTCAGCGCGGCGCAGGGGGAACCACTGGAGAGCTTACGGGGAACAGGAGCCGCGGCGCTTTGACAGGCATTGGCACGGCGCGTCCATGGAAAAAAGGGCTGCCGGAGGCGCCGCCAGATGACGGAAGAAAGAGGCGAATGGCATGAACACAGTCACAGTGATCCCGGCGGTGCGCGTATCCGAACAGGTCCAGCCGGAATTTCGCGTATTTTCCCATGAGGCGGATGCCCTGCAGATCGACGTGCTCCGGGGCGGATGCATATTGTTGGGCTGCACGCGGAAGCTGACGCCGGGAAAAACATCGGTGTTTCGTTACAGCCTGAAGGGGGCTGTGGGCGATGTGGAGCTGCGCTTCCGGTTTTACAGGGGAGAGAAGGAGGTGGAGACAAGCTCGGCGCCGTATCAGGTCGTTCCCGGCAGTGTGCCCGCCACAGGCCTGATCGACGGCTGCTGGATATCCATCTGCCACTGGAGCGAACAGGAAGCGGTGTTCTTTAATTCGGAACTCAAAAAAATGCGGGACGAGGATTTCGAACGGCATATCGAGGAGATGTCCCTTCTTGGAATACGGGGCGTTGTGATCCAGAATGTATTTGATTCCTCCCATTATGTGGGCCGCCATGAGATGACCTGCGGGAGCTATGACGGCCGGGCATTTTATCCTTCCGGGCTCTATCCCGGAAGAATGCCGCTTGCCGCGCGGGACCCCATTGAGGCGGTGCTGCGGGCCGCTGACCGGTGTGGGATGCATGTGCTGCTGGGTGTGGGCCTGTTCGCCTGGTTTGATTTTTCGGAACAGTCGCTGGAATGGCACAGGCGCGTTGCACGGGAGCTCTTTCAGCGGTATGGAGGCCATGCGTCCTTCTATGGCTGGTATGTTTCAGAAGAGATCATGGGAGACCTGTATTATTCGTACATGCCGCACTCCGCAGAGCGCTGGAAGGAGCTTGCCGTGTTCTTTCGCGAGTTCCGTACTTTTGTACAGGAACTTGCTCCCACAAAACCGGTGGCTTTTGCGCCCAATAATGTACGGTTCCATCTTTATGCGGAGGAATGGAAAACCATCCTGCCCTTTGTTGATATTTTGATCCCGTTTGCTTTTGCGCGCGATCCGGAACATCTGAATGTCGTGCAGATGAAGCAGATCTGCGACGAATGCGGCACGCACATGTGGGTGGATATGGAGATGTTCCGGGAGCCCTTTGAGGATGGGCTTGTACCCAAGACGATGGAAGCGCTGCTTCGTGAGATCCGTCAATATGACGCTCTGGAGCAGTGCTACGGCTACCAGTATACGGGGCTGATGAACCATCCGGCCTCCCGCTTTTCTCTGGGAGGGGAGCCCGCAAAGGAATTGTATGCCCGGTATTTACAATATTATCAGGCGCGCCGTGCTGCATGGGGATATGGGGAAAAACAGCAATGATTTCCGCGGCTCGAAAAAGAGGCCCGGCGGACAAAATCGGAGGGAAAAGTATGAAGGAGATACTCGGCCGCATTGTTGCGGCGGAATTGGAAGAACGCCGGAAGCAGGGATACGATGTGGAAGCGCTGCGGCCTCTTCTGGGGAAGGCGTCCGGCAGCTGTGACGCGCTGCTGGCGCTTTCACAGCGTATCAAAGAGGCGCCCATACGGCAGGATTGGCCGTACGAGGAGCCGGACGACCTGGAAAGCGTGATGGCGGCGTGTGACCCGATGCGCAGGCGGGAAGCGTCCCGTCTGCTTTCCGATGGGGAGATCGAGGCGCGCGTCCGCTCCGCGTTCCTGACTTCGGTTTGCGCATGCATCCTGGGCAAGCCCCTGGAGGAGGCTCCCTACGGCGGCCTCGAGGACATCCGCGCCGCCGCGCAGGCAAGCGGAGAATGGCCTCTGCGGGATTATGTGAGCGATGCGATGCTTACGGCGTGGGGGAGGCGGAACCCATCCTGGGTGGAAACGACCAGAGGAAGAGTGCGCTATGCCGCGTCCGATGACGACATCACCTATACCATCATGGGCATGCTGCTGCTTGAAAAGCGGGGGAAGGATTTTTCGCACGAGGACATGCGTCAGCTTTGGCTGGAGAACCTTCCGATCTATTTGTGCTGGGGCCCCGAGAGGACGGTGCTGCTGCGCGCCGGCCTTGCGGTTTTGGCGCCCGATCTGCCTTATGATATGGACGATTGGGCGGCGCGGCTGAATCCGGGCCAGGAGCTTTGCGGTGCAATGATTCGTGCGGATGCCTATGGCTATGCGTGTCCCGGCGACCCGGAGCTTGCCGCACGGCTTGCATTCCGTGACGCATCCTTTACACACCGGAAAACCGGCGTATACAGTGCAATGTTTGTTGCGGCGGCAATTGCCGCCGCGTTTACTGCGGAAAATTGGAAGGAGATCGTCGTCACCGCGCTGCAGTATGTTCCCCAGCGCAGCAGATTTTACGAACAGGCTTCCATCTGCTTGCGCATGGTGGATGACGCCGCTTCTTTCGAAGATGGTTATAACGCGGTCCATACCGAATACGGCGCGTTTGGAGCGGGGCAGGTCGTACAGGAGATCGGCACAGTCATCAATACCCTGAAGTTTGCCCGGGATGCTGAGGAGGGAATCGGCATGCAGGTGGCGCAGGGGAACGATTCAGACAGCTTTGCCTGCAGCTGCGGTTCCATTTTGGGCGCTTATTTCGCCGATGGCCTGCCTGAGCACTGGTATGCGCAGTTCAATAATACGATACACACGACAATGGGGAATTTTCACGAGACCGATCTGCAGGCTCTGACAAAGCGCATGCAGCTGCTGTACAAGCGCGTTCGGCAGCCGGAAGCACCGCTTGCCTGAGTGCGCGCCCGGTTCATCTCCGTCCGATTGGCAGGCTGCCGCTCCCGTGCCCTTTATGCCGCGGCGTTGGCATAAAGGGCTTTTTTATCCGCTCCGGCGGAATTTTCTGCAAGGCGCGCAGTGGGGGCGGGACTTGCGCGAAACTGCATGATTTTATCCTTTTTTTGCATAGATTTGGGCTGTTTATTATTGTATATTTATTGTACTGAAGGAAGAACCGGGCATTCCCGACTAAGGGAAAACAGCCTTTTTCTGTCGGCTGCCCGGCTATTTACTGCGAAAGGTGTTTTGATATGGACCCCATTGTAAAATACCCTGATTTCACACAGCTGGACGCGCTGAGCACACCCCTGCGGGAATATGCCAGATTGAAATGCGAGCAGGGAGCGGAAACAGGCGCCGCCGCACTGATCGGTCAATTGACGGAGACCATGCGCTGTACGGTCCGGCTTCTGCAGGAGCTGCCGGACGATGCCGCTCTGTCTGCCTGTGAACCAAACGAACTGGACGCCATCCGCGCGCTGCGTGCACCGGCGCAGCGCCGCCTGTGGGAGGCGCTGCCGCCCGAGGATATCTGGATGGACAAATTGGAGGGCGCGCTGCTGGGGCGCATCATTGGCTGCCTGCTGGGCGTGCCCGTAGAAGGGCTCTCGGTGGAAAGCATGCGTGCATGGAGCGAGTACATCGGCAAGCCCTTCCCGCCGGTTTCCTATTGGGAAGAAGTGCAAAATCCGGAGCTTTGGAACTGCTACGGCCGTCAGCGCGGCGAATACCGGAAATGCGCGCTCCGGTCCGCTCCGGTAGATGACGACCTGGCCTATACACAGCTTGCGCTGCTGATTTTGGAAGAATACGGGCCTGATTTTACGACCGAGGACGTTGGGGAGGCATGGAAAAAATATCTTCCCGTTGCCTGTACGGCGGAGCAGGCCGCTTTGGACAACATGAAAAAAGGCGTGCCGGCGCGGGAGGCTGCGGACAGGGACAATCCGTTCTGCCAGTGGATCGGCGCCGCCATCCGTTCTGACGGATTTGGCTGGGCAGCGGCCGGCCTGCCGGAGCTGGCGGCAGAAATGGCCTGGCGCGACGCCCGCCTGAGCCACAGGCGCAACGGTATTTACGGAGAGATGTTCCTGGCGGCGGCACAGAGTGCGGCTTTTGCTGTGAGCGACCCCCTGGACGCCGTGCGGGCCGGCATGGCGGAGATCCCACGGGAGTGCCTGCTTTACCGGGACCTCGCCTGGGCGCTGGAGCATTGCGGCGCGGTGCGCGGCCACGGCGATGCGCGCCGGCTGGTGGATGAACGGTTCGCGGGAATGCATGCCGTTCACACCAACAACAACCTGTGTCTGATCGTGTTTGGCCTCAAGCTGGCGGAGGGAGACCTGATGCGGGGACTGTCCCAGACTGTTGCGATGGGCCTTGACAGCGACTGTACCGCCGCCTCCGCAGGCAGCATTCTGGGCGCGGTTTTGGGCAAGAGCGCGATCGCCCCGGAGCTGTACGAGTGCTTTCACGACCGTATGGATACTTATCTGAAGAACACGGAGGCGTTTTCGATACGGGATATGGCCAAGCGGTATTCCGCGCTTGCACACAAGGTGCATTCCCGGCTGTGACCGCCGCCTTAGGAACATGCCGCCGGAAAAACGGGGAGGCTGCCGCTGTTGCAGGCGTTCGCCCCGTTTTTCCGGTTTTCTATGGCCGTTCAAACGGCTGAACGCCGGGATTCGCCCGGAAGATGAGTATTTCTGCTGATTTTGCAAATTGCTATTGTGCGCACAGTACAGTTTGGGATATAATATAAAACGGCCTTGAGGCAAGGCCGTTTTTTGTGTTGCAATTTTACATCAATAAAAGAGGGGTTAGTACAAATGAGAACTGTTGGCACCACTTCGCGCGGCGTACGCTGCCCGGTCGTCCGTGAGGGCGACGATCTGGTCAAAATCGTCACCGACGCCATCCTCGCCTGCGGTGAAGAGCAGGGCCTCACCTTCCATGACCGCGATATCGTGGCTGTTACAGAGGCTGTTGTGGCACGCAGCCAGGGGAACTACGCCGGTGTGGAGGACATCGCCGCCGACTGCCGCGCAAAATTCGGCGCCGATACGGTGGCGCTCACATTTCCCATCCTCAGCCGCAACCGCATTGCCATCTGCCTGAAAGGCATTGCAAAGGCTTTTAAAAAAGTGTATATCCTTATGAGCTATCCCTCCGACGAGGTTGGAAACCATCTGTTCGACGAGGACCTGCTGGATGAAAAGGGCGTAAACCCCTGGAGCGACGTGCTGGACGAGGCGAAATACCGCGAGCTGTTCGGCTATGAGAAGCATCCCTTCACCGGCGTGGATTATGTGGAGTATTACGGAGACCTGTTCCGTGCGGAGGGCTGCGAGCCGGTATTCCTGTTCGGAAACGACGTGCGCGCCGTGCTGCCGTATACAAAGAATGTGCTGTGCTGCGACATCCACACCCGCGAGCGCTCCAGGCGCCGCCTGCTGGCTGCGGGCGCGGAAAAGGTGCTGCTGCTGAGCGACCTTATGACGGCCCCGGTGAACGGCAGCGGGTACAACGAGCAGTTTGGCCTGCTGGGCTCAAACAAGGCCACGGAGGAAAGCGTGAAGCTGTTCCCGCGCGATTGCCGCAGCTTTGTGGACGCGCTTGCACAGAGCCTGCGCAGCGCCACGGGCAGACAGATCGAGGTCATGGTGTACGGCGACGGAGCCTTTAAGGACCCCGTGGGCAAGATCTGGGAGCTGGCCGACCCTGTCGTGAGCCCCGCATACACCAGCGGCCTGGAGGGCCAGCCCAATGAGCTGAAGCTGAAGTATCTGGCGGACAACGATTTTGCCTCTCTTTCCGGCGATGCGCTGACCAGCGCCATCAAGGACAGCATCTCCCACAAAAATGCGGATTTGAAGGGCCAAATGTCCAGCCAGGGCACTACGCCCCGCCGCCTGACAGACCTGATCGGCAGCCTGTGCGACCTGACCTCCGGCTCCGGCGACAAGGGGACCCCCATCATCCTCATCCAGGGCTATTTCGACAATTTTGCCGTGTAAATCGCAAAAGCACCCCCATCCGCGGATGGGGGTGCTTTTCTGTTGCGGGGCTGTTTGCCCGCCCGGCGCACATCCGGGCGGCATGCCCTTACAGCAGGCCGCGAATCAGCTCTGCGGCATCCGCTATGTATTGGGCCAGCGGCTTTTCCGGAAGGCCCGCAATGTGCGCCCCGCATTTGGCAACGGGGATGAGCACCTTGTGAGCCGGGCTTTCCGCCACGGCGCGGGCCATGGCCGGGCTGCATTCGCCCAGCATGCTGTTTGCCATCACAAGGCCGATGGGACCCGCCAGAATACGCGCCCGCGCGGCGTTCACGATCACGGCGTTTTCTCCCGTGGCTCCGGCGGATGCACCCGCCCGGAGCATGGCGCTGGTGGCCAGCGCGTTGGTGCCCACCGCCACGATCTCCTGCGTCACGCCGCCCGCGCGCAGCGCCTCGATGAGCGCGCGGCCAAAGCCGCCTCCCTGCCCGTCGATGATAACAATATCCATATTCCGTCCTCCTTACATCAGCGGCGAGAAGAAGCGCAGGAACACCTGCGCCAGCCATTTGTACAGCGGCGTGCGCAGCACATCCGCCATCGTTACCTCATGGCTTTCAGCCAGCGTGGCGCGCACGTCTTCCAGCACGTCCCGAACCATGTGGCCGCCGTAAAACGCGCAGCAGTTTTCAAAGTGCAGGTACAGGCTGCGGTAATCCATGTTGGCGCTGCCCACAATGGCCTCGCGGTCGTCGCTGACATACATTTTTGCGTGCACGAAGCCGGGGGTGTACTCGTAAATGCGCACACCCGCTTCCAGCAGGCGCGGATAATAGCTCTGCGTCACATAATACACATACCATTTATCCGGCACACCGGGCGTGAGGATGCGCACGTCCACGCCGCTTTTGGCTGCAAGGCACAGCGCGGTGACCATCTCGTTGTCCACGATCAGGTAGGGCGTAACGATGTACACATAATCCCGCGCGTGCTGAAGCACGTTCAGATACGCGCTTTCGGCCACGGCTTCGCCGTCCAGCGGAGAATCACAATAGGGCTGCACATAGCCGTCCGCTTCGTATTCGCCCAGGGGCATATAATCGGTGTACGGGGTGGTGGTGCCCGCCACAAAGTCCCACATTTTCAAAAATGTTACGGTAAGCGGATAAACGCCCGGCCCTTTCAGCATCAGGCCCGTATCCTTCCACACGCCGCAGCGTTGCTTGCGGTTGATGTACTCGTCCGCAAAGTTCAGCCCGCCGGTGAAAGCTGTTTCACCGTCCACGACGGTGATCTTGCGGTGGTCTCGGTGGTTGAGCATTTTATAGTCAGAGATATGCAGCGAAAAATGCAGCGGATTGAATACATGGCACTTGATGCCCGCGCGGCGTATCTCTTCGTCATAATCACCGGGCAGTGTGAACATGGAACCGAAGCCGTCGTAGATCAGGCGCACGTCCACGCCCGCGGCGGCTTTTTCCTTAAGCACGGCCAGCGTTTCGTTCCACATTTCGCCTTCTTCAACGATAAAATATTCCATGAAGATATATTTCTTCGCGCCGCGGATGACCTCCAGAAAACGGGCGAAAAAATCCTGCCCCATGGGATAATACTCGCTCTGCGTGTTGCAGTAGAGAGGGGCCGAGGCGTTGCGGGACAGATATTCCACGCTGCGGCGAAAAGCGGGCTCCCGGGCGTACAGGGCCTCTGTTACCGCATCGTCCTGCACCATGGCGGCGGACGCGGCCCGTTCGATGTCTGCAAATTTACGCGCGTTTTTGGGGGTGACGCCCTGGTTGCCCCACCACAGGTAGAATACCGCCCCTGTAACGGGCAGGGCCACCACAATGAGCAGCCACATGATTTTGTAAGCGGGATTGATGTTGTCGCGTTCGATCACGGCGATGACCACCAACACGCTGACCAGCGTGAGGATGATGTAAGCCACCGTACCCGCGCGGCTGAATACCAGCATGAGCGCCGCAAAAAGCCCCACCTGGCATGCGATCAGAAGCCCGAACAGGAATGTCCGGGAGAGCAGAAATTTGAGTATCTTTTTCACACCGTACCTCCACACAGACGCAAGAGAGCGCTTGTCCCGATGCTTTATAGTGTACCATATTTCGCGCAAAAAAAATAGTAATGCAGTAGGCTTTGCCGGGAGTGACCGGGAAAACTGCCGATAAAAAGGCGCGCCCCGCAATGCGGAGCGCGCCTTGTAAGGTTTGTATGGGGCGATTCAGGCGGCGCTGTCGGAACCGGATGCGCCGGATGCGGGCGTGCTGCCGCTCTGCGCGGCGGAATAAGTGCCGATGGTAACGCTGTTGACGATGACGTCTTCCAGCGGGCGGTCGTCTTCGCCGCATTCCACGGCGGCAATGGCGTCCACGACGTCCATGCCGTCGTACACCTGGCCGAACACGGTGTTCAGGTTGTCAAGATAAGGCGCGCCGCCCACGGCCTGATAGGCGGTTACCACGGCCTCGCGCACACCTGCCTCGGTCAGCGTTTTGGCCAGAGTCTTATCCACGGAATCCTGGGCGCTCTGCACGATATAAAACTGGCTCAGGTTGCCCGAAGCACCATCCGAGGCGTGCGCCATGGCAACGGCACCGGCATAATGGTGCAGACGGTCGGAGATCTCGTTGGGATAAGAATTTCCGTTCCAAATGGTGGAGCCGCCTGCGCCGGTACCTGTGGCGTCGCCTGTCTGGACCAGAAAGCCCTCGATCACCCGGTGGAAGGACAGGCCGTTGTAATAGCCCTGCTGGGCCAGACCGACAAAATTTTCCACAGCCATGGGGGCGATATCCGGGTACAATACAAAAGAAATATCGCCCAGCGTTGTGGAGAGCGTAGCGATGGGGTCGCCTTCGGCGGGCGTGATGAACTGGAGCTCGCCAAGGTCTGCGGGACGGGTGCGCTTGCCCGCGGCGGCAGCGAGGCTCCCGCTTTCGCAGGCGCCCAGCAGCACGCAGCACGCGGCTGCGGCACAAAAGGTGATAAAGATACGTTTGGTCAAGGCTGTTTCCCCCTGTGCGGCGGTATCCGGGCGCAAACGCCCGGATACCGGATAAAGATAAAAGAATGTTTTTTACGCTCCGCCGCCCTGCGCGGCAGTGTGAACGGAGCTTGCAGGCCGCAGCGCAAAGCGCGTTCACGGCATGTGCGCGCGGGCTTTGGCTTTGAAATTATTTTATCACAAACCCGGAGGGAAAGAAGTGAATGAACTGTAAATTTACGGGGCATGCTTGACGGCGGGCGCCGGATTGGGTACAATAAAAACAGAAACAGGAACGACGAGCAGTGAAGGAGATCATTCCCATGCCTCAGGACGAACAACTGGACGATTACTCCCCGGACCTCATCACCCTGACGGATGAAGACGGCAAGGAGTTCAGCTTTGAAGTGATCGACGCCGCCGATTACAACGACGAGCGCTACCTGGCGGTGGTGCCCTATGCCGAGGATTCCACGGAGCAGTTGGAGGAGGACGCAAACCTCATCATCATGCGCGTGGGCGAAGAGGACGGCGAAGAATATCTGGACGTTGTGGATGACGATGAGGAGCTTTACGAGGTGAGCGACATGTTCGCGCGCCGTTTGGAGGAGTTGTACGACATCGACCTCAACGGCGGCCAATAAACCGGCAGGCAGCCTGCCCTGTGCGATTTGATGCGCCATATATTTAATCCTACTAACCATTTAAAGGGAGCCCGGAGTCCTATGTGAGGGGATCGCAGACCTCCCGCCCGGCCTTGGCCGCAAGCGGAGGAAGGGAGCGTGAAACTCCGGCAGGGCACCCACCTGCCATTTCGGTAGGTTTTGGTGTGGCGCAGACGGCAGGGCAGGTTACTGATTGAAAACAGGAAAGGGCGCGTGCTGAAAAGCACGCGCTCTTTTTGCCGCTGAGGTTCGGGTTCAGTAGCCCAGCTCCTGGCCCACGAGGATGACCTTGATGCGGCCCGGCACGCGCTGGTAGCGGTGCAGCACGTATGTGCAGCAGATGCGGCCGGGGCTTTGGCAGTTTTCGCACTGGCCTGTAACGGCGCAGGGCGTTTTGCAGGAAAGACGTTTGGCATTTGCCGGCGCGGCAACGGCCTTGACACGGGCGTCGGCGGCGGCAAGGTCTTTCACGATTTTGTTGGAGCCCACCACGAGGATAACACTGGCGGGGCCGAAGGTAATGGCGGCCACACGGTTGGCGTTGCCGTCCACGTTCAAAACTTCGCCCGCCTCGGTGACGGCGTTGGCAGAGGCAAAATAGCAGTCGGCGGAAAAGATCTGTCGGTAGATCTTCCCAATATCCTCCGGCGTCAGGCCGGGAGCGCCACGGTCAAGAAAATGGTATGCGCCGCTTCGCAGCAGATCCATCACGCCGCATTCCTCCAGCGTCATGCTGCCGCCCGCGCCAACAGTCGCGCCTTCCGCCAACAGCGTTTTGACAAGAGGCACCACTTCGTCGGCCGTTTTGACGCAATAGGCCTCCATGTTGTTTTTTCGCAGCGCGGCGGCAGTGCGCTCCATGCGCTGCGCAACCACATAAGCAAGAGCTTCGTTCATCCTATCCCATCCTTTCCGTCTGAGCCGCCCGGCGGGCGGCGGGTACACCATCAGTATAGCACGCCGCCGCACCGCGCGCCACAAAAAACGCCGCCGTCCGGATGGGGATCGACCCGGACAGCGGCGTTTTCGGTTATTCTGCCGCAAGCTGTGCCAGCAGAGGCAAAAGCTGCGCCAGCGCGTCGATGACAGGTGCGCCCGTTGCGGCCAGCACTTCCCGTGGCTGGTGCCCGCCCGAAAACAGCACGCAGCGTACGCCCAGCGCACGGGCCACTTCAAAATCATGCTCGCTGTCGCCGACCATCATGATGCGGGCCGGGTCCGCGCCGCTTTCCCGCAGCCAGCGCAGGCCCACTTCCGTTTTGCTTTTGGCATAGATGTCCGACAGGCCCAGCAGCGTGTCGAAACGGGAACGCAGGCCGAAATGCTCCACCTGCTGCTGCAGATTCTCCCGTTTGGAGGCGGAGAGCATCACTTGGCGCATGCCCTGCGCACGCAGCGCGTCCAGCACGGCGCAGGCATCCGGCTGCAGTGGACAGCCAAGGCTGCGGGGCGTGTACAGCCGCATGTATTCATCCGCAAGTGCGGCGAACGGATGACGGGAAAAATCGAACCCCGCCCGGCGGTAATAGGTCTCGATGGGAAAGCAGAAGACCTGCCGGTAGGCTTCCATGCTGCCCACGGGCGCATAACCGTGGCGGGCAAGCATCGTGTTCAAAAGCTCGCAGCACAGCGCGGCGTCATCCAGCAGCGTGCCGTTCCAATCCCACAGGACCGTGTCGAAAACAGGCATGGTCTCACTCCTTGGTCGGTAAAAATGCGAAACAGCCGCGGGCCGTCGGTTCGGCCATACGGGCCGACAGGATAAGCTCTTGTCGCGGAACAAGCGGAAAAAACGTTCAATCCCGGAACCACGCCCGCAGCGCGGGCGTTTTTTCAATGATGCGCACCAGCGGCAGGCCCAGCGCGAAGCAGGAGAAGAGCTGCCCCAGCGCAACACCGCCGGCCTGAAGCAAAAAGCCCGCAAAGGTGCGCGGGCCGAACGCCCACGCAAGCTCTGCGCCCACGACAACGGCGTTGATGAGCACAGGCGGCACAGCCGCGGCCACGGGCAGGCCCCTGAGGCGCACACGGGCAAGGCGGCGCGTACACAGCGCGGCAGTGAGCGTGGCGGCGGTACCGAATACGATGTCCAGCGCGCCCAGCACGTTTGCCCCGGTAAACACGCCCACAAGGTTCGTGAGGAAACAGCCCAGCGTGACGCCCACAACGGCGTCCGGCACAAGCACGGGCAGCAGCGTGAAGGCCTCGCTCACACGGGCCTGTACGGCGCCAAAGGCGATGGGGGCGAGCACGAGGCTCACAGCGGTGTAGAGCGACGCAATGAGCGCGCAGCGGACGATGGTTCTGGTTTTTGTTTTTTTCATGGTACAGTTTTCCTTAGCGGCAGTATTTTACCCCACCGGTGCCGCCGGGCCGGAGGGGTGGTCCGCGCAAAAGCGCGGCGGGCACAAAATCCCACGGAAGGCACAGCCTTCTAAGTTGCCCGTCAGGCTGTTTCGCGCCTGTAAAAGCGCGGCGCAAAACGGCCTGCTGTGCGGCGCAGGGCCGCAACGCATAGTATAGCACAAACCTGCGCGCTGTGCTATAATTATTTCCAAATATGTGCCCGAAAAAGGGCATGCGAAGGGCGGCGCGGTTTGGCGCGGTCCGGGGAGGGCAAGAGATTATGAAGAGGAAAGCATTGCGGGCGGCGTTTCCCCACACGCTGCCCGTGCTGACGGGCTATGCGTTTTTGGGGCTGGCGTACGGCATTTTGATGCAGAGCGCGGGGTTCCCGTTCTGGTATCCGGCGCTCATCAGCCTGGTGGTATACGCGGGCAGCATGCAGTATGCGGCAGTGCCTCTGCTGGGTGCGGCATTCGACCCTGCGGGCGCGTTTTTTCTGACGCTGATGGTAAACGCGCGGCACCTGTTCTACGGCGTATCCATGCTGGAGCCGTACCGTGCCGCGGGAAAGAAAACGCCGTATCTGGTATTTGCAATGTCGGACGAGACGTTCTCCGTCAATGTGTCCGCCTGCCCGCCCGAAGGCGTGGACCGCGGCTGGTTCATGTTCTGGGTGTCCCTGCTGGACCAATTTTACTGGGTGGCGGCGTCCGCGCTGGGCGGGCTGCTGGGCCGCGTGCTCACTGTCAGTACAAAGGGCATTGAGTTTGTGATGACGGCGCTTTTCGTTACCATTTTTACAGGCCAGTGGATGGAAGACAGAGAGCACCGCCCGGCGCTGGTGAGACTGGGCGCATCGGTGCTGTGCCTCGCGTTGTTCGGGGCGGGGAATTTTATTCTGCCCGCGATGGCGCTTATTGTATTGCTGCTGCTTGTAATGCGGCCCGCACTGGACAAAAAGGGGGCGGTACGATGACGACGGCACAAAGCCTGATCACCATTGGGATAATCGCGCTGGGTACAGTGTTCACACGTTTTCTGCCGTTTTGGCTGTTTCCCAAGGGGAAACCGGCGCCGCGCATCGTGGCATATCTGGGAAAGGTGCTGCCCTGTGCTGTGATGGGCCTGTTGGTGGTGTACTGTTTGAAGGATGTGCAGCCGGCGGCCGCGCCCTACGGCCTGCCGGAGCTGATCGCCGTGGCGGCGACGGCGGGCCTGCATGTTTGGAAAAAGAACACGCTTTTGAGCGTGGGCGTGGGTACGGTACTGTACATGCTGCTGGTGCAGCTTGTGTTTGTTTGAAAGCTGCGGAACGAACGCTGCTTTGCATCAGAAATGTTTTCCTTCGCAAAGCAAGCGGCGCTTCAATTCCGCCTGTGCTTTCCGGGCGGCGGAAAAACGGCGCCGCGCGGTTGAAGCATGCATATAAAACGCGCCCCGGTATCGCTTTTCAGCCGTACCGGGGCGCGTTTTTGCTTCTTTTCAGGTGAACAGGGAATTGCCTTTGCACAGGCGGACGGCCTTATTTCCGCCTGTCGTACTGGGGCTTTTTCTTCTTTTTCTTGACGGAAAAACCGAAATCGCCGATTTTTTTGCCCAGTGCAAAATATTCGCCGTGGGCATATGTGCACAGGCCCGCCTTGGCCAAGCGCAGCCTGCCCTTTTCGTCCAGAAGCTCCTCGTCCACGTTCACGGCAACGATGTCCGCAATGAACATATCATGGGAGCCGCCCAGCTTTACAATGTCTGTCACGCGGCATTCCAGATTCACGGGGCTTTCGCCCACCAACGGGCAGGAAACCTGCGAAGCGGCAAGCGCAGTAAGGTGCATGGCTTCGAATTTGCTTTCGTCCCGCCCGCTCCGGCCGCCGCAATAGTCGATGGCGCGCACCAGCGCGGCGGTGGGCAGGTTGATCACGAATTCCCGGCTTTCCGTTATGAGGCCGTGGCTGTACCGCTCCGGCCGCACGGAGATATAGGCTTTGGGAGGCTGTGACTGCAGCATGCCCGTCCAAGCCACCGTCAGCACGTTCGGTGCCTCCAGCGTACCGCAGCTTACCAGCGCGGGCGGCACGGGCGCGACGAGCGCCGAGCCTTTCCAGACCTGCTTGCTCATGGCTTCTCCTTTTCAAACGTCGTCTCGCTGATGATGAAGCGTGGACGCGCTTTTGTTTCGTTGTAGATCTTGCCCACATATTCCCCGATGACGCCGATTCCCAGCAGCTGCACGCCGCCCAGGAAGTAGATGGCGCAGATCATGCTTGTCCAGCCCGTTACCGTAAAGCCCACCAGCTTTGTGATGAGCGTGACGATGATGGCGACAAAGCTGACGGCGCTGACCAGCATGCCCGCCAGTGTGATGAGGCGTAGCGGCTTTACCGAAAGGCTGGTGATGCCGTCGAAGGCAAAGGCGAGCATTTTCTTCAGCGGGTAATGGCTTTCACCCGCAATGCGTTCGGCGCGCTCGTAGTATACGCTGGAGCAGCGGTAGCCCACCAGCGGCACAAGGCCGCGCAGGAACAGGTTCACTTCCCGGAACTCGGCCAGGCCCTCCAGCGCGCGTTTGCTCAGCAGACGGTAATCGGCGTGATTGAACACCACATCCGCTCCCAGCGCCTTCATCACTTTGTAAAAGCCCTCGGCGGTGGTTCGTTTGAACCAGGTGTCCGTCTCGCGCTTGGAGCGCACGCCGTACACCACGTCCATGCCCGCCAAGTATTCGTCGATCATCGCGTCCATGGCGTTGATGTCGTCCTGGCCGTCGCAGTCGATGGAAATGGTCACGTCGGCCAGGTCCTTGGCGGTCATCAGGCCCGCCAGCAGAGCGTTCTGATGGCCGCGGTTGCGGGAAAGGCAGACGCCCCTGTAATGCTCGTCCGCTTCAGCCAGGCTTCGGATGATGTCCCAGGTCTTATCCTTGGAACCGTCGTTGACGAACAGTATGCGGCTTTTGTCCGATATCTTGCCCGCTGCGGCAAGGTCTTTGATTTTTTTCAGGAACATGCCGCTGGTCAGGGGCAGCACGGCCTCTTCATTGTAACAGGGAATCACAATATACAGGATGGGGTTTCCCATTGGGACGTTCTCCTTTTATGTTCTTATGGGGCGCGGACGCTTGTTCATCCGGAAAAAAGGATGGTTCAGCGGCGTTTTTCACCTTGGTATACGATGGCCACGGCATTGGGGCCTGTGTTCGTGGCGACGGCCGCTCCCAGCAGGAAAGTGGCGGCCGGCGCATAACCGAATTCTTTTTTGCACATCTTGGCCAGCATTTTGGCGTTGCCATCGTCCGTTGCGCCGATGAGATAAGGCGTGCCCTCTGCCATCCGTTTTTTGGTCTGGACGATGAGCCCGGGCATCACGGCGCTATCGCCGCGCACCTTGGCGATGGTGGAGGTGGTGTCGTCCACCATATGGATGATGGGGCGCAGGCCGAGCAGCTCGCCGGCGAATGCGGCTGCCGCAGAGACACGGCCGCTTTTTTTTACAAAGCGCAGCGTATACATGGAGAGCATGATCTCCATACGCGCCAGCTGGTCCTCCAGATATTCCACGACGCTTTTTACGTCCGCGCCCGCCTGCAGCTTGCGCGCGGCCTCGCATACGTGCCAGCCGTATGTCATGGAATAGGTGTGGCTGTCCACCACATGCACGTTCATCGTGCAGCCGGGGCGTTCGTCGCGCAGGCTCTCGGCGGCCATGCAGGCCGCGTTGTAGGTGTTGGAACCGGCCGAATTGATGGACACGAAGATCACATCCGTATAGCCTTCGTCGGCATACGTGCAAAACTTTTCCAAAAAGCGCAGCATCGTGATCTGCGATGTTTTGGGGATGCCTTCGGCTTTGGTGAGCATCTCGTAATATTGTTCGTTGGTGAAATCCACGCGTTCGGTATAGCTCTGCCCGTCCACCACGATGCTGAACGGGAGGATATCAATGCCGTATTTTTCTTCCAGCTCGCGTGGGATGTCGCTGGCGGAATCCGTCAAAACAGCTGTTTTACTCACTTGTTCACTTCCATTCATATCCACGCAGGCGCCCGGTGTCGAGCAGACCCGCAAAATCACGCTGGCGCAGGGCCTCGTATACGCCCACAGCCACCGTGTTTGACAAATTCAGGCTGCGTGCGTCCGGGATCATCGGAAGGCGCACGCAGGCTTCCTGGTTTTCTACCAATAATGCTTCGGGCAGGCCCGCGTCTTCGCGCCCGAATACAAGGTACGCGCCGTCGGGGTAGGCGACGTCCGTGTAGCGCTGCGGTGCCTTTGTGGTGAAATAGTAAAACGGACCTTCATTGCGGGCAAAAAAATCCGTCAGCCCTTCATAATATGTTATATCAAGCAGGTGCCAGTAGTCAAGGCCGGCACGTTTGAGCTTTTTGTCATCCACGGTAAAGCCCATGGGCCCCACAAGGTGCAGCCGCGCGCCCGTGGCCGCGCAGGTGCGGGAGATGTTGCCGGTGTTTTGGGGGATCTGCGGCTCCACCAGCACGATATTCAACGGTTTCATGGGTGAGATTGCGCTCCTTCTGTCTGGTGTTTTTACAGCGGAAAAACAGCGTCCGTACAGGGCTGTGCAGGCGTTTCGGCCCAGTGGGAAAGCGTTCCGAGAAGCGGCTCGAACCGCACGCCGAAGCGGGGATCCGCTCCGGCGTGAAGGGTCTGTTCAGCCGCCAGCGCCACAAAACGCGCGGCGAGACGGATGGCGGCGGCTTCGGAAAAGCCGCGCAGTAGCCCGCCGGTGAGCACGGCGGCAAACAGATCGCCCGTGCCGGGATAATCTTGGGGGACGGGGGAATAGGGCAGGAAAACGGGCGCCCTGCCGCGCACAGCGCACACGTTGCCCCGCTGTCCGTCCGAAAGAGCGCCGCCGGTTACCACGGCGCAGCGCAGCGCGGGAAAGCGCTGCAGCAAAAGGGATGCATGGCGGGCGGCGCGCGTTCCGTCCGCCGCCGGGCCGGGAAGCTCCTCCAGAAGGAGCGCGGCTTCTGTTGCATTTGGGACGATCACATCCGCCTGTCCGCACAGTTGTGCGACGGCGGCGCGTATTTCAGGCGTCATGGAGGCGTAGGGCCTGCCGTGGTCCGCCATCACAGGGTCCACCAGCTTCAGCGCCGCCGGAGCCTGGCGGAAGGCCTGTTCCACCAGCGCCACCTGTGCGGCGCCGGCAAGATAGCCGCTGTATACACAGTCAAATGCAAGGCCCAGCTGCGCATAGTGTGCCAGTGCGGCGGAAATAAATCCGCTCTCATCTGTGCGCGCGGGCCTGCCAAGCCCTCCGGTGTGGGTGGAGAGCAGAGCCGTGGGCAGCGCGCAGGGCTGCACGCCCATGGCGGCCAGAGCGGGCAGCACAACGGCCAGGCTGCACCGTCCCACACAGGAGAGATCCTGTATGCACAGAACGGTATGCTGTTTTTGCATGCGGGCCCTCCTTTCCTCCGGGCCGCACAGACGGCGGCCTGCGGTTATTCTTTAGTATAGCATATTTTTTGCCGGAATAAGAGGGGGTTTTATGAACAAGTGGAAAAATTTGCCCCCGCATTTTGGCGCACCGGCGGGCATACTAGCAATAAAGCGGCACAAGCCGCGGCAATGCATACAAAAGATAATAAAACGAGGAGGATAAATATGCGCAAAAATACAGAGAGTATGATGAAGGGCGCGGCCTTAGGGCTGCTGGCCGGCGGCGCGGTAGGCGCGGCGGGCGCGTATGTGGCTCAGAAAAACCCGAAGGAAATGAAAAAGATGATGAAAAAGGCGGGCGCCAGCGCGGAGCGGGCGATGGAAACCATCGACCGCGTGCTGAACAGCCACTGAGCGACTGAAACATTCGGCAAAACCGGGCCGCGGCGCATGCTGCTGCCCGGTGCTTTATTATGTGGAAATTCTGCCGTAAAAATCAAACCGCCTCATTGCATGTCCGGCTCCGATACGGTATGCTGAGGGCATAGGAGGTGGTTTCGCAATGGCGAACGAGGATAAGAAAGATTTCAACGCGATGCTGCACAGGGCCACGGATATGCCCAGGATACAGCTGGTGACGGACGCGGCCACAGTGCAAAAATACGGCGGAGCACGGATGTACTTTGCCCCGGCGGCGGATTATGACGCGGTAATGAAGCGGGTGCCTTTCGGAAAAGTACTCACGGTAGGGAAGATCCGGGAATATTTCGCCCGGAAAAACGGCGCTGATTTTACCGATCCCATCACTGCGGGCATTTTTGTATCCATTTCGGCATGGGCCAGCGCCCAGCGGCAGACAGACGAAACGCCTTACTGGCGCACGCTGAAAGCGGACGGCGAGCTGAACGCAAAATATCCGGGCGGCGCGGAGGCCCAACGTGCGCGTCTGGAGGCAGAGGGGCACACCGTCATCCGGCGGGGCCGCACGAATATCCGCTATTATGTGCAGGATTATGAGGACGCGCTGTTTGAGCTGGAATAGAAAAAGCGCCCTGCGCGCCCAATGGCGCGCAGGGCGTCAGACTGTCGAAAAAAGCAAAGAAGTAAAAGAAAAGTCCGGGGAAAAAGCTTGAAAAAGGGGTGGTGAACCCCTTTTTCATTTAAAATGGCCCCGCGCCGTGCGCGGCGAACGGGGCCAAAGGCCCTGTTCGTAGGCAGCTTGGCGCAAAAGCGTAGCTTTTTCGACAAGCTGAAGCGCCCTGCGCGCCATTGGGCGCGCAGGGCGTCTGTTTCTTCGCTTTTTAGCAGCGGCTGTGTCACACCACACGCACGCGGATGATACCGCTTACGTCCAACAGGCGGGCGGCGTCGGCCGTGCCGACGCTGCCGCCGGTGTCCAGCATCGTATAGGCATAATCCCCGCGGGATTTGTTCGTCATGTTGTCGATGTTCAGCCCCGCCTTGCTGGTCACGTCTGTAATGGCGGCCAGGATGCCCGGGATATTGCGGTGTACCACGCAGATGCGGCTGCCGCCCGCACGGGGCATGGAGACCGAGGGAAAGTTCACACTGTTTTTGATGTTGCCGTTCAGCAGATAATCCCCCAGCTCATCCGCGGCCATCACGGCGCAGTTGTCTTCGCTCTCCGGTGTGGAGGCGCCCAGGTGCGGGATGCACACCGCGCCTTCCGCGGAAAGCAGCGCCTCGCTGGGGAAATCGCACACATAACAGGCCACGCGGCCCGTTTTCAGCGCGTTCACCATGGCGGCCGTATTCACCAGCTCGCCCCGGGCAAAGTTCAGGATGCGCACGCCGTGCTTCATTTGGGCAATGAGGCTGTCGTTCACAAAGCCTTTTGTTTCAGCCGTGGCGGGAATGTGCAGCGTGATATAGTCACACTGGGCGATGAGGTCGGACAAATTGACGCAGTGGCGCACGCTGCGCGAAAGACTCCAGGCACCCTCCACAGAGATGTACGGGTCGTACCCCAGCACCTCCATGCCCAGATGGGTGGCCATATTGGCGACCTTCACGCCGATGGCGCCCAGGCCCACGACGCCCAGGGTCTTGCCCGCAAGCTCCGGCCCGGTAAATTGGCTTTTCCCCTTTTCCACCAGCTTGCCGATGGCGTCGCCCTGGCCGGCCAGCGTTTTGGCCCACTCCATGCCTTTGCCTACCTTGCGGCTGGCCAGCACCAGCCCGCCCAGCACCAGTTCCTTCACCGCATTGGCGTTGGCGCCCGGCGTGTTGAACACCACGATGCCTGCCTCGCTGCATTTGTCCACCGGGATATTGTTGACGCCTGCGCCCGCCCGTGCAATGCCCAGCAGGCTTTCCGGCAGCGCCATATCCTGCATGGCGGCGCTGCGCACCAGAATGCCGTCGGGCTGCGCGCCCTCCTCATCCACGGCAAACAGGTTGCTGGAAAGGCGCTCCAGCCCCTTGGACGAAATATTGTTCAGTGTTTTGATATTGTACATTTTCGTTTCCCCCTGTTCCGGCTGTGCGTCAGGCGTTATCCGCCTCGAACTGCTTCATGAATTCCACCAGCTTTTCCACGCCTTCGGCGGGCATGGCATTATAAATGGAAGCGCGCATGCCGCCCACGCTGCGGTGTCCCTTCAGGTTGACAAAGCCCGCGGCCGCGGCTTCGGCGCAGAATTTTTTGTCCAGCTCCGGGCTGGGGCTGGTGAACGTGACGTTCATAATGCTGCGGTCCGGCTTGTTCACGGGATTGCTGAAGAAAGACGAGCCGTCCAGATAATCGTACAGCAGCTTGGCCTTGGCGTTGTTGCGGGCCTCCATGTTGGCAAGGCCGCCCACTTCGGTTTCGATCCATTTCAGCACAAGGCCCATCATATAGATGGTGTAGCAGGGCGGCGTGTTGTACATGCTCTCGGCGTCGATGAGCGTTTTGTAATCCAGCATGGCGGGCCGGGCGATATCCGTGCGGGCGTTTTCCATCAGGTCTTCCCGGATGATGGCTACAGCCATGCCCGCGGGCGCGACATTTTTCTGCACGCCGAAGTAGATCAGCCCGTATTGGGAGACGTCTGTGGGACGGCTGAGGATGCAGCTGGATAGATCGGCCACCAGCGGCACACCGTCCGCATGGGGCAGCTTTGTAAAGCGCGTGCCGTAAATGGTGTTGTTTTCACAAATGTGGATATAGCTGGCGTTTTTGGAATATTCGACGGCGTCAACGTCCGGAATATAGGTGAAGTTTTTATCCTTGGACGAGGCGGGCACATTCACCCTGCCGAATTTTTCGGCCTCCTTCGCGGCCTTGCCGGAGAACTGGCCCGTTACAAGATAATCGGCCTCGCCGGTGGTCATCAGGTTCATGGGCACCATGGCGAACTGTGTGGACGCGCCGCCTTGAATGAAGCCCACCTTATAATTATCCGGAATACAGAGCACGCGGCGCAGAGCGGCCTCGGTCTCCTTGATGATGGCGTCGTACACAGAACTGCGGTGGCTCATCTCCATCACGCTCTGGCCGGATGACCCGTACTCAAGCATCTCTGCCTGAGCGGTTCTCAGGACGGATTCGGGCAGCATGGATGGGCCCGCGCTGAAATTGTATACTCGTGCCATAATTCCTTTTCCTCCAAAATACAAAATCACTTTATCAAAATAAAGTGTATGGTATTTATTATAAAGGCTGCCGCGCGGTTGTCAATGCACAAAAATGCCCGTCTGCACGCGGCAGACGGGCAAAAATTGCACATATTGACGGTTTTTGAATAAAATGTATTCGAGAGAAGGACAAAATGCTCATTCACCGGCTGCGGCGGAAGCGGCGCTCGGCGCTGAGGGAGCCACGGGTGTTGAGGGAGCGGAGGCGCTTTTGCCGGAGCCGGCTGCGGCGATGATATCGGAAATATCGAACATCATCGAGCCGTCGGAAGCGACGCTGGGCAGCTTGCCGTCCCATTTGTTGATCCATTCCATGGCAAGTGTTTCCTGGGTGATCTCCTGGTTTTTCAGCCGGTAGCTCTCGGCCTCGGCACGGGCCTGTTCGATCTGCTGCTGAGCTTCCACTTTGATGCGGGCCAGGTCCTGCTCGGCTTTCAGCGCGTTCTGCTGGGCGGTCTGCTTGGCCTCGATGGCGGCGTTGAATTCCTCGCTGAACTCAAAGCTGGTGATGTTGAATACCTCGATGTCGAAGCCATAGGGGCCGATTTTTTCGGCCAGCGCCTCGCGCATCAGGTCGCCTACCTTCTGGCGTTCGGTGATGAGCTCCTCGGCAGTGAACTGGGCGGTGACGCTTTTTACGCATTCCTGAATGGCGGGATTGATGAGCACATTTTCAAAATCCGTGCCGATGTTCTGATAAATGCTGGCCGAATTGGCGCGGCCGATGCGGTAGTTCAGCGCAATGGTACTGTTGACAGTCTGCAGATCCTTACTGGCGGAGCTGCTGGATACCTCGGTTTTGAGCACGCGGTTGTCGATTTTGACAACATTGGTGATGAACGGCAATTTGAAATGCAGGCCCTCGCCCAGCACGGTGCTGCTCACCTTTCCGAAGGTGGTGACGACGCCGGTGTGGCCCGCGGGAATGGTCGTGACGCTGGAGAGCAGCAGAAACACGGCGAGAATGACTGCGAGCAGGATGGGGATGAATCGGAATTTTTTTACTTCTTTCATATTTTTCTCCTTTTTTAATAATGGGAAGCTTGTTGCTGAGGGAAGGAAACTGAATCTCTCGGCACATGCGGGTCAGCGGCGTTTTTAACAATGGGAAGCTTGCCGGCAGCGGGAAGGAAGCTGAATCCCTCGGCGCATGCGGGTCAGCGGCGTTTTTAGCAATGGGAAGCTTGCCGGGAGCGGGAAGAAAGCTGAATCCCTCGGCGCATGCGGTTCGGCGGCGTTTTTAGCAATGGGAAGCTTGCTGGCAGCGGGAAGAAAGCTGAATCTTTCGGCGCATACGGTTCGGCGTGTTTTAACAATAAAAATTCTGCCAGTGCGTGAGAGCGACCGCTGCCCTTTGCGGGAGAGAAAGCGAGGCAATGCTTCCTGTGTTTACGGGTGCGGAAGGATGGAAGCGCTCCCGCCGCTGGCGCCGACGGATGGGGAGCGCTTCTGCTGCCCGCGGGGCCATTTTGCAGCGGCCCCGCGGTATGATAGATATTATACAGGATAGTCTTTGGGGGCGCAAAGGCGGAAAAAAGCCGGTTTCGGCCTTTTTCGGCCACCGGGAACGGTTTGGGCAAAGCTGCTGTCCCGTTCTTACCGGGGGATGCCCGTTTGGCGCGGGGGAATGTCCGTCGTTTTTTCGAAAACGCACACGGGCATGCGCATGCCGTGGCTTCCCGGTAGCCGGGGCGTGCCGCGTTTTTTCTCTTGCGCATGAGGGCGGGTTGCGGTATAATGACCCCAAAGTTGCCGCTAATGCGGCTGCGCGTGTGCAAAAACACACGCTGCTGTGCCGGCGCACAGAACTTTGGGGAATTTGAACCATGCAAAACCGCAGCAGGTGCGGTTTTGTGGAAGGCCGCCTTGCAGCGGCGTCATGGCCATAATATGGCTGTTTAGCAAATATGAGCCGCAGGCGAAGTATGCGCTTGGCGGCGTAGGATACCATGTTTCTCAGGGAACACGGGCAGGATGGGAAGTGCGAGCCTGGAAATATGGCAGTACAGCAACAAATAGGCAAGAATATCGCCGGGGAGGGAAAGCTACGGAACAGATTCTGATCGTCGCTCTGGCGGGGCTGGCGGATATTTTGGCGCGCATCTGCGTGCTGCTGTACCAGAGGGGCCACGGCGGAACGCGCACGCTGAATTACCGCACCTGGGTGCTGCTGGTGGCGCTTGCGCCGTTTGCCTGGGTCGCATATCTGCTGGCGGGCCGTCCGCCGCGGAATTCAAAATAAAAGAAAAGACAAAAGGGGGACCAAACCATGCCTTACACTGCCAACGAGCGCCGTTATGAGGCGATGCAATACGCCCGCTGCGGCAAAAGCGGCCTGAAGCTGCCCCGCGTTTCGCTGGGGCTGTGGCACAACTTCGGCTCGTGCGACGCCTTCGACAATATGCGCGCCATGCTGCGCGCCGCATTCGACTGCGGCATCACGCACATCGATATGGCGAACAACTACGGCCCTGTGCCCGGCGCTGCCGAGGAGAATTTCGGCCGTATTTTTGAAAAAGACCTGCGTCCCTACCGGGATGAGCTGGTGCTTTCCAGCAAAGCGGGATATACCATGTGGCCCGGCCCTTACGGGGATTTCGGCAGCCGCAAGTATCTGCTGGCCAGCCTGGACCAGAGCCTCAAGCGCACCGGGCTGGAGTATTTCGATATTTTTTATTCCCATCGGATGGACCCGGAGACCCCGCTGGAGGAGACCATGGGCGCGCTGGCTTCCGCCGTGCAGCAGGGTAAGGCGCTGTACGCCGGCATCTCCAATTACGACGGCGAGACGACAGCGCGGGCGGCGGCTATCCTGAAAGAGCTGCATTGCCCGTTCATCATCAATCAGAGCCGGTACTCCATCTTTGACCGCACCATCGAAAAAAACGGGCTGAAGGCGTATGCCGCGGCCCATGGTGTGGGTGTCATCGCTTTCAGCCCGCTGGCGCAGGGACTGCTGACGGACAAATATCTGCACGGCGTGCCCGCAGACAGCCGCATCAAAAAAAGCGGTGTTTTTTTGAAGGAGAGCGCCCTTACGCCGGAGCGGCTGGCACAGATCGCGGCGCTGAACGAGCTGGCTGCCGCCCGGGGCCAGACGCTGGCGCAGATGGCGCTTTGGTGGGTGCTCAAGGACAGCGGCGTGACCAGCGTGCTCATTGGCGCGTCCCGTCCGCAGCAGATCGTGGAGAACGCCGCCATAGTAAACGCCGCGCCGTTTACCCAGCAGGAGCTGGACGAGATCGAACGCATCGCTGCGGTGCGGTGAGCGGCTGCGAGGGAAAGGAGCGGGCATGTGGTTTTGGCAGCGCAGAGAGGTGTATATGGGAAAAGACGGCCCACAGCTTTACGCCGTGCGCACAGCACTGGAGCAGGCCGGTATCGGCTTTGAATGCATCGTGCGCAGCGGACGCAACTACACCGGGGCCGACCGCCGCATGACGAACGCGCACTCCGCGGATGCGGGCATCTGGTATGTTTATGTGCGCAGCGCGGATCTGGAAGCCGCCGAGGGTGTGGCACAGCGCGCGCTGCGGGGCGGCTGAACGGTAAAACAGGAGATAAAAAGAGCGTTTTCCACAGGCGGGACAGCCTGCGGGAAACGCTCTTTTCACTGTCGTATCCCGGCTTGTGCTCAAATGTTTTGCCCGAAGAGGTCCGGGTGGAAGATGGACGGCAGAAGAAAGGCTGCGAATGCCTGTGCCTGTGCGGGCGCGGGCAGAAAAGGCGCGCCGGAACGGTAGCTTTCCGCCGCGCTTTGTGCGAAGCCGGCATATGGGGGCGGCTTCGCACAAAGCGCGGCCCAAAGCCCGCCTTGTTCTTTGGACAAGACGAGCCCTTCCTGTGCAAAAGAAAGCGTTCGGCACAGGTTCAGCGTGGTGGAGGCGGGCGTCCGCAGGATGTCCGAACAGGCGGTGCCCACGTCTTGGCGGATGCTGTCCAGATACGCCGCGCGGGGCACAGGACCGAATATGCTTTCGGCAGGCGGCCCCCAAAGGGTGAGGCCGACGGCGCGGGCTACGGTGAAATGCGCCGCAAGGTCCGGGTCTGCGCCATGCATTTCCGCGCAGTAAGCGGGGAGGTCACGCAGGCAGCGGGCGCGGTGCATGGGCGAATAATGCAGCTCGTAGGGCGTGGGGTGGATAAAGGCCCGGCAGTATGCCTCCAGTACTGCGCTCACCTCCAGCCCTTTGGACGGGGCGTCCGGCTCCAGCGCCAGCAGCGCGCGGAGCAGGGCCTCCTTTTGCGTCTGAGAAAGCGGCCTTCGCACGGCAACGAGAAAATCGATATCGCTTTGTGTCCAACAAAAGCAGCCGAAAGCGAGAGAGCCGTGGACGTAAACACCCGCAAGCGTGTCGCCGAGGGTGTTGCGGCAGGCTGCGGCGATGCGGTGCAGCAAAATACGGACGCGCGGGTCGTCCGGGTGCGCACGGCCTTCTTTCCGCGTGCTGTCCCGTGTCACAGCGTTTTCTCGTACAGGCGGCACGGGTCGACGGTGCCGACGCAGAAGTGCATCTCGGCTGTGCCGGCGCACGCAAAGCTGCACTGCTCATACAGGCGGATGGCAGGGACGTTGCCCACACAGACATCCAGGCGAAGCGCACGCATGCCGCTTTGCCGCGCAAGGACCTCCGCATGGGCGAGCAGCCGCCGGGCCAGGCCCCGCCCCTGATACGCGGGATGCACGGCCAACGTGTGGATCAGCAGCAGGTGCGGCCAGTCCGCGTCCGGTCCCCAGCCGGGAACCTGGGCATAATCCGGGGCGGCGTCGTGATTCAGCACCATGCTTCCTATGGCGCGGGCACCGTCCCAGGCGAGGTACAGCGCCCCGGCCGCCTGGGCGCGCCGGGCGTCGGCGCGGGTGGGGTAAACGCCTTGCCGCCAGCCGGGCCAGTTTGTACCGGCCTCCAAAGCGCTGCAGACATCGTTGTAAAGCTGCTCCGCGGCATCCAGATCCTCCTGAGCTGCACGTCTGATATCGATCTCCACAAAAAAGCCTCCCGATGCGGCGCTGTCCTGTTGGAGCGCCGTGCTTTTTCAGTATAGCATGTACGCCCTTGCTGTGCAAACGAACATCATGCGCCCGAAGCGCGGACAAAACGCTGCGGATACGCATAGGATGAACGCAGGGGGCGCATGCCGCGCTCCGCTGCAGACCGGCCAGCCGCCCGCCGAAAGAGGCGGCCGCCGCCCGGCACAGCCTGTGCGGCAGCAGGGAGGTTTTATGGCAGCTATTTATCAAACGGGAATCGACGTATCCCGTTATCAGGGTACCATCGACTGGGCCGCGGTGGCCCGGGCGGGCAAGCAGTTTGCCGTTATCCGCGCGGTATCCTCCAACAATTCCGGCGTGTATGTAGACCCCATGTTCGAGAAGAACTATGCGGGGGCAAAGGCCGCCGGGCTTCGGGTGGGTGTTTATTACTACACCTATGCCCAAACAGAGAGCTACGCCGACAGGGAGCTGGAGGCGCTGACGGCAGTTCTGGCGGGCAAGAAGCTGGAATATCCGGTATTTGTAGATATGGAGGCCGAGGGCATCGCCGCACTGGGCCGGGCGAGGGCGACGCAGCTTGCGCTCTACGCACTGGAAAAACTGCGTGCGGCGGGGTGGTATCCGGGCCTGTACACCTATTCCAATTTTGCGAAAAACCGGCTGGATATGGCGAAGCTCAGTGCTTATCCGTTTTTTGTGGCGGATTACACGGGCAGCGTTACCTATCCGGGTACTTACCAGATGTGGCAGTATTCCAGCACAGGGCGTGTACCGGGTATATCGGGCAATGTGGACCTGGACCATTCGTATGTGGATTTTCTGCCGGCCATTCAGGCGGGAGGCTACAATGGCTATGAACCTGAGATACCCGGGCTGGAGATGGTGCCGGTGCCCGGCCTGAAGCTGGAGGTATATGGGACGCTTAACTGTGAGTATTTTTACAAGCCGGATATTTATGACGTGGCGGGTACGCTTCCTGTGGGCCGGTACGAGGCGGTGGCGCAGTCGGTTGGCTGCTACGGCGGCTTTACCTGGGTGACGCTGCGCTATAAAAACGCCGTGTACTGGACGGCGCTTTTGGCCGACCGGTGCTTTTTGCTGCGTGCCTGAGCGCGTGGCACGGCGTTGGACGCTTCCCTTCGCAAAATGAATGAAGCCCTTTACGGTTGATAAAAGCAGCGGTGCCCGGCCGCTGCTTTCTCTCTGTTGCCTCAGAGGCTCCGGCAAGGCGGGGAGCCTCTTGCAAACCTGACGGCGTTTGGGGTATAATAACCTCAAAGCCGCCGCTGCCGCGGCTGCGCGTGTGCGCCGCACTCGCTTTTGCGCTAACGCACAGGGCTTTGAGAACATTGAACCGCGCAAAACCGCAGCAAGTGCGGTTTTGTTGTGGCCGCCTGCGGCGGCATCGTGGTATAATAACCTCAAGGCCGCCGCTTACGCCGCCACGCGCGCTTTGCGCGCATGAGGCTGGAAGCATCATCAGCAGCAGAGCCGGAAAGGCCGGCTTTTGTATATCGTTTTACGGAGGGATTTTTCCATGACCATTACCAAAGACACCATTCTCGGCGATATTCTGGACGCCGCGCCGGAGACCGCGCCCCTGTTCATTGAGATCGGCATGCATTGTCTGGGCTGCCCGTCCGCCCGCAGCGAGACGGTGGAGCAGGCCTGCTATGTCCACGGCCAGGACGTTGACGCGCTGCTGGCCAAGCTGAACGCGGCCATTGCCGGAAAGTAAGATGCTGCAGCCCCCGGTCCTGGACGCACGCCTTGCCGCCGCGGCCGCTTATGTACGGCCGGGCTGCGTGGCGGCGGACGTCGGCTGCGACCACGGCAGGCTGTCCGTGGCGCTGGCCGCGCAGGGCAAATGCAGAAAGATCATCGCAAGCGATATCCGCTCGGCCCCGCTTGCCACGGCGCAGCGCCTCGTTACCCTGCATGGCTGCGGGGACGTGGTGGAATGCCGCCTTGGCGCGGGGCTTTCTGTGCTGCGCCCGGGCGAAGCGGACGATATCGTCATTGCGGGCGTTTCGGGCGTGACGGTGTGCGGGATGTTGGAGCAGGCTCCGGAAGCGTTCTATGCCGCGAAACCCGACATGCGCTTCATCTTCATCCCGGCTACAAAGCACCCTTTTTTGCGCCGCTGGCTGGCACAGCACGGCTTTACGCTGCTGGATGAGACGCCGGTTTTGGCCGCCGGACGGTATTATACCGTGATGCACGCGGCTTATACTGGCGGAACAAAGACGCCCGATCCTCTGTGGTGCGTCGTGGGCCGTGCCGGGCGCGGACCGCATGCGGCAGGCTATCTTGCCCGGGAGGCCATGCTTCTTAAAAAGGAGGCGCGGGGAGCCGCGCCGGAGGAATCAAAACGGCTGCTGGCGCTTGCCGCCGCGGTGGAGGAGGCAGCGAATACATGCCAAGCCTGACAGAGCTTGCGTCTTATCTGGAAAGCATCGCTCCGGCGCAGACTGCGGAGAGCTGGGACAACGTGGGCGTTTTGGTGCGCTGCGCGCAGGAGGTGACGGGCGTGCTGTGCGCGCTGGACATCACCCCCGCCACGGTGCGGGAAGCGCGTGCTGTGGGGTGCAATGCAATTGTTTCGCACCACCCGGTCATATTTCGCCCTTTGAAGGAGCTTCGCCAGGATGACGTTCCCGCCCTGTTGGTGCGGGAGGGCGTTTCCGCCGTATGCATGCATACGAATCTGGACAAGGCGCAGGGCGGTGTAAACGACGTGCTGGCGCAGGCGCTGGGCCTGCGGGACACAGAGCCGTTTGCCGGAGGCATCGGACGTGTCGGCGTGCTGCCGGAAACGATGGAAGCGGCCGCGTTTGCGCAATTTGTGGGCAAGGCGCTTGCCGCGCCCGTGAAATGGGCGGACGCCCACGGCCCGGTGCGCCGCGTGGCCGTTGTGAGCGGCAGCGGCGGCGATTTTTCCGCAGAGGCGGCCGCCGCGGGCGCGGACTGCCTTGTGACGGGCGAGGCCGGGCACCATGACGCGCTGGATGCATTGGCGGCAGGCGTCACGCTGATAGCCGCGACGCATTTTGCCACGGAGACAGCCATTGCCGGTGTACTGGCGCACCGGATCGCCGAAGCGTTCCCGGGCCTGCGTGTACAGCGCAGCGCTGCGGATGCGGACCCTTTCCTTTATTTTTAACAACGGGGAAGCGCGGTCGTTTGGCAGGCGCATCGCTGCTTTTGACGCGGCCGCACGGGCGGAGCCTTGGCCTGCCTGCATACATAAGATTTTTTGGAACGCAGAGACGGTCTTTGACCGCTTGCGTTATATATTATATAATGTAATGATAGACAGCAAAGAGTAATATGCCAAAAACAGGCGCGCGCCGGACGAACGACGGTTCCGGCCGATGGAAAGAGATCTGAAGAAGATGGATGAGGCTGGAATGCTGATGATTTTTTCGGTGTTTCCCACAGCGCGGTATGTGCTGGGGCCGTATGCTTTGTGAAATATCTGCGGCGTGAGTGATAACGCGCCGGTGAAACCGCTGCCGGGCGTGTGCGGGATGAAATGCTTTGGCCCGGATGGAAAAAGGAGAAAACAATGGCTTTAGACGCCGCTGCCCTTGCGCTGTGCGCAAAAGAGCTGTCCGCCGCACTGGCGGACGCGAGGATCGATAAAATATTCGAGCCGACCCGGGACGAGGTCGTACTCAATCTGCGCACGCGCACGGACAATCCGCGCCTGTTCCTTTCGGCCCGCAGCGGCTCGGCCCGCGCGTGCCTGACAAAAGAGACGTTTGAGAATCCGCAGACGCCGCCCTCGTTTTGCATGCTGCTGCGCAAGCATTTCACGGGCGGACGGCTGTTGGAGGTGCGCACGCTGCCGGACGAGCGCATTCTGTTTTTTGACTTCCAGTGCACCAACGAAATGGGCGACACCGTGGTGAACACGATGGCGGCCGAGCTGATGGGCCGGTATTCCAACCTGGTGCTGGTGCAGACGAAAAACCCGGCAAACCCGGCGGCGGAGGGGAAGATCATCGACGCGCTCAAACGCGTGGACTTTGAGGACAGCGAGGTTCGGCAGCTTTTGCCGGGCCTTGCTTACACGCTGCCGCCCCAGCCGCAGAAGGCGTCGTTTCTGGGCGTCAGCGCGGCGGGCATCGTGGCGGCGGTGTCGCAGAAAGAACTGCCCGTAGCGGAGGCACTCATCAAGACAACGGGCGGCGTGGGCCCGGTGGTTTGCCGCGAAGCCGCGTACCGCGCTTTCGGCGGGCGGGACGTGACCGCCAGCCGGATGACGGAGCAGGAAAAGGCGGCTCTGCTGGAGGCGGTGACCTTTGTTCAGGCGGCTTACGCGGACGGCGGCACGCCGGTGGCGGTTGTGGTGGACGGGCGCCCGGTGGAATTCAGCTTTTTGCCGCTGACGCAGTACAGCGGGGCGGATCTTGTGGAATACGGCAGCTATTCGGAACTGCTGGAGAGCTACTACGCAGCCAAGGACAAGGCGGAGCGCCTGCGTCAGAAGAGCCGCGATTTGGCAAAGACCGTGCACAATCTGCACGAGCGTGCCGTGCGCAAAGCCGCCGCCCGCCGGGAGGAACAGGCGCAGAGTGCGGCCTCGGAGGAACTGCGCGTTTACGGTGAGCTTCTGAGTGCCAATCTGTGGGCCATCCAGCGCGGCGCGAAAAACGTGACGCTGACGAATTACTATGACGGTAAGGAAGTGACGATCCCGCTGGATGTGCGCCTTTCGCCCAGCGCCAATGCCCAGAAGTATTTTAAGGAATACAAGAAAAAACAGACGGCCGCCCGCATGCTGACGGAGCTGATCGCGGAAAGCGACGCGGAGGCGGAGTATCTGGCTACGGTGCAATACGAGGTGGAGACGGCCGAGGGCGAGGCCGCGCTGGCGGAGATCCGCGCCGAGCTGAAGAGTCAGGGATACCTGAAGTATTATAAAGCGAAGGACAAAAAGCAGAAGCCTGCGGATTTTCTGCGGTATGTGTCCTCGGACGGCTTCCCCATCCTGGTGGGACGGAACAATGCCCAAAACGACAGGCTGACGCTCAAGACCGCGCGGGGTAGGGATGTCTGGTTCCATGTGAAGAACGCGCCCGGCAGCCACGCGGTGGTGCTCAGCGGCGGACAGCCCGTGCCGGACACCACCAAGACGGAGGCGGCCGTCCTTGCGGCGGTGCACTCCAGCCAGAACGGCGGCGCAAAGGTGCAGGTGGATTATACCGAGGTGCGGAACGTCTGGAAGGCGAACGGGGCAAAGCCCGGCATGGTGCTGTACGACCCTTACGAGACGGCCGTCGTCACGCCGGACCCGGCGCTGGCGGAGCGCCTGCGGGCGAAATGAGCAGGCGCGGCAAAATAACCAAGCGCCGCCCGGTGAAAATCGGGGGTTCTGTGCAAAGCGTAAAATCGAAAACTTCTTATAAAATTTATCAAAAACCCTTGCATTGCGCAGGGGTTTTTGGTATTATTATTAGGCGACTGCGAATGCCCTGCATTTTCGCAGGGCAGCGATATGCGTTGACGCGGGAGGTTGCGGCACTTTGTGCCGGTTTTTCCGCCGAGTATGTCCGATCAATGAACCGGGCGAAAGAATACTGAATGCAAAGGGATACGTTTGCGGGAAGTTGCTCCCCTCAAACCAATGTCCACACTAATTTGCTGAAAGTGCTTCCGGAGGAACTGCATGGCGGTTCACCGGATTTTCTGATGCAATGGCGTGAAACACCCGGCGCAGTGTTCAGTATTTATCGAATGGTTCGTCCCACGCAAAATTTTAAGGAGGCGAAACAAATGGCAGTCAAGGAGAAAATCAGGATTCGTTTGAAGAGCTACGATGCGTCCCTCATCGACAGCGCGGCGGAGAAGATCGTGGAAACGGCGAAGCGCACAGGCGCCCGCGTGTCCGGCCCGGTCCCTCTTCCCACTGACAAAGAGGTCATCACGATCCTGCGCGCGGTACACAAGTACAAAGACAGCCGCGAGCAGTTCGAGAACCGCACCCACAAGCGTCTCATCGACATCCTGAAGCCGTCCAACAAGACGGTCGAGGCTCTTACGAGCCTGCAGCTCCCCGCCGGCGTTGACATCGAGATCAAGCTGTAATTCTTTTTTATAAAAGGACAATGCAGCGGGTTCCCCGTTTGTCAGCTCTCGTAGGAGAGGTCATGTTGGTGCCCCGTGAACGGCATCAACCAATAACCTGTTAGGAGGCAAAACGAAATGCAAAAAGGTATCATCGGCAAGAAGATGGGCATGACCCAGATCTTTGACGAGAACGGCAAAGTCGTGCCCGTCACGGTTGTGGAAGCAGGCCCCTGCACGGTCGTGCAGAAGAAAACGGTGGAGAGCGACGGCTATGTGGCCGTTCAGCTGGGCTACGGCGATATTTCGGCCAAGAAGGTTTCGAAACCCGCCAAGGGCCACTTCGATAAAGCGGACGTCGCGCCCAAGCGCACGCTGCGTGAGTTCCGCCTGGACGACATCAGCGCCATGAACGTGGGCGATATCCTCAAGGCCGACGTGTTCGCCGTGGGCGACCGCATCGACGTTGTGGGCACCAGCAAGGGCAAGGGCTACGCCGGCGCCATCAAGCGCTGGAACCAGCACCGTCTGCGTGAAAGCCACGGCACCGGCCCTGTGGCGCGCCACGCCGGTTCCATGGGCTCCTGCTCCACGCCGTCCCGCGTGTTCAAGGGCAAACGCCTGCCGGGCCATCTGGGCGCCGAGCGCGTTACCATCCAGAACCTCAAGGTCGTCAAGGTTGACGCAGAAAATAATCTGATCGCTATCAAAGGTGCGATCCCGGGCCCCAAGGGCAGCGTGGTTTGCATCTCTGACAGCGTGAAGGCGTAAAGGAGGAAAGCATCATGGCAAAATTTGACGTTTTAGATATGAACGGCAAGAAGGTATCCACGGTTGAGCTTTCCGACGCCGTCTTTGGCATCACTCCCAATGAAAAAGTTATGCACGCGGCTGTTGTGAATTTCCTCGCCAATCAGCGTCAGGGCACGCAGAGCACCAAGACGCGCAGCGAAGTGTCCGGCGGCGGCCGCAAGCCGTGGCGCCAGAAGGGCACCGGCCGTGCGCGCCAGGGCTCTACCCGCAGCCCGCAGTGGACGCATGGCGGTGTAGCGCTGGGCCCCAAGCCCCGCGATTACAGCTATCGCCTGAACAAGAAGGTCAAGCGTCTGGCGCTGCTGTCTGCTTTGAGCAGCAAGGCCCAGAGCGGCGACATCATCGTCATCGACGAGCTGAAGGCCGCCGAGTACAAGACCAAGACCGTCGTGAACATGCTCACGGCCATCGGCGCCGACAAGAAGGCGCTCATCGTCACCCCGGCTGTGGACGCGAAGCTCGTGAAGAGCGCCGCCAACATCCCGGGCGTCAAGACCGCTACGGCCGACAGCATCAACACCTATGAAGTGCTGAACGGCGGCAAGTTCGTCATCAGCGTGGATGCCGCGAAGAAACTCGAGGAGGTATTTGCGTAATGAAAACTCCCGCTCAGGACATCATCCTCGCCCCGGTCATTACCGAGGCTTCCATGGCTGGCATCGCGCTGAAGAAGTACACCTTCAAGGTTGCCACCAACGCCACCAAGGTGGACGTCGCCCGTGCGGCTGAAGAGCTGTTCGGCGTGAAGGTCGCCAAGGTGAACACCATTTCCGTGCGCGGTCGTTTCCGCCGCCAGGGTGCCCACGCAGGCTACACGGCTTCGTCCAAAAAAGCCATCGTCACCCTCACCAAGGATTCCAAGGGCATCGACTTCTTCGAATCCATGGTCTAAGCGCACATGGGTGCGCGCGCCGCATAAGAAGGCGCCAAGGCCCCAGAGGGGCCGCCTATGGAGATATGACTCCGATAATAATGTCATAAGACAAGAAAGTGAGAAAGAACATGGCTATCAAAAAGTATAAACCGACTACGCCGGGCCGCCGCGGCATGACCGTGACCGACTATTCGGTTCTTTCCAAGGTCGAGCCCGAGAGAAGCCTGCTCGAGCCGATGAAAAAATCCGCCGGCCGCAACAACCTGGGCCGCATCACCGTCCGCCATCACGGCGGCGGCAACCGCACGAAGTACCGCGTCATTGACTTTAAGCGCGACAAGGTGGATATGCCCGCCGTTGTCAAGACGCTGGAGTACGACCCCAACCGTTCCGCGCACATTGCGCTGGTGCAGTATGAGGACGGCGAAAAGCGCTACATCATTGCTCCGGAAGGCCTGAAGGTGGGCGACACCGTGATGAGCGGCGCAGGCGCCGACATCAAGCCGGGCAACTGCCTGCCGTTCGCCAATATCCCCGTCGGCACCATTATCCACAACATCGAGCTGTACCCCGGCAAGGGCGCGCAGCTGGTGCGCAGCGCCGGCAACATGGCGCAGCTGATGGCGAAAGAGGGCAAATACGCTCTGGTGCGCCTGCCGTCCGGCGAAATGCGCAACGTTCCCGTGAACTGCATCGCCACGATCGGCCAGGTCGGCAACGTCGACCATGAGAACGTGAACATCGGCAAGGCCGGCCGCAAGCGCCATATGGGCTGGCGTCCGACCGTCCGCGGTTCCGTCATGAACCCCTGCGACCACCCGCACGGCGGCGGCGAGGGCAAGAGCCCGGTGGGCCGTCCCGGCCCTGTCACCCCGTGGGGCAAGCCCGCTATGGGTTACAAGACACGCAAACATCACGCGCGTTCCGATAAGTTCATCGTGAAACGCGCCACGAAGTAAGGAGGAGAGCTGTCATGGGTAGAAGTGTTAAAAAAGGACCTTTTGTACAGCCGGTGCTGCTGAAACGCGTGAAAGCGATGAACGAAGCGGGCGAGAAGCGCGTGCTCAAAACCTGGAGCCGCTCCTCTACCATTTTCCCGGATTTTGTCGGCCACACGTTCGCTGTGCATGACGGCCGCAAGCATGTTCCCGTATACGTTACCGAGGACATGGTTGGCCACAAGCTGGGCGAGTTCGCCCCCACCCGCACCTTTAAGGGCCACGCGGGCGGCAAGACCACCGGTCGATAAAGAAGGATAGGAGAGGATTACAATGGAAGCAAGGGCACATCTTAGATACGCCCGCATCGCGCCCCGCAAGGTTTCCGTCGTGCTGGACCTCATCCGCGGCGAGGACCTTGACAAAGCGCTGGCGATTCTGCAGTACACCCCGAAGGCCGCCTCTGAGCTCCTTTACAAACTGGTGAAATCTGCCGCCGCCAATGCGGAAAACAACCACAATATGGATAAGAACAACCTGTACGTCGCCGAGTGCTTCGTCACCCCGGGCCCCACGCTGAAGCGCGTGATGCCCCGCGCGCAGGGCCGTGCGTTCCGTATCTTGAAGAGAACGAGCCATATCACGGTCGTGCTCAAAGAGAAAGAGTAAGGAGGTAAAACAGTATGGGTCAGAAAGTCAATCCCCACGGACTTCGCGTGGGCGTCATCAAAGATTGGGACAGCCGCTGGTTTACGTCCAAGCGCGAATTCGGCGACACCCTGGTTGAAGATTACAAGATCCGCAAGGTGCTGAAAAAGCAGCTTTACAATGCCGGCGTGCCCAAGATCGAGATCGAGCGCACGATCGACAACGCCACCAGCAAGCCCCGCATCCGCGTTACCATCCATTGCGCGAAGCCGGGCATGGTCATCGGCCGTCAGGGCGCTGAGAAGGAGAAGATCCAGGCTCAGCTCTCCAAGATGACCGGCAAGGACGTGCTGGTGAACATCGTGGAAGTAAACAACATGTCCACCAACGCGCAGCTTGTGGCCGAGGACATTGCGTCCCAGCTTGAGCGCCGCATCGCTTTCCGCCGCGCCACGAAGATGGCCATGCGCAATGCGATGAGCCCCCGCCGCGGCTCCGGCGCGGTTGCCGCGAAGGGCATCAAGATCCAGATCGGCGGCCGTCTGAACGGCGCCGACATCGCCCGCAGCGAGAGCTATCACGAGGGCACCATTCCCCTGCAGACGCTGCGCGCGGACATCGATTACGGCTTTGCCGAGGCGGACACCACCTACGGCAAGATCGGCATCAAGGTTTGGATCTATAAGGGCGAAGTGCTGAAAGGCGCGAAGCCCAGAGCACGGAAAGAAGGAGGCAACAAATAATGTTACTGCCGAAACGCGTTAAATACCGCCGCGTGCACCGTGGCCGTATGACCGGCAAGGCCATGCGCGGTAATACAGTTTCTCAGGGCGATTTTGGCATTGTTGCCCTGGAGCCGTCCTGGATCACCTCGAACCAGATCGAGGCGGCCCGTATCGCCATGACCCGCTACATCAAACGTGGCGGTAAGGTTTGGATCAAGATCTTCCCGGATAAGCCCGTTACCGAGAAGCCGGCCGAGACCCGAATGGGCTCCGGTAAAGGCAGCCCCGAGTACTGGGTGGCCGTGGTAAAGCCCGGCCGCGTTCTGTTCGAGATCGCGGACGTGAGCGAGGAGACCGCGCGCGAGGCCCTGCGCCTTGCCGCACACAAGCTGCCCGTCAAGTGCAAGTTTGTGAAACGTGAAGGATTGGAGGAAGCGTAAATGAAGGCGAATGAACTGCGTGATATGAGCGCGGCCGAGCTGACCAAGAAACTGGCCGAGCTGAAAGAAGAGCTTTTCAACCTGCGCTTCCAGCACGCGATCAACCAGCTTGAGAATCCCGGCCGTATCGAAACCGTCAAAAAAGACATTGCCCGCGTGAAGACCGTCATGCGCAGCAATGAGCTGAAAGACGCACAATAAGAGAGGGAGGAAAGACATGGAACGCAATTTGAGAAAAACCCGCGTGGGTGTCGTTGTGTCCGACAAGATGGATAAGACCATCGTTGTCGCCGTTAAGGACAGTGTGCAGCACCCTCTCTACAAAAAGATCATGAAACGCACCGTGAAGTTCAAAGCGCACGACGAGAAAAACGAGTGCGGCGTGGGCGACCGTGTGGAAATCATGGAGACCCGCCCCATCAGCGCCGACAAACGCTGGCGCCTGGTGCAGATCATCGAAAAGGCGAAATAAGCGAGCAGCTTTGAAAGGAGATTCTGTCTTATGGTACAGATGCAAAGCTATCTCAAAGTGGCTGACAACACCGGTGCGAAGGAAATCATGTGCATCCGCGTGCTTGGCGGCTCCCGCAAGAGATATGCCGGCATTGGCGACGTGATCGTAGCTTCCGTGAAGAAAGCGGCGCCCAATGGCCAAGTGAAAAAAGGCGATGTGGTCAAGGCTGTTGTGGTTCGCAGCAAACAGGGCCTGCGCCGCGAGGACGGTTCCTATATCCGTTTCGACGAAAACGCCGCGGTCATCATCCGCGACGACAAAAACCCGAGGGGCACTCGTATCTTTGGACCAGTCGCGCGCGAGCTGCGTGACAATGGCTACCTGAAGATCGTCAGCCTTGCTCCGGAATCGCTGTAAGGAGGTTTAACAGAATGGCAAAAGTTCATGTTAAAACCGGCGACACCGTTATGGTTATCAGCGGCAAAGACCGCGGTAACTCCGGTAAGGTACTGCAGGTAAGCCCCAAGGAAGGCAAAGTGATCGTGGAAGGCCGCAATATGGTGACCAAACACGTGAAACCCCGCCGTCAGGGCGAGCAGGGCGGTATCGTCAAGGCCGAGGGCGCCATGTACGCCAGCAAGGTCATGCCGGTTTGCCCGAAGTGCGGCAAGGCCACGCGTGTGGGCCACACCGAAAAGGACGGCAAAAAAGTTCGCGTCTGCAAAAAATGCGGCGCCGAGTTTTAAGAAAGGGAGTAGAAAAGAATGGCAAGATTACAGGAAACCTACGCCAAGGAAATTGCTCCCGCTCTGATGAAGAAATTCAACTACAAAAGCGTGATGCAAATCCCGAAGCTGGATAAAGTCGTGATCAACGTCGGCTGCGGCGAAGCCCGCGATAATCCGAAGATCATGGACGCGATCCTCTCCGACCTGGCGAAGATCACGGGCCAGAAGCCCATCGTCTGCAAGGCCAAGAAGAGCGTCGCAAACTTCAAGCTGCGCGAAGGCATGCCCATCGGCGCGAAGGTCACCCTGCGCGGCGAACGCATGTACGAATTCGTGGACCGCTTCTTCAGCGTGGCTCTGCCCCGTGTGCGCGACTTCCGCGGCATCAACGGCAACTCCTTCGACGGCCGCGGCAACTACAGCTGCGGTGTGAAGGAACAGCTCATTTTCCCTGAGATCGATTACGATAAGATCGACGCCGTGCGCGGCATGGACATCTGCTTCGTAACCACCGCTAAGACCGACGAAGAGGCCAAAGAGCTGCTGAAGGCTCTGGGCGCTCCGTTTGCGAACTAAGGGAGGGCATGAGATTTGGCTAAGACAAGCATGAAGATCAAACAGCAGATGGCGCCGAAGTTCAGCACCCGTGCTTACAACCGTTGCAAAATCTGCGGCAGGCCCCACGCTTATCTGCGCAAATACGGCATTTGCCGTATCTGCTTCCGCGAGCTTGCCTACAAGGGCGAGATCCCGGGCGTTAAGAAGGCCAGCTGGTAAGCCGTCCGGCTGCCGGCACAAACAGATTTTACAATGAATTTAGGAGGTTAGTGGCGTGAATATTACTGATCCTATCGCGGACCTGCTCACCCGCATCCGCAATGCCAGTACTGCCAAACACCCTTCTGTGGACATCCCTGCTTCCAACTTGAAAAAGGCGATTGCCAACATTCTGCTGGAAGAAGGCTATGTGAAGGGCGTTCAGGTCATCGCCGATGACAAGCAAGGCGTCATCCGCATCGCACTGAAATACACCGAGACCGGCGCTCCCGTTATCTCGGGCATCCGCCGCGTTTCCAAGCCCGGCCTGCGTATCTACACCAACTGTGAAGATATGCCGAAGGTCATGAAGGGCCTTGGCACCGCGATCATCTCCACCTCGAAAGGCGTTATGACGGACAAGGCGGCCCGCGCGAACAACGTTGGCGGCGAAGTTCTCGCCTTTGTGTGGTAAGAAAGGGGCATAGACAATGTCGAGAATTGGAAGAAAACCCATCGTCATTCCCACGGGCGTTGAGGTCAAGATCGATGGCAGCAACATTACCGTGAAGGGCCCCAAGGGTACGCTCGATTCCAAGATCCATCCCATGATGACAGCCAAAGTGGAGAATGGTGAAGTAGTGGTTACCCGCCCCAATGACGAGAAGGAGGCCCGCAGCCTGCATGGCCTCACCCGCACTCTCATCAGCAACATGGTGGAGGGCGTTACCAACGGCTTCAAAAAGGAGCTGGAGATCCAGGGCGTGGGCTACCGCGCCGCAAAGCAGGGCAAAAACCTTGTGATGAACCTGGGTTATTCCCATCAGGTCATCGTGCCTGAGACCGACGGTATCACGATTGACGTTCCCGATCCCTTGAAGATCGTCATCAACGGTATCGACAAACAGCGTGTCGGCCAGTTTGCCGCGGAAGTCCGCGAGAAACGTCCGCCTGAACCCTACAAGGGCAAGGGCATCCGCTATGCGGGCGAATATGTCGCCCACAAAGAGGGTAAAGCCGGCAAGGGCGCTAAATAAGAGAAGGAGTGAACGACAATGGTTAATAAACCGGACAAGAATGTGTCTCGTCTGCGCAGACACCGCCGTGTACGCGGCAAGATCTCCGGCACCGCAGCGTGCCCGCGTCTCGATGTGTTCCGCTCCTCCAAACATATTTATGCCCAGCTTATCGATGACGTGGCCGGCGTGACGCTGGCTTCCGCGTCCAGCATGGATAAAGATTTTGAAGGGTTCGGCGGCAATATCGAGGCTGCCAAGAAGGTCGGTATGGCCATCGCGAAGCGTGCTGCTGACAAGGGCATCACGAAAGCGGTGTATGACCGCGGCGGCTTTGTATATCACGGCCGTGTCAAGGCTTTGGCTGAGGGCGCCCGCGAGGGCGGCCTGGAGCTGTAAGGAGGATACAAATGGAAATGATTGACGCATCCACTTTGGATTTACAAGAGAAGGTTGTTGCCATCAACCGTGTATCCAAAACCGTTAAGGGCGGCCGTGTGATGAAATTCTCCGCTCTGGTCGTCGTGGGCGACGGCAACGGCATCGTTGGGTTCGGCCTTGGCAAGGCGGCCGAGGTTCCCGAGGCGATCCGCAAAGGCTGCGAGGCCGCCAAGAAGAATCTGCACCGCATCAACATGAAGGGCACCACCATCCCGCACGAGACCGTCGGCGCGTTCGGCGCGGGCCGCGTGCTGCTTCGTCCGGCGCCCGAAGGCACCGGCGTGATCGCCGGCGGCGCTGTGCGCGCTGTGCTGGAGGTTGCCGGTATCAAGGATATCCGCACGAAGTGCCAGCGCACCAACAACCCCTGCAACGTGGTTACCGCCACGGTGAACGGCCTGTGCAGCCTGCAGAGCGCCGAGCAGGTGGCTGCGAAGCGCGGCAAGACCGTGAAAGAAATTCTGGGTTAAGGAGGCAGTGACCAATGGCTGAAGAGAAGATCGTCGCGGCCGAAGAGGCCGTAGAGGAGAAGAAAGCTCCCGCTAAGAAAGCTGCCGCCAAGCCCGCTGCGGAAAAGAAGCCCGCCGCGAAGAAAGCCCCCGCCAAAAAGGCGGACGGCGAAACGGCCGCAAAGAAGGCCCCGGCCAAAAAGGCTGCCGCGAAAGCGGACGCCGAGGCTCCGGCCAAGAAAGCACCCGCAAAGAAGGCACCCGCGAAGGCTGAAGGCAGCCTCACCATCAAGCTCGTTAAGAGCCTGATCGGGCGCAGTGAGAAGCAGATCGCCACCGCGAAGGCCCTGGGTCTGAAGAAGGCCGGCGATGTGACCACACAGCCCGACAATGCCGCCACGCACGGCAAAATCAACAGAATCTCTCACATGGTAGAGGTTACCAAAGCGTAAAAGCAAGGAGGTGCACTCGAAATGATGCTTCATGAATTAAAGCCCGCCGAGGGCGCGAGCAAGGCTGCGAAACGCAAGGGCCGCGGCGCCGGTTCGGGCAACGGCAAGACGGCCGGTTACGGCCACAAGGGCCAGAAAGCGCGTTCCGGCGCCAAGAAAGCCGGTTTTGAAGGCGGCCAGATGCCGCTGCAACGCCGTCTGCCCAAGCGCGGTTTCAACAATATTTTCGCTACCGAATATGCTACCATTAAGGTTAGCGACCTGGAAAAGTTCGAGGCCGGCAGTACGGTAGACGCGAACGCCCTGATCGAAAAGGGTATCATCAAAAAGACGCTTGACGGCGTCAAGGTCCTCGGCAACGGTACGCTGACGAAGGCGCTCAATGTGAAACTCACCGCCTACTCCGCCTCCGCCAAGGAGAAAATTGAGAAGGCAGGCGGGAAGGCTGAGGTGATCTAAAGTGTTTGAAACATTCCGCAATGCGTGGAAGATCGAAGATCTGCGCAAGAAGTTGCTTTACACACTTTTGGTCATCGTCATTTTCCGTCTCGGCTGCGCCATCCCCGTGCCCTTCATCGCCCCTGAGGCGCTGCAGGGCTGGGTGGCCGGACAGAGCGGCAGCATGCTCGGTTACATCGACATGCTCACCGGCGGTTCGTTTTCCCGCGCGACGCTGTTCGCGCTGAGCGTTACGCCGTATATCAACGCATCCATCATCATCCAGCTTCTCACGGTCGCCATCCCGGCGCTGGAGCGCCTGTCCAAAGAGGGAGAGGATGGCCGCAAGAAGCTGACGCGCATCACGCGCTACACGGGCGCGGGCATCGCGCTGGCGCTGGGCGTTGGATATTATTTCCTGCTGCGCGGCCAGGGCGCCCTCGTTTATGGCAGCGGTGCGCAGATGTTTGCGCAGGTGTTCTCTGCCATCGTTGTGATCCTTGCGTTCACTGCGGGCTCTTTGCTCATTCAGTGGCTGGGTGAGCAGATCGATGTGAAGGGCATCGGCAACGGTATCTCGATTCTGATCTTCGCGGGCATCGTTTCCCGCTGGACCAGTATCTTCACCACCATCAAGACCTGGCTGGGCCTCGCGGCGGGCGGCGAAGTGAAATATTACTTCCTGATCCCGGTGCTTGTTGTTCTGGCCGTTGCAGTGGTTGTGTTCATCGTGATCCTGAACGCTGCCGAACGTCGCATCCCGGTCCAGTACGCAAAGCGCGTTGTCGGCCGCAAGATGTACGGCGGGCAGAGCACGCACATCCCCATCAAGGTGAACATGAGCGGCGTTATGCCGGTCATCTTCGCCAGTGCGCTGGCCTCCATCCCGGGTACCATCGGCGGGTTCTTCCCGAACCTGTACAATGCGGCGGACCATCCGTTTGCCGCTCCATTCCTGCGGATGTTCAGCACCACCGGCTGGGTGTATGCAGCAATCTATCTGCTGCTCATCATTGCGTTCAACTATTTCTATGTGGCGATGCAGTATAACCCTGTGGAGATCGCCAACAATCTGCGCAACAACAACGGCACCATCCCCGGCTACCGTCCCGGTAAGCCGACCAGTGATTTCATCACCAAGGTGCTGGGCAAGATCACCTTCATCGGCGCCGTATTCCTGGGCATCGTGGCGGTCCTTCCCATTGTGCTGGGAACGGTTACGGGCGTAAACATCTCCCTGGGCGGCACCAGCTTGCTGATCGTTGTCGGCGTTGCGCTGGATACGTCCCGCAGCCTTGAATCTTACATGCTGATGCGCCATCACAAGGGTTTCCTTGAATGAGCACGGCAAACTGTTGAAGGGGGAAAGGCATTATGAAACTGATCCTTTTAGGCGCGCCCGGCGCCGGTAAGGGCACGCAGGCCGAGATCGTATGCGACAAGCTGAACATCCCGGCCATCAGCACCGGTAACATTCTTCGTGAAGCGATGAAAAACGAAACCGAGATGGGCGTGAAAGCCAAGGCCTTTATCGATTCCGGCGCGCTTGTCCCCGACGACGTGATCATCGGCATCATCAAAGAACGCCTCGCGCAGGACGACTGTAAAAACGGCTTTATTCTGGACGGCGTGCCCCGCACCGTGGCGCAGGCCGAGGCTCTCGAGGAGATGGGCGTCGGCATCGACAAGGTCGTGGACATCGAAGTTTCGGACGAGCGTATCATCCAGCGGCTGTCCGGCCGCCGGGTGTGCTCGGCCTGCGGGGCGAGCTACCACACCACGGCCAAGCCGTCCGTCAAGCCCGATGTGTGTGACCGCTGCGGCGGCGCGCTGATCGTGCGCAAGGACGACGAGCCGGCCACCATTCTCGAACGCCTGAAGATCTATCACGAGCTTACCGAGCCGCTGGTGGATTTTTACCGCGAACGGGGCAAGCTGGTGGTGGTGGAAGGGCAGGAAGAAGTGGCCGATACCACAAGGCTCCTGCTTGAGAAGCTGGGGGTCAGCCTGTGATCCTCGTTAAAACAGCAAAAGAAGTCGAGGCCATGAAGCCGGCCTGCCAGATTTCGGCAGAGGCGCTGCGGCTGGGCGGCGAGGCCGTCAAGCCGGGCGTTACGACGGCTCAGATCGACAAGATCATTTACGATTATATCGTCAGCCAGGGAGCCCGGCCCAATTTCAAGGGCCTGGGCGGTTTCCCGGGCAGCGCATGCATCTCTGTGAACGACGTCGTTATCCACGGCATTCCGTCCCATGGCATCGTGCTGCACGAAGGCGATATCGTCAGCATCGACACAGGCGCCGCCGTCCATGGCTGGAACGGCGACAACGCCGCCACGTTCGCGTGCGGCGAAGTTTCCGAAACGGCGCAGCGCTTGATGGACGTTACGAAGGAGGCGCTGATGCGCGGCATTGCGGCCGCGCAGACAGGCAACCGTGTGGGCGACATCAGCGCGGCGGTGCAGCAGTACGTGGAGGACGCCGGCTTTTCCGTCGTGCGCACCTACGTCGGCCACGGCGTGGGCCGCGAGCTGCACGAAGACCCGGAGGTGCCGAACTTCGGCACGGCGGGGCGCGGGCCGCGCCTCGTGAACGGGATGGTGCTTGCCATCGAACCGATGGTAAACGAAAAAAGCCACGTCGTAAAAACCATGTCAGACGGATGGACGACCAAGACCGTTGACGGCGGCCTCGCGGCTCATTTTGAGCATACGATCGCCATCACGCCGAACGGGCCGGTCATCCTCACACAGCCAAGGAGGGTGTAGAAGCTTGTCCAAAGAAGACGTCATCGAAGTAGAAGGTGTCGTGGTAGAGGCCATGCCCAATGCGATGTTCCTTGTGGAGATCCAGGGCGGGCACCGCCTGCTGGCACACATTTCCGGCAAGCTGCGCATGAACTTCATCCGCATCCTGCCGGGAGACAAAGTCACACTTGAGATGAGCCCCTACGATTTGACGAAGGGCCGCATCACATGGCGCTCGAAGTAACCATTCAGGGCGCAGCTTGAAGGAGGTACCAAGTATGAAGGTGAAACCTTCCGTGAAACCGATTTGCGAAAAGTGCAAAGTCATCAAGCGCAAAGGCCGCGTCATGGTGATTTGCCAGAACCCGAAGCACAAACAGCGCCAGGGTTAATCGACAAACAGCATTCCAGCCGCACAAGGACGTTCTTATCCCGCCGGCCTTCTGCGGCATGATCCACCAAGGGGATAAATAAATCAGGAGGTGCTAAAACCATGGCACGTATCGCCGGAGTTGACTTGCCCAAGGAAAAGCGAGTCGAAATTGGCCTCACTTATATCTACGGCATTGGCCGCAGTGCTGCGGACGAGATCCTCGCCGCCACGAAGATCAATCCCGATACCCGAGTGAAGGACCTGACCAAGGACGAAGAAGCGCTTATCCGTGACTACATTGATAAAAACTTCACCGTTGAGGGCGACCTGCGCCGTAACACCGCGCTCGACATCAAACGCCTTGTCGAGATCCAGTGCTACCGCGGCACGCGTCACCGCAAGGGATTGCCCGTGCGCGGCCAGCGTTCCAAAACGAACGCCCGTACCCGCAAAGGTCCGAAGCGCACTGTAGCCAACAAGAAGAAGTAATCCAACAAGGAGGACAGTTAGATGGCAACAAAAGCCGCTGCTAAAAAAGGCGCCCCCGTGCGTGGCAAACGCCGCGAGCGCAAAAATATTGAACGTGGCTGCGCGCATATCCAGAGCACATTCAATAACACCATTGTTACCATTACGGACGTGCAGGGCAATGCCGTGTCTTGGGCCAGCGCAGGCGGCCTGGGCTTCCGCGGTTCCCGCAAGAGCACGCCGTTTGCCGCGCAGACTGCTGCCGAGACGGCCGCCCGCGCCGCGATGGAGCATGGCATGAAGTCGGTAGAAGTTTATGTGAAAGGCCCTGGTTCCGGCCGTGAAGCCGCTATCCGTGCTTTGCAGGCCACCGGCTTGGAGGTAAATATGATCAAGGACGTTACCCCCATTCCGCATAACGGCTGCCGCCCGCCCAAGCGCCGCCGCATTTAATTGAAGGAGGAAAAACAATGGCAAGATATACAGGCGCAGTTTGCCGCCAGTGCCGTCGTGAGAACCAGAAGCTCTTCCTGAAGGGCGACCGCTGCTACTCCGACAAATGCGCGCTCGCCCGCCGCAGCTTCGTGCCGGGCCAGCACGGCCAGAACCAGGCCCGTAAGAAGGTCTCTGAATACGGCCTGCAGCTGCGCGCGAAACAGAAAGCAAAACGCTATTACGGTGTTCTGGAGAGCCAGTTCGCCCATTACTTTGAAATGGCCGAGCGCAAATCCGGCATCACCGGTGAGAATCTGCTTAGGATCCTTGAAAGCAGACTGGACAATATCGTCTACCGCGCGGGCTTTGCGATGAGCCGCAAGGAAGCCCGCCAGCTGGTGCTGCACCGTCACTTTACCGTGAACGGCCAGACCGTGAACATCCCCTCCTACCTCGTGAAAGAGGGCGACAAGGTCGCCGTCCGCACCACGGACTGCGACAAGATCAAAGAGTGCATCGAGAAGAACAGCGCCCGCCCCGTGCCTGCGTGGCTGGACAAGGACGCTGAGAAGATGACTGTCAACGTCACGAAGCTGCCCGAGCGTGCCGACATCGATTTCGACATCGAGGAGCACCTCATCGTCGAGCTGTACTCCAAATAATCCCCGTGATCCTCATCACCGTATGCGAACATTTTGGCAGGCGGCGTGCCGCCGCCTGCCTGAACTAAGGAGGGTTTTAGAATGATGGAGATTGAGAGACCCAAGATCGATACCGCCAGCCTTTCCGCAGACGGCCGTTACGGCAAATTCGTCGTGGAGCCGCTGGAGCGCGGTTTCGGTACCACCTTGGGCAACAGCCTGCGGCGTGTGCTGCTTTCCAGCCTGCCGGGCGTGGCAGTCACCAGCATTAAAATCGACGGGGTAGTCCATGAGTTCTCCACGATCGAGGGCGTGAAGGAAGACGTTACCGAGATCGTCCTGAACGTCAAAGGCATCACCGCAAAGCTTTATTCCGATACCCCGAAAACCGTTCGCATCGAAGCGAGCGGTGAGGGCGAGGTAACTGCCGGCAGCATCCAGCAGGATGCGGAGATCGAGGTGCTGAACCCTGATTGGCACATTGCGACCCTGGCGGACGGCGCGAAGCTCATCATGGAGCTTGTGTTCGACAAGGGCCGCGGTTATGTCCCGGCGGAACGCAACAAGCAGGCTGCGGAGCAGGCTTCCCTGAACGCTCTGCCTGTCGACAGCATCTATACCCCTGTACTCAAGGTGAATTACACGGTGGAGAACACCCGCGTGGGCCAGATTACCGACTACGACAAGCTGACGCTTGAGGTCTGGACGGACGGCACGATTAGCGCGAAGGAGGCCGTGAGCCTTGCCGCGCGTATCATGACCGAGCATCTGAACCTGTTCGTCACGCTTTCGCAGGAGGCGATGGACGCCGAGATCATGGTGGAAAAGGACGACAAGGGCAAGGAAAAGGCTCTCGAGATGACCATTGAGGAGCTGGACCTTTCCGTGCGTTCTTTCAACTGCCTGAAGCGCGCCGGCATCAATACCGTGGAAGACCTGATCAACAAATCCGAAGACGAGATGATGAAAGTGCGCAACCTCGGCCGCAAGAGCCTTGAGGAAGTTATGGCGAAACTGGATTCCCTCGGCTTTACCCTTACAAAAGACGACGAGTAAACTGCAAAGGAGTGAAATGGGATGCCCGGTACAAGAAAACTTGGCAGAACCAGCGACCACCGCAAGGCGATGCTCCGCGCTATGGTGACTTTCCTGTTTGAGACAGGCAAGATCGAGACCACGGCGACGCGTGCAAAGGAAGTGCGCGCGATGGCGGAGAAGATGGTGACCCTCGGCAAGCGTGAAGACCTGCATGCGAAGCGTCAGGTGTACGGCTTCATCACGAAAGAGAGCGTGGCAAAGAAGGTCATCGACGAGATCGGCCCGAAATACGCCGACCGCGACGGCGGTTACACCCGTATCATCAAGACTGGTGTGCGCCGCGGCGACGCCGCCGAAATGGCGATCATCGAACTGGTTTAAGTTCTGTTTAAAACATCCCCCGTGCAGGAAATCGGCACGGGGGATGTTTTTATTGATTACGGAAACCACCGGCTCTGCCGGTGGAGGTGTCCCGTAAAAAGCTTTAGCTTCAAGCATCGAGCGAAGCGAGCTGCTAACAGAAAGCTTTCAATAATAGAAAGCTTCCGTTAGAACAGCAATCGCCCATTTACGGGCTGTGGGGCAAGTTATGCAAGCGAAATAAATTTCAGTGCGTCTTAAGACGCTTGTCGGTAATAGGCTCTTATAGAGCCTACTCAAGCCACCAGCTTAGCTGGTGGTTATGACTGCGCAATAAAAGCCCCGTCCTGACGGCCATATGGGCCGGAGCGGCCGCAGGCCATTTTTTATTGCCCCGCAATAAAAAAGCTTATCCCGATGGCCGCGGGCCGGGGGCGGCCCGCATGGCCTGAAAAATAGCCTGCGGTTATTTTTCAAATATTGCTGCACAGCGGATATACAGCCTTTACCATCCTGCAATATTTGGCCTTTGCGCGCTGCGGTGCGAAAACTTTTACATGTTTGGACAGGTAGCAATGGCCCCTGCGGTGGCGGGGGCTGTCGTTTTATGATAAAATGTAGAAAATCGGGAGCGGGGAAGTGCGGATATGGCGGGCATCGGCAAAGTAATGGACGAAGTAAAAAAGGCTGTGGTGGGTAAGGATGCGGTGCTGCTGCGTGCGGTGCTGGCCATCCTTGCGGGCGGCCATATTTTGCTGGAGGATGTGCCGGGCGTAGGTAAGACAACGATGGCGCTGGCTTTTTCCAAGGCGCTGGGCCTGCGCTATAACCGTATGCAGTTCACGCCGGACGTGCTGCCCTCAGATGTGACGGGTTTCTCTCTTTACAACAAAGCTGTGGGGAAAATGGAATACCAGCCCGGCGCCGTGCTGTGCAACCTGTTCCTGGCCGATGAGCTGAACCGTGCGACCAGCCGCACACAGGCCGCACTGTTGGAGGCCATGGAGGAGGGGCAAGTGACCGTGGACGGCGTAACGCATGCGCTGCCCCGCCCTTTTATCGTTATTGCAACACAGAATCCCGCCGGAGCGTCGGGGACGCAGCTTTTGCCGGATTCCCAGATGGACCGGTTTATGGTGAAGTTGTCCCTCGGATACCCGGAACCGCAGGATGAGCTGCGCATGCTGCGCCGGAAACAGAAGGGCAATCCCCTGGATGGCGTGCAGCAGGCTCTGGACAAGGCCGGGCTGGCGGCGCTGCGCGCACAGACAGACCAGATCTATGTGAGCGACGATGTACTGGACTATATTGTACGGCTCGTGGCGGGAACAAGGACCTTGCCGGAACTGGTACAGGGGGCGAGCCCGCGCGCCACACTGGCTGTGGCCGCTATGGCAAAGGCCGCGGCGCTTGCCCGGGGCGCGGATTATGTCACACCTGCGGATGTGCGGCGCATCTTTCACTGTACGGTGGCACACCGGTTGATCCCCGCGCCGCAGACAAGGGATGTGGACGCGCTGCTGGACGATCTGATGCGCAGTATAAGCGCGCCGCAGCTCAAATGAGGGTGTGGGCGGCGCGCGCGGTCTATGGGTTGGCGCTGGGCGGGGCCGTGCTGTTTTATTGCTTTTATTTCGGCCAATTGGCATGGTATGTTCTGATGCTGGCCGTCTGCCTGCCTTTGTTTTCCCTTGTGGTAAGCCTTCCGGCGATGCTGACAGCGGGTATCGTGCTGCACGCGCCCGCGGCGGTAGAGCGGGAAAAAACCTGTGTTTTACAGGTATATATGCTGGGATGGATGCCTGCCGCGCGTATGGAAGTACGTATTTCGGTGGAGGACCGGACGCATCCGGGCCAGGACTGTGCGCGGTGGCTTCACTTGCGCGGGGAGGCTCCTGCGGAATGGGAGCTGGACACTGCGCACTGCGCGGCACTGCGGTGCAGCGTGCGGCGTGCGTGGGTATATGATTATCTGGGCCTGTTCCGCCTGCCTGTGCGCAGGCCGGGCGCGGTCATTGTCACCGTGCGGCCGCGGCCCGTTGCCCTTTCGCCGGAGCCGCCGCTGCCGGGGGCCGTATCCGGCGGACCGATGAAGCCCCGGGTGGGCGCGTATGCCGAGGAGCATGAGCTGCGGCCCTACCGCCCGGGAGACCCTATGCGCACGGTTCACTGGAAGCTGACGGCAAAAACAGGAGAGATGATCGTCCGGGAGGCGCTGGTGCCCTGCCGGGCGCGCGCCCTTCTGCTGGTGGAGAGGCGGGGCGGCCCTGACGCGCTGGACCGGGTATTGGAGCATTTGTGCTGGTTGTCCGCGCGTCTGACGCAGCAGGGAGTGTCTCACACTGTGTTGTGGCCCGGTGAGAACGGCGTGGTGCACACGGCGCTGGTGGATGAGGCCGGGCAGTTGGATGCGCTGCTGTACCGTCTTTTGGCTGAACCGGCGGACGGTGCGGACGGCTGGGCGCCGGGTTGGGCGCCGCCGCAGGCGGAATGGAGCTATACCCTGCGCGCGGAAAAGGAGGCGGCGGATGATGCGGGATAAACGGCGAAAGACGCCCGGTATTTCGCTTTCTGCTGCGGGGCGGCATACCCGCCTTGCCCCGGGGCACGCCGGCGTCGGAAAAGCCGGGACGCCCTTTTGGCGCAGGACAGGCCGGCACAACGCTCCAAGAAAAGCGCCGTTGTGGAGCGCGCTTTCCAGCCTTTTGTTGTTGTGGCTGGGCGTGGGAGGAACGGTATTTGCCGTTGTCACAGGCTTTGACCTGCCGGTTGGGCGCGGAGCGGTAGCGCTGAGCTGTGCGGCGGTTCCAGCTGTTGTATGGTTTTTAGCGCTGCCGCTGCGTGCGGCGCGCCTGCTGCGCCTTCCTGCGCTGCTGCTGGGAGCGGCGCTCCTGGCGTCCGCAGGGGAAAACGCCCTGCGCGGTGCGGTTTTGACTGCACAGAATATCACACAGGCGTACCATGCATATTTTCCGGCGATCCCCGTGTGGTTTTCCGATGTGCCAATGACGTTGGAAAACCGTTCCCTGACAATATTTTTTTGTGCTTATGCGGCGATTTTGGCGGGGTTGCTGGGCGCGGCTCTGCTGTGGCAGCGTTCGGCTTTGTTTTCGGCCGCGCTGACAGTGCCGCCGTTTTGCCTGCCGCTGGTAGTAACGCAGGCTGCCGCGCCCGTTCCGCAGCTGATGTGCCTGTTGTTTTGGACGCTGCTGCTGCTGACACATGCGCTGCGGCGCTCCAGCCCGGCGCAGGCCGGCCGTGTTACCTGGGGCCTGTTGGCGCCCGCTCTGGCGCTGCTGCTGGGGCTGCAGATTTTTCTGCCGGACAGAGACTTTATCCGGCCGTCCTGGGCGGGCAGGATGCAACGGGACGTGATCGCTCTGGTGCAGGGAAATACGCCGTCTGCATTGCCGTGGCGTGCATCCTCCGGCGGCGGACTGCGGCTGGAGACAGCAGGCCCCCGTGTTTACACAGGCCGTACAGTGCTGCGGGTGGAATGCGGAATTGACGGTGTGTTTTATCTGCGCGGCGCGTCCGCCGGTGATTATACGGGCCGTGCATGGAAGGATTGCAGCCTGGGTGCGGTGCAGCTTGCGGCGGAGGGCACAGAGCCTGCGCCGCACCCGCTGCAGTTGCCTGCTCTGAACCTGGGGGCGCTGGGCGGCGAAGGCGAGCAGATGACGGTGACAAGCGTCGGAGATGGTACGGATCTGTGCTATCTGCCGTACTATCCTTTGGCTGTGCCGGGGATGACATATGTTTCCGATGGCAGTGTGACGCATGATTTGGACACGCAGAGCTGGATAACGGAATTTTACGGCGAATATTGGCTGGCGGGCGTACCGCCGGATGAGCAGGAATGGACGGAACAACGGATCCATTTGGAACTGCCGCTGCTGCCGGAGCTGGAACAGCCGGAGCGCTTTTATAGAGAGGCCGTCTATCGGGAATATACCGCGCTGCCCGCGGATACGGCGCAGGCAATGCAGGCGCTGGCGGCGAGGGCGGGCATCCGCACCGACGGCGGCACGGCAGAGACAGCCCGGCAGGTGGCGCAATACATCGGAAGTGCGGCCCGGTACAGTCTGGATACGCCTGTCCAGCCGCGGGATGAAGACTTTGTGCTGCATTTTCTGACGCAGTCCCGCCAGGGTTACTGCGTGCATTTTGCCTCGGCAGCAGCGGTTATGCTGCGCGCGCTGGATATCCCGGCACGGTATGTGAGCGGTTATGTCGCTGTTGTACAGGGCGGTAGGGCCGATGTGCCGGACAGCGCCGCCCATGCATGGGTGGAATATTATCTGGACGGCTTCGGCTGGCTGCCTTTGGAAGCGACGCCGGGTTTTGCGCGCGAAACCAGTGTGCTGCCGGAGGCATTGCTTTCCGGTGAAGGCGTGCCGGAGAACGGGGAAAGCAATGCCGCCTCCCGCGACACTGCGTCATCCGAAACGGAAGGACGAAAGGAACAGGGAGCAGACCCTGCGGTGAACGGCCCGGACCGCGCGCCGGGAACAGAACGCTCCGAAGAGGAGCCGGGCGGGGCCCGGCCGGACACGTCGGGGCCGGCGGCCGCGGGGGCGGATTCGTGGCAGCTGCCGGTGCAGGCGCTGTGGCTGCTGGCGCTGCCCGCATTGGCGGCTGCCGTATGGCTGCGCCGCCGCCTTGTGTTGGCGCGCAGGGCGCGCAGGATGCAGGGCCCTGCCCGCAGCCGGGCGGCGCTGGATACGTGGGTCTATCTGGAACGGCTGTGCCGGGGCGCTGCGCCGCCGCCCGCGCGTCTGAGGGAACTGGCGGAAAAAGCAAAGTTCAGCAATCATGTGCTGACACCGGAGGAGCTTGGGGCGCTGACCGAATATGCCGGCCAATGCGCGGCCCGACGGGAGAAGGAGAGCGGGCCGCTGCGCCGTTTTTGGGAAAAATGGATCTTATGCCTGTATTGACCGCAAAAAGAAAGGAGAAGGCTTCGGAATGGAGCATGAGCAAATTGCAGCGCAGGTGAAAAAGCTGACAGGGAAGAACAACGACGCCGCATATGCAGCCCTGTGTACGCTGGAGGCGGAAAGTGAAGCTTCGGCCGCGGTGTGTGTCTTTTGGGATGCTTTTGCGGCAATGCTGGACGATAAACGCACTTATGTACGCATGCGGGGCATGGTCCTGCTGGCATGCAACGCACAGTGGGCGGGCCCTGAGCAGGTAATGGAGATGCTGGAGCGGTATCTTGCCCACATCACAGACGAAAAGGCGGCCGCTGCACGCTGGTGCGTTCAACGGCTGCCCCAGTTTGCAGCAGCCTGCCCGGGCTGCTTTCCGCGAGCCAGACAGGCGCTCCTGTGCGCGGACCTTTCCCGTTACTCCGAAAGCATGGCCTCTTTGCTGGAACGGGATATTCGCGCCGCTCTGAAGCGGCTGCCGGAGAAATAAAACAGAAAACGCGCTTTCCCCAAAGCGGATGTCCGTTTCAGGGAAGGCGCGTTTTGGGTATGAGCGTTCAGCGAAGCACGTCGGCATATTCCGGATGCTGGCCGAACCATTTTTTTGCATAGCTGCAGGTGGGGATGGCTTTGCGGCCCGTTTCGCGCAAAGAGCGGGCGATGCGTTCCATCATCTGTGCGGCAACACCCTGCCCGCGCAGCGCTTCGTCGACGAAGGTGTGGTCAATGTTTACAACGCCCGGCGCGAATTCAGGAAAAGTGGCCTCTGCCAGCAGCTGGCCCTCCTGCACATATGCAATACGGTTTTCCGTCAGAATGAACGGCATACAAATCACCTCTCTGTCCATAGTATAGCACAAATCGCGCGGAACTTGACAATTTTTTATTTGTGTAATATATTATATAAAAATGTAATATATTATATAAATTCAGAAGGAGACTTTGCATGGAGCTGAAAAATTATCCCGCACCCTATGTGCTTTTTGGCTCGCTGCTGGCAATGGGAAACCGCCTGCAAGCCGCCGGGGACCGGTTTTACGATGAGATCACGACAAAGCAGTGGTTTGTGCTGGCGGTGCTGGAGAACTTTTCAGCTCCGCCAACACTGGGCGAGCTGGCGCGCGGTGTGGGAAGTTCGCATCAAAACGTGAAGCAGCTGGTTTTGAAGCTGCAGCAAAAGGGATATGTGGCTCTGGCGCAGGACGGGCGGGACGCACGCAAGAACCGCGTGCACCGAACCCCAAAGTGCGCGGAGCTGCCGGAAAAATACGGCGCACGCCAGCAGGAATTCATGCGGGCGCTGTATACAGGCATCCGTGCAGACGAGGCTGAACAGGCTGCCGGAGTGCTGGCCCGTATGCTGCAAAACCTGGAGAAGATGCAAACGGTGGAGGAGGGGTTGGAATGAAAACGCTGGTGGTATACCGTTCCCATTATGGCAGTACACGCCGGTATGCTCAATGGCTGGCACAGGCGCTGGATGCCGATGCTGCGGAGGAAAGGCAGGCGGACGCGCGCCTTGTGCAGAACTATGAATGCGTGATATTTGGCGGCGGCCTGTATGCGGGGAGCATTGCCGGCGCTGCGCGTATGGCAAAGTTGTATGGTGCATTGCAGGGGAAACGTCTGGCAATGTTTACAGTGGGGCTGTCGGACCCGAGCGACCCGGAAAATGTGAAAAAGATCATGCAGGATGCGGCCCGGGCCTTTACGCCGGAAATGCTGGAGAATATCTGCTTTTTCCACCTGCGCGGCGGGATGGATTACCGGAATATGAGGCCTGTACACAAGGCGATGATGGCAATGCTGAAAAAAATGCTGCTGAAAAAACCGGAGAGCGAGCGCAGTACGGAAGAAAAAGGGCTGCTGGCCGCATATGACAGGCCGGTGGACTTTACAGACAGGGCCGCGCTTGCCCCGCTTATCGCCTGGTGCAGGGACGAAGCATAACGCCGTCGGGCCGTAAGCCAAACGGAGCGACGGCAGAAAATGAAGGGCCATAGAATTGGGGCGAAACAGAAAATCGGGTTAACGGTGAGTTTTGTGGGAACAGGAATTGTGATATGTGGCTTAAACGGTGCTGGAAAGAGTACATTGGGAAAAGCGCTTGCTGAGAAATTGGATTTTTATTTTATAGATAATGAAGATCTGTTTTTCCCTAAGACAGACCCAAATTATATCTATGCTTCTCCACGCACGCATGAGGAGACTGAAAAAATGCTTTTCCATGCGATTAAGGTACATGAAAATTTTGTTTTTGCTGCTGTAAAAGGAGATTATGGAGAAGCGATTTATCCCTTTTTTCAGTATGCTGTATTGATTGATACTCCAAAGGACATTCGGGTGCAACGGGTTAAAAAGCGCTCTTTTCAGAAGTTTGGCAATAGAATGCTGCCAGGTGGAGATTTGCATGAACAGGAAGAAAAGTTTTTTGAGTTTGTTACATCCAGACCAGAGAGTACGGTTGAAGAATGGATACAGCTATTAAGTTGTTCTATCCTAAGAATTGACGGAACAAAACCCGTTGAAGAAAATGTAGATTTTATCATAAATCAGATATAAAAAGTGTATTTCAGTTTATAACTGTCCTCCTTGCGCGGGCGCAAAAAGCACCATCTAAAGAATTTACTTTAGATGGTGCTTTTCTGTGAATTTTTAGGGACAAAATCCGATGCTCGTCATCTCTGCAGATGTGGGTTGATTACTTCTTTACGGAGAGGACTACAAACGGAGACTTTTTGCATTATCCCTGGGGGAATTCTTCCTTGCTTTCCAGCTTGCTGGCCACCGTGTGCGGAGATTCCCACACGCCGTTGGCGCAGGGCGTCTGCTCCTGCTGCGTGTAGTACAGCGGCGGACGAAGGTTGCCGTCCCGCAGCGCTTGCATGCGCTGTTGGGCGTGAGCGGGCAGCACAGCGCTGCCGTCCGTATGCCCCGTGCTTTTTTCGGGAGTGTTGTGCACATCGTTGGGTTTGTTGTGGACTTCTCCGTGATATAAACTGCTTAATATACTCATAGCAATATTTCGCCTCCACAGTTAGGATTCCCCCGAAGCCCGTGGATATGCGCACATCTGCGAAGGCTCGACAGTATTTTCCGTGAGGGTGAAGCAGGCGGTCACCCAAGCGTCCTCCGGCAGGCAGCCCCGGCCATAATCCTCCAGCTGGAGACCCAGGCGGTATGTGCCGGGAGTAAGCGCCGGGTACCACTCCAACGGAAAGCGGCCGGAACGTTCTGTTTCGAGCGGATCGGCTGTTCCGCAGAAGACGGCATCGCAGGGGACAGCCTCCCAGCCGCCATCCGTCCAGCGTTCCAGGCGGGGAATGAGTATGACGCCCAGCTCCAGCCCGCTGGTGTTGGTGATGGTGTAGGAGATAGAGCCGTCTCTTTCCGCAAGGCCGGACGCATCGGAAGAAGCTTCCCCAGGCGGCGGAAGGCTGTCGGCGGACAGCATCAGCGTCACGGCACCCTCCGCCAGCAGGATCGACCCGTCTTCCGCAGGCAGAGCGTCGGCGCTGGAGGCGGAAATGCTTTCGTCCATGGGAGGCCTGTCGCCGAATGCGGAGGCGGAAGCCGCGCCTTGCGGCGCGCATGCAGCCAGCAGCAAAGCAGGGCAAAGCACACAAGCTGCAGCGAATGTCGTGCGTTTCATGGAACTGCCCTCCCGGTGTACTTTTGTACGTTTATTTGTATTTGGGCGGTGTGGACGGCGGAGCGTCTTTGCCTGTTTCAGCCTCATTGCCGTTCTGCGGCGTATAGTCGGCGGGCGTGCGGGGTGCAGGAGCCGGGCGGCCGGCCAGCCTTTTTTTATGAAGGCGGACGGCCGCGCGTGCGGCCGTCACGGCCACTGCGGCCAGTACGGCCAACACCAGCAGCGTGGGCAGCGCAGCGACAAAGCCCACGGCAAAGTCCTGTGCACCGTAGCCGAAGTCGCGCCAGCTGCGGCGGAAGGCGTCGGATACGCGGTCGCCGAACGTCTCGGTTTTTTCGGTGATCTGCTTTACCTCCTCTACCGTTACATCTACGGTAGAATAGGAGATCAGATCGTCATAGGTGCGCTGCTGGGCGGTATAGCTCTCGATCTGGTACTGCACTTCTGTGAGCTGGTTCTGGATGGCGAGCAGCGTTTCCAGATCACCGGCCTGCTCCATCATCGCGTACAGGCGCTCCTCCTGCAGCTTCAGGCTTTTCAGGCGGGCCTCCACATCCACATAAGCGCTGGTCACATCCTGGGTGGATTCCTGCTTGCTCACCAGGTTGCCGGCGCTGCCGGCGCCCTCCAGAAAGACGCTGTATTGCTCTGCCGGGATGCGGAACTGATAATATGCGGTGCGGTATGCACCCTCGTAAGCGGGCGTATCGATGCTGGTGGAGGAGACATATCCGCCGCAGGACTGGGCGGCCCGCGCCAGCGCCGTACAGGTGGCGTTGAAGTCCAGCGCTTCGATGGAGAGCGTGGCGTTCAGGATGATCTTCCGTCCGTCCTGGGGCAGCAGATCCGCGCTGTTCTGCACGGCGTCGGACAGGTCCGAGGTCCCGGCCGCTTCGGCGGCGGTTCCGCCTGCATCCGCGGCATATGCCTGGGGCGCGCTGTCCATCGAGGAATAAGAAGCACGGGCCGCGGCCGTGCTGCTGGCCGCGCCTCCGCATCCCGCCAGAGAGGCGGCGAGCGCCAGTGAAAAAAGAATACTGAACAACGTCTTTTTCATCGAGTTCCCTTCCTTTCTGTGTCAGGTTCTGCTACTCTATATACGGCGTACAAGCCGCAGATATTGCGTCGGAACGATGTCAAATCGTTATCAAATTTGTAACAAGCGTGTATTTTTTGGCGTGCGCACTCGCGGCAGGGAGAAAAACATGCTATACTGGAACACGTAAAAAAACAGGGCGGGCGTGCCGTGCGTCCGCGACAAGGGCGCGCTTTGCCGGAAAATGCCGGCCGGGCGCGGAATGCAAAGGAGTGGAAAAAATGGGTAGAAATGCGATCGTCGGGCAGAGCGGCGGCCCCACCGCGGTTATCAATTCAAGTTTGGTGGGTGTGTTCCAGGCGGCGAAAAGCCGCGGTGCACAGCATGTTTACGGCATGCGGTACGGTGTGAAGGGCCTGCTGGAAGAACAGGTGGTGGACCTTTCGGACACGCTGCGGGATAATCTGGACATTGAGATCCTCAAGCGCACGCCCGCCTCATACCTGGGCTCGTGCCGGTACAAGCTGCCCGTCCCGGCAGAGGACCCGGCTTTGTATGAAAAGCTGTTTGGTATTTTGAAAAAGCTGGATGTGGGCTACTTTTTCTATATTGGCGGCAATGACAGCATGGACACCATCTCCAAGCTTTCGGACTATGCCTGCATGACAGGCAGCGACATCAAGTTCATGGGCGTGCCCAAGACCATCGACAACGACTTGATGAACACCGACCACACGCCGGGCTACGGCTCCGCGGCCAAGTACATCGGCGCTATTATGAAGGAGATCACCCGCGACAGCCTGGTATACGGCACGCGCAACGTCACGATTGTTGAGGTGATGGGGCGTAATGCGGGCTGGCTGACGGGTGCGGCGGCATTGGCCAAAGCGGAGGACTGCGAAGGCGTGGATATGATCTGCCTGCCGGAGGTGGCCTTTGACATCGACCATTTCATCGAGCGGCTGGACGTCCTGCAGCGCGCCAAGGCAGGCGTGGTCATCGCGGTGTCTGAGGGCGTGCGCGTACACGACGGCCGTTATGTATGCGAGCTGACGGAAGAGCTTGGCCCGGTGGATGCGTTCGGGCACAAAACGCTGACGGGCGCGGCGCGCTTTCTGGCGAACAAAGCCGTGCGGGAGCTGGGCTGCAAGGCACGCGCCATCGAGCTTTCCACCCTGCAGCGGTGCAGCAGCCACATGGCCAGCCGTGTGGACATCACCGAGGCGTTCCAGGTGGGCGGCGCGGCGGCCAAGGCTGCTTTCGAGGGGCACAGCGGCGAGATGGTGGGCCTGCGCCGCCTTTCCAACGACCCGTACCAGTGCACCACCGAGCTGCACGATATCCATACCATCGCGAATTTTGAAAAAAAGGTTCCGGGCGAGTGGATCACACCGGACGGCGTAGGTGTGACACAGGAATTTCTGGCATATATGCGGCCGCTCATTCAGGCGGAGCTTACCCCTATTTATGTGGACGGCCTGCCGCGCCACATTTATATCAAATAGGACACGGCATCAAAAAACAGGCGCGCCGCATACAAAAATTTGACTTGCGGCGCGCTGTTTTTGCGCCTGTACGCGCCGCAGCCCTTTTTTTTGTGCGGCAGAGTGCTATACTGATAAATAGAAACAGGGATAAAGAATCGGAAGGGGTCAGACCGGGAATATGAAAATGCTGATTTTTGTGCTGAACCGGGTAGAAAAGCTGGAGCCTGCGCTGAATAAGCTGGAGCATGCAGGCCTGCGCGGAGCGACCGTGCTCTCCAGCCGGGGTATGGCCATGACGTTGGACAAATACTGCGACGGTTCGTTTCTGGGTTCGCTGCGGGCCATGATGGAGCCGGACCGTGAGGAGAACCGGACGGTATTTATGGTGTTGAAAGACGAGGATGTGGAGCGTGCCGTTGCCGCCGTGGAAGAGGTGGCGGGCAGCTTCAATACCCCCAACAGCGGCATCGCGTTTACGCTGCCGGTGGATTTTGTGAAAGGCATCCAGTAAGGGCAGCCCCTGCGGACGTTATGGTGTGAGAGACAATGGAATTGGGTACGCTTTTTAACTTTGCGATCCTGCTGTTCTGCGGCTTGATCTTCGCAAAGATTATTCGCTATTTCAAACTGCCGGACGTGACGGGCTATCTCATCGGCGGGCTCATCATAGGGCCGTCAGTGCTGGGCCTGCTTTCGGCGGACGCGGTGGCCGGGCTTTCGCTCGTATCGGACGTGGCGCTGGGCTTTATCGCATTTTCCATCGGCAGTGAGTTCAAGCTCAGCTATTTCAAGCGTGTGGGCATGACGCCTATCGTCATTGCCATATTTGAGAGCTTTGTGGCTGTTTTGTTCGTGACACTGGGGCTGGTTCTCAGCGGGCAGACGCTGCCGTTTTCATTGGTGTTGGGCGCTATTGCGGCGGCTACCGCGCCTGCAGCCACCATTATGGTCATCAAGCAGTACAGGGCCAAAGGGCCCGTTACCGAAACGCTGCTCAGTGTTGTCGCCATCGACGACGCTACGGCGCTCATTGCATTCGGCATTGCTGTGGCCGTGGCGCAGACGCTGACCAGCACGGCGGACGTTTCGCTGGTGCTGAGCATCTTGAAGCCCGTGCTGGAGATTGCCGAGGCGCTGCTGGGCGGCGCGCTGCTGGGCGTGCTGTTCACTGTGATGCTTCGGTTCTTTAAGGTGCAGTCAAACCGCATGGTGCTGGCCATCGCTTTTGTGCTGGTGACGAGCGCTGTGGCCAACGCGCTGAATATCTCGGCGCTGCTGACGACCATGGCCATGGGGGCAGTGTTCGCCAATTTGTGCAAAAACTCGAGCGAGGTCATGTCCTTATGCGATCATGTGACGCCGCCTGTTTTTATGATGTTTTTTGTGCTTTCCGGCGCGGGGCTGAATTTGGCGATATTGCCGTCCATCGGCGTTGTGGGCGTGATCTATGTGGTGCTGCGCGTGATGGGAAAAATGGCGGGCGCATGGTTTGGCGCCACCGTTATGAAGGCGGACCACAATGTGCGCCGCTGGCTTGGCCCGGCGCTCATACCGCAGGCGGGCGTTGCCATTGGCCTTACCGTGGTGGCGCAGCAGGTCGTACCGCAATATGCCGAGGTCGTGCGCGCCGTGGTGCTGTGCGGCACGCTGATCTATGAGCTTGTGGGCCCGGGTGTCGCAAAATGGACGCTGCAGAAGGCGGGAGAGATCGAGCCGGGACAATAACGGGCAAGGTGCGGCCTGTGCGGCCGCGCCGGTAAAGTGCGGCAAGCAAATACCGGGGGGAGCGAAAGAAAATGAAACCCAGACAGGCCTTTGATGCAGAACGGGAGGAGGCCGCGGCCCTGCCGCGGCCGGCGCGCCGCGACCCGGCGCTTGCAATGGCAAAACGCCAGGCGCTTGTACTGCTGGGCGCGTGGCTGGCGGTGCGCGCGCTGCTGATGCCCGCGGCGCTGCTGGCAGGCCCGCAGAACGCGGATTTTTGGATCAGCGGAGCGGTGGGGCTCGCCGTCAGTGTTCTGGTAGCCGCATTTATTCTTTCCGGCATGCGTGCGCTTGCGGGGCTTGCCATGCTCGCCATGACGGTGTCGGCTGTGCAGACGGTGCCCGCGCTGCTGGAATATTTTTCTTACGGAGGAGGCCCGGCAGCCTATGCGGCGCTGTTTCTGGCAGGGCAGGCAGCACAGCTGGGACTATTGGCCTGTCTGTTTTTCCTGCCCGGTGCGAAGCGGTATTTCAGTGTGTGCGGGCGGAACGGAAAAAACGCTGAATAATTATCAAAATCCGGCCCGCATCTGTAAGCGGAATCGGGTAAGACTGTTTTTTGAGCTATAGCGAAGTTGCAGCGAACCGATACGGAATAGCCGGAGAGGAAAGCACCGTCAAACGCTCTGTCTGCATTGTTGTCTTGCAGGCAAAGAGACGAATGGATTTTTGCGTTTGAAAAATGAGGGGAAGTGCAGCTGCAGGACACGAAGGGAACCGATACACAGCGGTTGCTGTCAGGCCAAACTGATCGACCGATTGGCCGCCAAAGATGTTGGGGAGTACCGAATAGATTCTCATAAACCGGGGGCAACCCATTCTGAATTTTTTATTGCTCCGCAATAAAATTTATCGCGCCAGCCACAGCCGGGAGAGTGGCCCAAATGGCCTGAAAACAATTTGCGGCTATTTTCGAAATCAAGAGTCTGTTTAAGCCAGGGAAAATTAACGGCATGCGAAACAGCAAGGGAGTTTTGCGCAAAACAAAGATTTGGCGCAGGAATATTGAACATAGGTTATGAAAATCAGCAAAGCATGGCGGAAAAGGCCCCACAGATCGGGTATGTTGGCACTTTTCGAATAAGGCCGAGTCGAAGCATGAAAAAGACAATTTTTCTATATAGGTTTTTTGAATTGTTTTTGCGGTATTTTACATGATACAATCAAAATCAGAAAAATAGCTCATGATCTTTCCGGATATGGAATTCCATATCCAGCGCTCCTATTTGGGACGACAAACAGAGCCGTTTTTTATCGACAGAAGATGCTGCCAGAGCCTGCAGAGCAAACAGTGAGCCATCTTCCGCCGGAAAGACAGCAGCGGCGTTATAATGGGCAGGGCCGCCGAGGGCATGGGAACATTGGAAATGATTTTTTAGGGCAACGAGGAGAATCCGATATGCAAAAAACAATTCGACTGCCGTTCCCGGCCGCCGACCCATTCATTCTGTGCGCTGCGGATGGGCGCTATTACCTCTACTGTACGAGCGAGGACGGCAGCGGTTTTCCTATCTACACTTCCGAAGATCTGCAGCTCTGGGAGCGTTGCGGCACCGCTCTGGGCAAAGAAACCTCCCGCTGGGGCGTGGGATGCTTCTGGGCACCGGAATGCTATGAGATTGACGGCATATACTATCTGTTTTACAGCGCTGACTGGAAAGTAAACCCCACCGGCGCTTTGGAAAACTTCCGCATTGGCGTGGCGCGGGCCAGCACCCCGTCCGGCCCCTTTACGGATATTTCCGACCATCCGATTTTTGCCCCCGGCTACCCTATCATTGACGCGAACGTATTCGCCGAAGATGGGCGATATTATTTGTATTACTCCCGCTGCTGCTACGAGCACAAGGTCGACGGCCTGGAGGAGAGTTGGATCTATGGTGTTGAGCTGGCTCCGGATTTTTCCGGTGTGAAGGGAGAGCCTGTTTTGCTGCTGCGCCCCGAGCAGGAATGGGAGGGACGCAGCGCGGCGGCTACCGGCCGGCGCTGGAATGAGGGTTCTTATCTGATGAGGCATGAAGGCCGGTATTACATGACCTATTCCGGCAATTTTTTTGCCGGGCCGGATTATGCAGTGGGCTATGCTACTTCAGCGCACCCATTAGGCCCGTATGCCAAAGCGGAAGAAAACCCTATTCTGGAACGGAGCCGTCATGTTACGGGCACCGGACATAGCTGTATGTTCCGCACTACGGATGGTACCCTGATGATTTGCTATCACGGACGGACCAGGGCAACCGGCCGGGATCGTATCGCATTTATCTCTCCCGCGCATTTCACGCCGGACGGAAAGCTGATTGTTGAAACCGAGTAAAATACGGGAAACCGCATGCGGCTCTTTTTCGGCTTCGTGAGCTGTCCCCTGTCCGCGGAGGCAAGAGGGATATCCGCAATAAAAAACGGGCCGCCTTTCTGGAATTAGAAGGGCGGCCCTTGCTTTTGCATTATGGCAACACCGCACAATTCACGGCTGATGCCTTAAGGGTCGTCTCGCTTGCAGATTTTCCGGCAGCTGTCACAAAAATCTGCCGGCGCGATTCGACACTTAGAATTGTGCGGTATTGCCTTATATTTCTTCGTCAGCCAGAGCCTGTGCCTTTAGGCAAAGTTCGGCGGCCTTGAAAGCATGCTTCTGTGTCATGGCAGTCTCGGTCCTGTCGATACAGTCCCGGATCAACCGGGTGAAAAAGGGAAACCCCACCTGTCCGGTGGCATCAAACCGAAATTCTCCCTTCCGGTTGGCCCAATAAACCATGTTTTCCTGCTTTTTGTCAGCGGCCAGATCAATATATTTGCGCAGCTCAATATAACCGTCAGTGCCCAAGATGAAGGTGCGTCCATCTCCCCAATTGCGCAAACCGTCCGGTGTGAACCAGTCTACCCGGAAGTAGCCGGTGGCGCCGTTGGAGGCGGCAGCTGTACATTCGCCGAAATCTTCGAACTCCGGGTGGCCGGGATGGGCGTAGTTGGCTTTGTGGGCAAAGGTGATATCAGCATCTTCCGCTCCGGTAAAATATAGGAACTGTTCCAATTGGTGGCTTCCGATATCACAAAGAATGCCTCCACAACAGGCCTTTTGGTAGAACCAATCCGGCCGGGCGTTTCCCAGCCGGTGGGGGCCAAAGCCCTCCATATGCAGAACACGTCCAATCTCGCCCCGGCGAATCAGCTCATCGGCAAGCGTTGCAGCCTCGTTGTGCAGTCGTTCGGAATAATAGACCATATATTTCCGGCCGGTTTCCACCACGGCACGCCGGGCTGCGGCCAACTGGTCCGGCGTGGTCATGGGGGCTTTGTCAACAAAGTAGTCCTTGCCTGCCGCCATGACGCGAAGCCCCAGCGGACAACGTTCGCTGGGAACCGCGGCGCTGACGATCAGGGAAATGTCGGGGGCATCCAGCAGCTCATCCAGACAGGATGCAGCATGAGCCTGCGGAAAGGCACTTTGGAATGCGGAAACTTTCTTCAAGTCCTCATCCCACACGCCCACCAGCTCCGCTCCGGCGTCCAGCAGGCCGTTCACCATGCCGTAAATATGTCCATGGGCCAATCCGGCCGCAGCAAACCGAAATTCTCCCGGCAATACTGTGGGGGTGGGCTTCGGGGGCAGATGCAGTTCCATTTTATAGCATCTCCTTTGCATTTTGCGGGGAAGGGGGGGCTGTTTCCTCTCGGTCCCCGCCTTTAAGGCTTCAAACGGTTAAGACGCCGCCGCACAGAACAGCTGTTCTGTGCGGCGGCTGCTTTTTATAGATTTCACAGCATCAGTGCAAAGATGCCGCCCTGTACGCTGCGGGCGATAAAGGCCACATAGCGTCCGGTTTTGGTGTCGTACCAATCGGAGAAGGGGACGCGGGATGTGGTTTCCCGCAGTTCCTTCGCAATGGGCGCGATCAATGCGGTGCGAACGGCCGCGTCGTCCGCCATGCGGGCCGTCCAGCAGATCCAGTCCGACTTGGTATAATCGGCGCGGGAATCCAGCGGCAGACCGTAGGTGTTGATGCGGGGCAGGTAGCTGGCAGTCTCCGCCGCGTAAAAACTCTCCGGCATTAGGCCGAGACCCAGCACCTTATCCCACAGCAGGTTGTATTTCATGCTCCAGCCCTGGCCGTCCAGCGTCAGAGGCGTATTGCCCTTGTCGCCGATTTTCTCCAGCAGATGCTCCGCCATGGTCTTAGCCTGTTTCGCATAGGACTCCTCGCCGGTCAGGCGGGCATAGCAGGCCACGCCGATGATGGCCTTGGCGGCCAGGTTCACGTTGTGGGCCAGATGCCCGGCAAAGTCATCGGTGCAAAGCTGTTCGTCGGGGTCCTCCCCGTATTTTACAAGGTACTGCACCCAGGTGTCCAGCAGGGAGCGATACTGCTTAGCCAGCGCGGGGTCTGCGCCAAAGGCGCGGCCTGCCTCCAGCATGATGAGCATATTGCCGCATTCTTCCACCGGCATCTGATAGCGGACGTCCCACACATCGGTCCCGGCGGGATAGAGGTAGTAGGGCGGATAGCACTCCCCCTGACCGACGTGCCTGCGGGCGGCATAGACCTGGCCGGTGGCCAGAGGATAGCGGCCCACATCGTGGGGGGCAAAATCCTCGGTCCACACCGGCATAGAGGCAAATTCCAACACGGGCCGGCACAGAGCGTTGACCAGCTCCGGGCAATACTTCAGAAAAATCGGGATGGAAGGATAGCTCACATCCACGGTGCCGATGCAGCCGTTGGAGTCGTTCTCCTTGGAGAGAAACGCCATCTCGCCCGCCGGCGTGGCAATCAGCTTGTGGGCGGCAAAGGTGTGGCGCCACGCAGCGTTGACGAGCCGCTCGTAGTCCTCGCCCGCCGCGCTGCGGGCATCCTCCGCCAGCCGCGCGTCCAGCCGGGCGCAGTCGTTCAGGATCGTGTCAAAATGTTCCTGCACACAACGGATCGCATCGGTGATCTGCCGGCCGTCCCGGCGGTACCAGGGCTTGCACAGATCGCCGAAATAGTTGATAGAGGCGATGTCATCGTAGGCGATGATGAGCTGCGCGGCAGGGCCGCCCGCTGAGAGAGAACAGCAGGTCTGCAGGCCGTCGCCCACAAGCGTGGTCTCGCCGTCGGCGCTCAGGTACAGATAGCCCCAGTCGATGGTCGAATGGTCGGCGGAGTGGCTCAGCGGCTTCTGGGTAGTCTGCCCGCACCAGGCGGTACTTTTGCCGTTGAGAACAAAAGACGCGCCGGACATGGCGGGGCGGATATCTCCATCATAGCACAGCCGGTCGGACAGATGCAGTTTCACACGAACGTCATGCTCTGCGCCATCCAGAGAAACTGCGGACAGCGTCACCAGGGTGACGGGCATGCTGAGCAGATCCAGATCCTGCGGAAGAGCCGGCGAAGCAAAACAGGTCTCAAGCCGCACGCCGGCAAATTCACTGGTAAAACAGGTACGGGTGGCTGTCACCTTTAACTCAGTCAGGTCGGCCTCGGGCTCGGGGCCCGCACCGAGAAACCGGCAGGCCGCGCCGTCTACGGTCAGCACGCCGCGAATCGGCTTTGCGGGGCCGCTCCAGTGGCAGGCGTCTGTTTGGGTCATGGTGTCTGCGGGCATCCAAATGGAAAGGTATGGGTCGGACGCCAGCAGAGGGATTGCAGGGAGCCGGTCAATACAAGGCATAAAATGTGCCTCCTTGTCTATCGTTGATGAGAATCAGCCTTTCAGGCCTTGGATGGAGATGCCTTCCACCAGATTTTTCTGGAAGAAGAAGAAGAGGACCAGTATCGGCACCAGCGATGCTGCGGACATGGCAAAGGTAGCGCCGTAATCCGACATGGAGCTGTCGTTGAACATCTTCAGCGCATATGCGACGGTGTAGGTTTCCGGTTTGTTCAGGTAAAGCAGAGCGCCCATGAAATCCTCCCAGCTGGACATGAAGGTCAGCACGGCAACCGTTACCAGCGAAGGCACGATCATGGGGACAATGATACGGAAAAATACACCGTACCAGCTGCATCCGTCGATTTTGGCCGCTTCGTCCATATCACGGGGAATGCCGCGAATGAACTGCATGATGAGGAAGATATTGAACCCGCTGGCAAAGAAGGAGGGAACGATCATGGGAAGATAGGTACCCACCCAGCCCATGCTGTTGAACAGCACAAAGCGCGGGATCATCATAACCTGGCCGGGCAGCATCATGGTGACGACCATCAGCACGAACCAGATATTGCGGCCCTTGAATTTGATACGCGCAAGGCCGAAAGCGACAAGCGCGGAGGAGGCCATCATGCCCACGGCAGACAGAAGCGCTACCAAAAGTGAATTTGAGAAAAAAGTTGTGAACGTATAACCTCCGAAGCCTTTCCAGCCGTTGATATAATGCTCCAGTGTAAAGTTTTCGGGGAACAATGACGTAGCGGTGGAAAAAATGTCACCGTTGGGTTTAAAAGAAGAGGCTACCAGCCACAGAACCGGGTACAGCATCAGGAAGCTGACGACGATCATCAGAGCGTGGTAAAAAAAGGTGCCGAGCTTGCGCTGTGCGGAAAAGCTATGTGTGATAGATTTGATCATCTCTGTTTTACCTTCCTTCCGATTCATAATAAACCCAGGCGCTGGAGGAGCGGAAAATCAGAGCCGTAAAGAAAGCGATGATCAGCAGCATGAACCAAGCCATGGCGCTTCCGTAGCCCATCTCGAACTGATTAAAGGCTTTGTTGTACAGATGAACTCCATAATACAGCGTGGTGTTCAGCGGTTTGCCCTTGGTGATCAGGTAGCTGGAGTTGAACGCCTGGAAAGCGCCGATCACCTGGTTGATGAGGTTGAAGAAGATAATGGGGGTCAGCAGAGGAAGCGTAATGGAAAAGAATCGGCGCACAGGGCCGGCGCCGTCCACGATGGCGGCTTCATAATAGCTTGACGGGATGTTTTTAATGGCCGCCAGAAAAATCAGCATCGAAGAACCGAACTGCCAGACGCCCAGCGCAATGAGCGTTCCCAGCGCGGTTTTGGGATTGCCAAGCCATGCCGTATCATCCGGAAGGCCGAAGAAGCCCAAAATTTGATTGATGACGCCCTTGGGTGAAAACAGCTGCTTCCACAGCAGAGCGATGGCAACGCTGCCGCCCATCAGCGAGGGGATATAGAACGCCGCGCGGTAGAAACTGGTCACGCGGGTCGCACGGGCCAGGACCATGGCTACAAGCAGGGCAACCGTCAGTTTGACAGGTACTTGGATGAGGGCAAACTTGAAGGTTACCTTAAAAGAGGTCCAGAACAGCTCGTCCTCAAAAAACATCTCTTTGAAGTTTGCAAGTCCCACCCATTTGGGGTCGGACAAGACGTTGTACTTCGTAAATGCCAGATACAGCGAGGTAAAGAACGGAATGGCGGTAAATACGACGAGACCGATGATAAAAGGAAGGATAAACACGTACCCCGCCACATTGTCCCGATCCAGCAAAGTGCCGCATTTGTGTTTGAGACCGGTGTTTTTCGTCATGACAACGGCTCCTTTCACAGATTTTGGGGAGACTTTAAGAAACGCGCCGAAGGAGCTCCCTTCGGCGCGATAGAGCATCGTATCTTTGTATACCGGTCCGGCCTTATGGAGAACGCCGGACCCGGATGATGCGGCTCAGACGCCTTTGGCCTTGTAAAGGCCGTTTATTCCGCAGCCAGAATCGCGTTTGCTTCATCCATGAACTGCTGGGCAGCCGTTTCCAGATCGGTGATCTCGCCGTAGCGGACCTGCTCAGAATACTGATCCAACAGCTCAGAAACTTTGGTGTGTTCCGGCGGATCTGGATTCATCAAGGGGGAAGACATCTCGGGCTGGCTGACATAGTCAACATATTCGACAACTTCCTGGCTGACTTCGTCCAGAGACGGAGCGACATATTCGCGCATCTTGGAGGAGATGGGGACCGCACGCTCGATGCCAACTATGTCATAACATTCGGGGCTATTGGTAAAGAAGTTGATAAAGCGGACCGCGGCATCTTTCACGTCGCTGTCGGCGCTAACGCACCAGAACATAGCAGGTTTGAGGAATGAAGCAGGTGTAGTAGCATCGTCAAGACTTGGAATCATGACCATACGTATGTCCTTACCTGTGGCTTCGCGGTAAGCCTGTAATTCGTTGGAGTTCTGGAGACGAGACCATGCATCCGTAACCATGGAATCAAATGCGGTAGTAGCGGTTGCCTCACCAGGCAAAAGCCCCCAACCTTCCTCCTGCGCCTGCAAAGCCAGATTCCACATATTCACCAGATATTTCGGGTCATCGAAACCAAGAGCAGTAGCATCCTCATTGTAGAGGTTCAGGCCATAGTTACGCAGATGCTGACGGAAAATTACAGCGGAGCTGTCCGTTATAAAGGTATCCCGCAGGCCGGTGGCCTCGTAAACTGCTTTGGATACCTCAGCATACTCGGACATCGTGGGATTCATCGGCAGGCTCAGTCCCAATTCATCCAGAATGTCCTGGCGATAGAGCAAAGCGGGCGCGTTCGTACCCGTGGATATTGCGTAAACTTTGCCGTCTATTGTGCCGGAGTCCAGAATATTCTGCTCTACGTTGCTCATATCCAGGCTGCCGTCGGCAATATAGCTGCTCAAATCGGCGGTAACGCCGTTTTCTACATATTCCGCCAGCTTGGCGTAGTCCATCTGGAACACGTCGGGCGTCTGACCGCCTGCAACCTGAGCGGGAAGCTTGGTCCAGTAGCCGTCCCAGTCGGAGTAGTCCATGACCACGTCGATGTCGGGATTCAGCTCCTCAAATTTTTCCAGCATCTCAGTCGTCATTTCATGGCGCGTCTGAGAACCCCACCACAGAACGTTCAGGGTGGTCTTGCCTTCGGCGCCGGATGCGGTGTTGGCGCTGGTGCCGGTACTGGCAGCGGCCTGTGAGCCGCTGGAGGCAGAACCGCTGCAGCCGGTAATGACGCCGGAAAGCATCAACGCGGCGCACAGGGTAGCGATTATTTTCTTCTTCACTTTAGAGAGCACCTCCGTATGATTTGTGATATAGGGATGAGCGGAAACACAGCCCGCTCGCGGAAGATGCGTTTGGCTCATCTCTATTCGCGATATCCATATTATAGCGGTGATTTCCCTAAAACTTAATTCATATTTCTGATTTTTTTGTACGTTTTTTCGGGTTTTTGTCTTGCCTTTTTGCCCGGCGCCCCCAAAAGGCCAAAGAAAGAGCGCGCCATACTTTGGCCCCGCCTGAACGGATCCTGATATGCTTTTTGGGAAAGGCGCGGTTACCCCTTACTCCGGCCTGCCCGGCTGTTCATCCAGAAAACGGCGGTAGTCTTTAGGCGTTGTACCGGTATATTTACGGAACAGCTGGCTGAAATAGTGGGGGTTATCGCCCAAACCAACTTTCTCAGCAATCTCATAGCTGTGAAGCGAGCGATCTGCGCGCATCAGCGATTTGGCATGCTCCATGCGTATGCCCAACAAATAGCTGCTGAACTTCTGCCCCATGGCACGGGTAAATTCACGGCCGATGTAGTCCGCGTTCATATACACGACTTTGTCCGCCAGATATTGTAAGGAAAGCGACTCGTCGGCATAATGGACACTCGTATAGGAGATTATCTGTTGCACGAAATCGTTGCTGCGAGCGGCGCTCCCTTCCCTGCGCAGCCGCAGCAAAGTACGGCTGATGAGTTCCTCCAGAGACCTTCGGTCATGCAGGGCGTCGGTAATAATGTTCATGCCCCATTCAGCCTGGCCCGCGCCCATGCAGCCGATCACTACGGCAACCAGCGTTTCCTGCAGCAGGCTGGGATCCTCCACTGTTTTGACAAGCTCTCCGACCTGCTTTTCCAGCTGTTCAGCATCCGCCTCGCTCTCCCGCAAGGCATTGAAGCTGTCTACCAGCGATTTGATGCGCTGACGCCGCTCTTCATACAGATAAAGCACCTTTTTCCGCTGCCGGTCGACGGCTTGGCAGGCGCGCAGCAACGCTTCCTCCATCTCTTTCTGAGAGCAGGGTTTAAGCAGATATTCGATAACGCCGTATTTCAGCGCCTGCTGTGCATACTGAAAGGTATCATGGCCAGAGAGGATCAGCGTTTGAAGCATGGGGTGCAGCGTCACCGCCCGCTGAACCAATTCCAGCCCGGTCATGCCCGGCAGCCGGATATCGGTCAGAAGAATATCCGGCATATCGTCGGTCATGCTGTCCAGTGCTGCAATTGCATTGGGACAGGAGGCCGTCAGCTTAAGATCCAGCTTTTCCCAATCAATAATCCGTTCCAGCCCTTCACGGATGATAGGCTCGTCATCTACCAATAGCAGTTTATACACGGTATCCTCATTTCTCTATTTCATGCTTTGTTATGCGGCTCGGGCCGGGTATCCGGCAAATGAACGATAATTTGTGTTTGGCCCTCCTCACTGCAGACACGCAGCCCATACTGCTCGGAAAAGGCGTGCTGTACGCGCTTGTGGATGTTGCGCATTCCAATGCCCAGCCCCTCCGGCTGCACCTCGCCGCTTTCCAGTTTGTTAAGAATGTCTTCGTCTGTACCAGGGCCGTTGTCCTGCACGATAATATCCACACCATCCGCCGTTGCAGCACCGCTGACACGAATGACGCAGACGTCCAGCATTTTTTCGGCAGCATGGTGAATGGCGTTTTCCACCAGCGGCTGGATGGTCATGGCCGGAATCCGGCAGGTTAGGATATCCTGCGGAAAATCATACTCCACCTGCAGCCGTTCGCCATAGCGGATTTGCTGGATACTCAGGTAATCGCGCGTGACCTGTAAGTCCTCGGATACGGTAATTACATCCCGCTTGTCATTCAGGGAGGAACGCAGCAGCTTGCCCAAAGCGTTGGTCATCACTGCGATGCGCTGGTCCTCCAGATTCTGGGCCAGGCAGTAGATGGATTCCAAAGTGTTATATAAAAAATGCGGCCGGATTTGGGCACGCAGCTGTTGGATCTGCTTTTCCTGCAAAAGATGACGCTGTTCTTCTTTTTCATGGTTGACTCGAGTCCATACGCGGGTCATCCAATCAAAACCGCGGTGCAGATCGCCAATCTCGTCCAGCCGCCCCTGATATGGGCTGTTATGGGTGGTGATTGGCTCTCCGCTGATGGCAAAGGCGTCAAATTTCTGCAAAAGGAGCTGCAGATCGTTCAGAATGTTATCGATCAACCCGGTGCTGACGGCCAATGTTAAAAGTACTGCGGCAAGAATGCAAAGGATGGTAACGCTGACCGCTACCAGTGTGGTGGCCCGGATGCCGCTGTAATCTACTAATGTCACATACTTCATTCCATTGCTGGACGTGTAACGGACACAGAGCATCGGTTGGCCGTCCAGCTTCATATAGGTGTAGCCGTCTTCGCCCACACCGAGAGTCTGGATGGCCGCGTCGCTGGCGTACAGACAAAGCCCGTCGTTATAAACAGCGCACCGCGGCATCACTCCCATCTGTGCCATGCTGTGGTTGTATTGCTCCACCAGTGCGGGGAAATCCACTTCGATCAGCAGGCAGCCCAGGGTGTCCAGGTCCATATCCTGCATTTCACGAATCTCCCGTACAAGAAACAGACGGGTTTGCGCCCCCTCTTCCGTAAGCCAGACAAAACGCCCCCGATGGTTGACAGCGGCGGTGATCCGTTCTTCTGTCAATTCGTCGCTGCCCGCAGATACTTCAAAAAAGTGATTGTAAGAATTGCCCCTGCTGGTTTTTAGCTGAAAGCTGACGGCGTTCGAAAACCACAGGCTGTAATAGGCTACCCGGTTTGCGACCTTTGTCTGAGCGTTGATCCACGTCAGTGTGCCGGGGGCTGCCTCCTTCATGATGGACAGGTTTTCCTGAAGGGCTGTATCTGTCAGGATGCGGTAGCTGATATCCTCAAAGTTCATCAGTTCGTCCTGAATCTGCTCTGCGAACAGGGAAATCATCTGAGCGCTGCTTTTGTAGAGCTGTCTGTCGTAGGCTCGAAGCGGGATATAGAGGGTCACGATGGCGACAATGCCGACCGGCACAATGCCAACCAGCAGAATCAGCAAAAACTTTGCGCGTAAGCGCAGATTCTGCCAGAACCGAATCAATTTTTGCATAAACTTCTTCCTTTTTATATTAGGATAAATAAGCGGCATATCAATGTCAATTCAGATTTTCGGTTTTCTGTTCATTTTTTCGAGCCTTTTCGCATCCTGCTGCCCAAAAAGCATGCCTCCGAAAGACAAAGTCGAAATTTTGTCAACAATTTACGAATTTGTGAATTGTGTGTCCCCATAATCTCCTGTATGCTATGCCCGGAGAGGTTTTATGGAACCTATGCTAAATTGTATCATATCAGAAATCCGCTTTCCAGTGTCGGAAGGCCTTTCCGTATCACACATGTCTTAAGGGGGAATACGCCATGTCTTTGCTTCATTCCGAATACAGGGATCGGCTGGCTCATTGGCAGCGTGTCTTGGCCAGCGATTTTTACCGTCCGCTTGAAAGCATCCAATTTGACGGTTTTACCACCATGCGGCATCTTACGCCCGGCCAGGCCGCGCAGGGACCGTTTTGCCCGATGGAGGAAGGAACGGCCTGGGGGCACACTTGGGAGTATATGTGGTGCCGCGCCGATATCACCTTGCCGGAAGCGGCAGCCAACAAAACGGTTGCCATGGAGCTGGACCTTGGAGGCGAGGCCACGCTCTTTGTGAACGGAAAAGCGTTTGGCACCCGCCGGGCCGAATGGGTCAGTGTACCGCACCATTATATCTGTGACAATATTTTGACCCATTGTGCCCAACCGGGGGAGCGTTTTTCACTTCTGTTTGAGGTGTACGCGGGGCATTATTTTCCGGATGTGGGAGGCTGCAGCACAGGACCGGTGCTTCCCGGAACTTTGCAGGACCCTGCGGCGGAAGGCTGCCGCAGCCGGATGGGACGCAATACCTTTGGCATCTGGAACGAAAATGCTTACCAGCTCTGGATGGATGTTTCCACTCTGTCCATGCTGATGGATGAGCTGCCGGAAGATTCGCTGCGGGCTTCACAGATCGCCGACGGCCTGGAGCGGTATACGCGCATCGTCGATTTTGAACAACCGGCTGAAACGCGGGACGAGTGTTACCGCCAAGCCCGTGCCTCGCTGCGGCCTCTGCTGGAATGCCACAATGGTTCCACGGCACCATTGATGGCGGCAGTGGGCAATTCTCATCTGGATCTGGCTTGGCTGTGGCCTATGCAAGAGACTCACCGAAAGACGGCGCGTACATTTGCCGCCCAGCTGCGTCTTTTGGAACAATATCCGGAATACCGCTATATCCAAAGCCAGCCGGCCGCCTACGAGATGTGCCGGGAGCATTACCCCGAGCTGTATGAACGCATCCGCAGCGCCGTCCGGTCCGGCCGCTGGATCGCGGAGGGCGCCATGTATGTGGAACCGGATACCAACATCCCTTCCGGCGAGGCGCTGGTGCGGCAGCTGGTGTTTGGCAAGCGCTTCTACCGCGATGAGCTGGGTATTGACAGCCAGGTCCTGTGGCTGCCGGACACGTTCGGCTACTCCGCGGTTCTGCCGCAGCTTTTGGCAGGCTGCGGCGTTCGGTATCTGGTTACCCAGAAAATTTTCTGGAGCTATAACGAAGGCGACCCGTTTCCCTATCATTACTTCAATTGGAAGGGCATGGACGGCAGCCAGGTCGTGTCCTTTCTGCCTACCAATTACACCTACCGGACCGATCCGAAGGAATTATGCGGCGTTTGGAAAAAGCGGGTGCAAAAGCGGCATCTGGAAGATTTCCTGATCCCCTTCGGTTACGGAGACGGCGGCGGCGGCCCGTGCCGGGACCACATTGAGTATGCCCTGCGGGAACGCGACCTTGAAGGGATGCCCAAGGTAGAGATGTGTTCCCCGCTGGAATTCTTTGAGGCCCTGCAGGCCAAGGGCGGGCCTCAAAACACCTGGGATGGAGAGCTGTACTTCAACGCTCACCGCGGTACATACACCACACAGGCTTCTGTGAAGAAAAACAATCGCCTCAGTGAGCGCGCGCTTCACCACATGGAATTGTGGGGTGCATTGGCGGCGCGGCACGGCCACCCATATGATGCCGAACAGGCGCGGAGGCTATGGAAAACGCTGCTGCTCAACCAGTTTCACGACATTCTGCCGGGGTCTTCCATTGCCAGGGTATATAATGAAGCGAACCAGGCGCTTGAAGCGTTACAGCGGGACGCGCAGACGCTGTGCACCGACGCCCGCCGGGCCTTGCTCCGCCCTGTGAAACAGGACGATGCCGTAACGGTCTTCAACGGCTTGAGCTTTGCGCGCGAGGAACTCGTTGCTCTGCCCCGGGCTTTCGCGCACGGTGCGCAGACTGCCGAGGGTGAGCCGGTTGCAGTGTGCGGCACGCAGGCGTTGGTAACGCTGCCCGCTCTGGGGGCGGTGACGTTGCTGCCCGCAGGGGGCGGCCAAAGCCAGCCCAGGGCGTTTGCAAAGCAGTTGGAGACTGGCGTCCTTCTGCAGAACGAACGCGTGGCGATGCAGGTGGACCGGCAGGGACATGTGATCTCCTATACGCTGGATGGGCGTGAGATGGCGGCGGGCCGTCCGATGAACGTCCTGCGGATGTACAAGGACGTACCCCGCATCTTCGACGCATGGGACATTGACAGCAACTACCGCGAACAAGAGGCCTGCACCGCACGGGCCGACACGCTTGAACTGCTGAAAGAGGAAGGCTTTTCCGTCTCAGTTCGCTGGACCGGGAGCATTGGCCGCTCGGCGGTTACGCAGGTCATCACCCTGCGTACAGGAAGTCCGGTGGCGGAGTTCGACACCACGATTCAATGGCGGGAGCTTCACCGTCTGCTGAAGGTGGAATTCCCGGTAGACGTGCGGGCTGAAAATGCGATCCATGAGATTCAGTTCGGCTATGTGGAACGTCCGACGCATCGCAGCCGCGGCTATGACCAGCAGCGGTTTGAGGTATGCAACCACCGTTACACGGCCCTGTGCGATAACAGCCATGGATGTGCGGTTTTGAACGACTGCAAATACGGTGTCGGAGTAGAGCAGAACAGCATTGAGCTGACGCTGCTGCGGGCTGCGGCCTCTCCGGAGATGGCCAGTGACCAGGGAGAGCATCGCTTCCGCTACGGGTTTACGGCTTGGAGCGAGAGCTTTGCACAGGCGCCTGTTGTACAGCAGGCGGCGGCCTTCAACGACCCCGTCTGGCTTGAAGCGGGAAGCCTGCAGGCCTTTTCTGCCTTTTCCACCGACGCGGCGAACGTTGTCATCGACACGGTGAAGCGGGCGGATGATGAAAGCGGAGATTTGATCCTGCGCCTGTACGAAAGCAAGAAGGCTGATACGTATTTCCACATCCGCTCCGATCTGCCGGTGGAGACGCTGATACCCTGCGACCTGCTGGAAACGCCTGTCGGCAGGGCCGCAGCCTTGAAGGCCGAGCTGCACGTCCGGCCCTTTGAAGTGAGCACCTACCGCATAAAGCTGCGGGAATAACCAATTGGAAAGAAGGAGAAGATTGCTATGTCAAAAACAAGGCCGCGCGTTGTGCTTGTAGGGGCGGGCGGATACGGCAGGCTGTATGTAGAAGCTCTGACGTCTCAGGATATGGGGGCGGAGCTTACGGCCATTTGTGATATTGATCCCAATCTTGCAGAGCGCGTGCCGCAGATACGGCAGCGGCAGATCCCTGTTTATCCTACTCTGGACGCATTTTTTGCCAAAGACAGCGCCGATTTGGCGGTGCTCGTATCGCCGGTGCATTTCCATACCGATATGGTACTTTCCTGCCTGGAGCATGGCGTGAACGTTTTGTGCGAGAAGCCGCTCTGCCTGACCGTAAAGGAAGCCGCCGCCATGCAGGAAGCCAGTAAAAAGACGGGAAAATTCCTTTGCATCGGCTATCAGCTCAATTACCGCAGGGACGTACAGGCGCTCAAGCGTGATATTTTGCTTGGGCGTTTCGGCAAGGCAAAGCACATCGCCGTCTACCATGGCTTCCGCCGCGGCGCCGCTTACTATGCACGCAACAATTGGGCCGGGCGGATCACCTGCCAGGGGCGGGAAGTATTCGACAGTCCCTTTACAAACGCGTGTGCCCATCATTTTCAGATGCTGACCTTTCTGCTGGGACCGACAATGCGTACAGCCTGTGACATCGAGAGCGTGCAGGCGGAGCTGTACCGCGCGAATCCCACGATTGAAAACTATGACATTGCCGCGCTGCGGTTTCAAACGGCACAGGGGCTGCCGCTCCTGTACTATACGGCGCACCCGATCCGCACAGAGTTTTGGGGGCCGGTGGGCGTGTTGGAATTTGAAAACGCCACCATCACTTACACCCGGGAAAAGCCGGTATTTCGCGGAGTGATGGCGGATGGAAGCGCCTTTGATTACAGCGATGTGGACCCAGGCGCCGATATGCAGAAGCTGATGGATGCGATTCAGGCGGTTGACAGCGGTGACCCGCCACTTTGCGGTGTGGAAGCGGATTTGCCGCATATCCACGCGGTACGTCTGGTGCAGCAAAACCCTATCACTCCGGTGCGTTCCGAGCTGGTGCAGCCGGTGCATACGGATACGGATGATTTCTATTGTGTTAAAAATCTGGAGCAGATGCTGGTTCACTGTGCGGAAAACCGGGCATTGCCCTCCGAGCTGGGGATTCAGCTGGGTTGACAGCGCGCCATTTCAACAATTTACAAAGGCAGGCCCCGTTTGGCCTGCCTTTGTAAATTGAGACACAGATGCCACATGAAATTTCATTCCAGGTTTCTTGATTGGGTGAGTCGGAGAGCGGCCGGGCAGGGGCGGGACAGGATGAACTTGTCCAGCCCCTGCCCGGCCGCTGCCTATGTGACCTGCCCCTGGCTTTGGCAAGTATGAGCCGGGCGCGTACCCGTTTGTCGGGCTGGCCCGCATGTTCCACGGCATCGGCGCCATGAAGAAAGCTATGCGGTTGGCCACGGCCCCTTCTTCTGGTTATTTGCGAATGTATGTGTGAGCGCCAGGAATAAAATATAGAAAAACGCCGAGGGAAAATGTAGGCTTGTAGCGGAGGCGAGGGGAAAGGACAGCTTTCCGATCAGGGGATGAAAGCTCCCCGATGAAGAACTGAATATGGAGAATCACCTGTTTGACACTGCCGCTGCGGTATAGCGGAAGAACGGTGCGGGTAACTCTGCTGCCTGCGTCTTCCCAAAACAGTATATCCCCATATTTATAATGCGTCTTTATCGTGCAGCACCTATTGACAGGTGCGGGTTTTGTGTTATACTACATTTAGAAATTCATCTAAATGAGACGCGGCAAAATGCCGCGCCTTTTGTCCGCACAGCCGGACGGAACGGAGGGTATCATGCTGACCATCACCAACTTTTCAAAAACGTATGCAGGCGGCAAAAAGGCTGTTGACAATTTGTCGCTGACCGTCAATGCAGGCGAGATCATGGGCTTTATCGGCCACAACGGCGCAGGCAAGACCACAACACTGCGCGCCGTGGCGGGCATTTTGGATTTTACCGAGGGAGAGATCGTCATCGACGGGCATTCCGTAAAGGACGAACCCGTGGCGGCAAAGCAGGTGACGGCGTTTTTGCCGGACAATCCGGATCTGTACGAATTTTTGACGGGCATCAAATATCTGGCTTTCATTGCGGACATCTACGGTATCTCGAAGGACGTGCGCGAAGAGCGTATCCGCAAGTATGCGGATGCCTTTGAGCTGACGGGCGCGCTGGGCAGCCCCATCGGCGGATACAGCCACGGCATGAAGCAGAAGCTGGCTGTCATTTCGGCGCTTATCCGCGCGCCGCGGCTGCTGATTTTGGATGAACCCTTTGTCGGGCTGGACCCGCAGGCCGCGTTCGTGCTCAAGGGCTTTCTGCGCGAGATCTGCGCGGCAGGCGGCGCGGTGTTTTTCTCCACGCACGTACTGGAGGTAGCGGAAAAGCTGTGCGACCGCATTGCCATTATAAAAGGCGGCCGACTGGTGAAAATGGGCACCACGGCGTCCGTTGTTGGAGATGAGAGTCTGGAACAGGTGTTCCTGGAGCTGGCGCAGGAGGGCGGTGCACATGCGTAAACTGTGGGTGCTTTTGAAGCTGAATTTCCGCGCGATGCTGCGGGCGTTTTCGTTTCGCAGCGGAGCGGGCAGCAGCAAAAAGAAGGCCGCGGGCGGCCTGGGCGCGCTGCTGCTGATGGCCTTTTTGGCGCTGTACCTTTCCGGCGTGTACAGCTTTTTGCTGGCCTCCATGCTGGCGGAGGTGGGCATCGTGGAGATGGTGCTGCCTTTGATGGCGCTGATGGCCTGCGTGATGTCGCTGATGTTTACATTATTCGCAGCCAGCGGTCTTGTGTTCGGCGGCAAGGACAGCGATATCGTGCTGGCGCTGCCGGTGCCGGCCTTTACCGTGATGCTGAGCAAGATCCTGGCGCTGTACCTGGAAAATCTTGTGTTCTGCGGGCTGTGGATGCTGCCCACAGGCGCGGCTTATCTGGTGTATGCGGGGCTGGGAGCGGGGCAGGCTGCGGGCTTCTGTGTGCGGCTGCTTGCCGCCGCATTGTTTTTGCCTTTGCTGCCTTCCGTTTTGGCATTGCTGGGGGGCTGGGTGATCGCCTATTTTTCCGGCCGTATGAAGCACAAATCCCTGGTGGGCACGGTGCTCAGCATCGTGCTGACGGGGGCGGTGCTGGTGGGGAGCCTGCAGATCAATGCGTTGGCGGCGGCACTGCTGCAAAACATCGAGGGCGTGCGGCGCACGCTGCATACCTGGCTGCTGCCGCTGGGCCTGCTGCTGGACGGCCTTGTGGGCAGCTGGGGCGCGCTGCTGGGCTTTCTGCTCATCAGCCTGGCGCCCTTCCTGGTGCTTGTCTGGGGTATGAGCACGCAGTACAAGCGAATCCTGTCCAGCCTTGCCAGCCACGTGACGCGCAGCGATTACAGGCTGCGTGAGGTAAAAGCCGGCGGCCGGTTCGCGGCGCTGTTCAAAAAGGAGTGCGGCCGCTATTTCGGCACCACCATCTATTTGCTGAACACCGGGATCGGCGCGGTGATGCTGCTGGGCTTTTCGGTATACGTGCTGTTCGTGCGGGGACAGGCGGCGCTGCTTGTTGCGCAGATGGGCGGCGCGCAGGCGGTGGCTCCCATGCTGGCGGCCGTTGTCTGCCTGATGCAGGCGACGGTGAATACCGCGTGCGTCTCCATCAGCCTGGAGGGCCGTACGCTGTGGATTTTGAAGGAAGCGCCCGTCCCGCCCCGTGAGCTGTTTGGCGCAAAGGCGCTGGTGAACGTGCTGGTGTCCGACGTGCCCGCGGCGCTGAGCGTGCTGCTGCTGTGGTTCGGGCTGGGCCTGTCCGCGCCGGACGCATTGGCGCTGCTGGCGCTGTGTGTGTGCATGGGGCTGTTCATTCCCGTGGCGGGGCTGGCCGTCAACCTGTGGCTGCCGCGTCTGGATTGTGAAAACGACACCATTGTGGTGAAGCAGTCTGCCTCATCGATGATCGGCATTTTCGGCGGCATGCTGGTCGTGGGGCTTGGCGCACTGCTGTGGGCTGTTGGCGGCAAGCTGCTGGGCTTCGTGTGGTTCAGCCTGGCCGCGGCCGCGGTGCTGCTGGCGGGCGCGGCGTTGGGCTGGCACTGGCTGTGCGGTTCCGGCGCGCGTATCCTGCAGAAACTGTAAGGAGGCGGGAACAGTGGCGGAGAACATGAAAAAACGGGAGGCGCGGATACAGAAGGCCGGCGGAGTGATCGGCGGCGTGATCGGCATTGCGTCCATCGTGTTCGCCATGGCCGTCGTCGTGTTTTCCGGTGTGAGTGTAAAGCTCACCGGAACGGCGCTGGAGCTTTCCGGAGGGATCGGGGACAGGGCGTCTATCCCATACACGGAGATCACCGGCGTGGAATGGCGCGATGTTTTTGACAAGGGAAGCCGTACCTGGGGGACCGGGACCGGAAAAATATCCAGCGGTACCTTTACCAATGATGAATTCGGCGCATACCGGCTGTACCTCCACAACCGTGTGCGCTGCGCCGTTGTCGTGCGGCACGGAGCGGATGAGACCACTGTATTCAACGGCGAAACAGAGGAAAAGACAAAGGAAGTTTATGAAGAGCTGGCATCGCGCGCAAAGACATAATCCGGTGCGGCGCTCACCAAAAGGCCCGGCGCAACAGCGCCGGGCCTTTTGGCGTTCTTCCACCCTGTCAGAGCTTTTTTATCTGCCGAAGCGTAAAAACAGCGTCGCCCGCAAGCCAGCCGGTGAAAGGCAGCATTCCCATGGTACACCCCTGCGGCCAGCCGTAAATGCCGTGCAGATCCAGCACGCGGGAAACATAGACCAGCGCAGCGGACAGCGTCAGGGCGGCCGCCAGGCGGAATACCGCGTGCCATTTCATGTCGCGCCTGACGGCCTGCTTTTCCTGTGCGGAAAGCGCCGCCGCCGCCGCCACGGCCTGCTCGGCGGAAAGCCCGTCCTTGCAGAAAAGCTGCAAAAGCGGAAGCCCAAGCAACTCGGAGATGGGCTGGAACAATACAATATCCGGATAATTCAGTCCGCGCTCCCATTTGCTGACGGCCTTATCCGTTACCCCCAAGGCGTCCGCAAGCTGCTTTTGCGTCAGCCCTTTGGCGCGGCGCGCGGCCGCGATCTGCTCTCCCGTATATCTGGCGTCCATTCGATTCCTCCCTGCGCGGCGGCTTTGCCGTGCTGTTTTTATTTTGTCCTGATTGTATCCCCAAAGCCCGCTTTTGACAACCGACCGCTGGTCGAGCGCCGAAAAACGGCGGAAAACAAGAGGCCCGCTGTAAAAACAGCGGGCCTTCCGGTAAAAACGAAGGAAAATGCTCAGCGGGCCTGTCCGGTGCGTTCGAGCAGAGCCTTGATCTTTTCGTGGGGATCGATGATGGCGCTGACGGAAAGGTCGTGGTTCAGCGCGGCGATGAAATAGGCGATATACTTGGATACGTCCACCTCGTGGAACCAGGGGCGGCTCAGCAGCTCCGGAGTGCGGTAGGTAAGGTTGGAGCCGAACACGCCCGCGATCATGCCGTCGGCATAGGCTTTGTCGAAGGAATCCAGGCCGTTTGTGAAAATGGCGTAGGTGGCGTTGGCAAAAATGCGCTTTGCGCCCTGCTTTTTCAGCGCGTAGGCAATGTCCAGCATGCTTTCGCCGGAGGAGATGATATCGTCCGCCACAAACACGTCCTTGCCCTCTACGCTTTCACCCAGGTATTCGTGGGCAACGATGGGGTTGCGGCCGTTTACCACCTGGGAATAATCGCGGCGCTTGTAGAACATGCCCAGATTCACCCCCAGCACGGAGGCGTAATACATGTTACGGTTCATCGCGCCCTCGTCGGGGCTGATGACCATGAAATGGTCGCGGTCCAGCTGGAGGTCGGGAACGGCGCGGAGCATGGCTTTCAGCACCTGATAGGTAGGCATCACGTTGTCAAAGCCCATCAGGGGCACGGCGTTCTGCATGCGGGGGTCGTGGGCGTCAAAGGTGACGATGTTGGAGATGCCCATGGCCTGCAGCTCCTGCAGCGCGACGGCGCAGTCCAGGCTTTCCCGGTAGGCGCGGCGGTGCTGGCGGCTGCCGTACAGCAGCGGCATAATGACGCTCATGCGCTTGGCTTTGCCGCTGGTGGCCTGGATCAGACGTTTCAGGTTCTGGAAATGGTCGTCCGGGGACATAAAGTTCTCATGGCCGAAAATCTTGTATTTCTGGTTGTAATTGCCCACGTCTACGACGAAATAGATATCGTCGCCGCGCACGGTGGAGCGGATGAGGCCCTTGCCGTCGCCGGAGGAAAAGCGGGGGCATTCGCTCTCGATGATAAACGTGTCCTGGTCCATCCCGGCCTCCTGCGCCCAGCGGAGCAGGTGACGGTCGATCTTGGCGGTGAGCTCCTCGGCGCCGGGCACGGCAATCAGGCCGAGGTCGGCGAGACGTTCATCGGCGTTGAAAAATTCCTTCGCACTGGTTCTGGCTTGCACCATGGGGAAAGCACACTCCTAATTTTATGATGCCGCAAAGCGGGTTTGGCCCGGCTCCGCGGGGCCGGGCATACTACACCGATATTGTATCACAAAAGCCTGCCAAAATCGGACATGTTTTGCTATTTTTTATATTTTTGTCGTTTTGTTCGTAAAGCGTGCGTAAAGCATGGCTTTTTTAGACAAAAGTAGTAGAAAAGGCTGTGCGGCGGCTCGGGGGACGGGCGGTGCGTCTGCCGGCCGCATGAAATGGATGGGCCGCGGCCATTCAAAGCAACAGCCGCGGCCCGCCGCCGCGAAGTGGGAACGCGGCAGCATTCTTATTATAACGCAGTCTGCCCGGGCAAACCATGGAGAATCCTGTCGAAAAATGGAAATATGAGCAAAAAAGCTGCGGGGCTTAAAATTCCAATGCCTTTTCTACGTTCAGCGTGATGGCGGAGGGATGCGTCGGGCCGTGATGGATGGTGTTGTGGGCGACCACGGTCTCCGCACTGTTGAAGCCCGCCCGCGTGTTGCTGTTGGGAAACAGGAAATTTTTGGCACTGGAGGTAACGGTGACCCGCAGGCGGCTGCCCTTCTCGAAGCGCTTGGAGAATTTTGTGGTGCGGATATGGATGGGATATACGGCGCCCGGCTGCAGATACCGGGGAGCCTCAAAGCCTTCCCGGTATTTGGCGCACAGCACGCCGTCCGCCAGCTTGATGGACTTTCCGTCCGGCGTGGCCTCGGTGACGCGGACGATGAAATCCGTGTCTTCGGCGTCAGAGGAAATGAACAGCTCCACGCTGCAGTCCCCGGTGATGACGGCATCCGTGGCCAGAGGGGGCGTGGTATAGCACAATACGTCCGGGCGCAGCTCCTCGGCCGCGTAATCCTCCGGCACCTCGATTTCATTTTCCGACATGTCAATGATGTTGACGGCCGGGTCGTCCGGGTCATAGCGGTAGGTGTCGGAGGCGTCCGCCCCAGGCACGGACAGCGCCAGCAGGCCGTGGTTTTCCACGGCCGCGCCGGCCTCCCCGTCCAGGTACAGCGTCTGGGGGCGGGCCGCCGCGACAGGCCAGTTTTCAGCGGTTTTCCACTTGTCTTCGCCGATGGTGAAGTATTCCACGGGCGCTCCTTTCTCCACACCGTTTTCCACATCCCGCAGGAAATGGTCCACCCACTGGAAGTACAGCAGGTCCACGTCGTAGCGGATGGCCTGCAGGCCCATGGGAACGCCGTGGATGTCGTAGCGGCTGTTAAAGCTGTGGATCCACGGGCCAAGGACGGCCTTACGCTGAACGGCGGGCCAGTCGTGGACCAGCTCCAGCGCCTGGGTGGTGCCCATGCCGTCGTCGTCGAACCAGCCGGAGAAGATCAGCGCGGGGATGCGCGCGCCCTTGCTGCGGGCCTGCCAGTCGGACATTTGCCACAATTCGTCGTTGTCCGGGTGCTCGAACCAGGTGTTGAGAAAGTGGATGTCCTCGCCGATGGCCTCCCGGGCCATGCTTTCCAGCGGGCGGATCTGCAGCACGTCGTCCCAGTCGTCCCGCACCATGCGGGCGGCGTCCATCTGATGGTTGGACACCGCAAAGGCCCAAGCCATCATGCCGGATTCAAAGCAGCCGCCCCGGCGGGGAATGTCGGCAAAAGCGCTGCCCGCCGTGACCATGCTGACGAGCGCCTGCAAATGCGGGTTGCCGCTGGCCGCTGCACACCATTGCACATAGCCCAGGTAAGACCCGCCGATCATGCCCACGCGGCCGTTGCTCCATTCCTGCCCGGCGAGCCAGTTCAGCGTGTCGTCTCCGTCCTCCACCTCATGGTAGCAGGGCAGAAAATCGCCCTCGCTTGCGCTGCGGCCGCGCACGTCCTGAACGGCGAGCGCATAGCCGCGGCGCACGAAGTTGAAATAATTCCACGGAGCAGCTGTTTTGTCGTATGGCGTGCGCACCAGCATCACAGGCACGGGGCCCTGGGCATTGCCGGGCACATAGACATCCGTGGCAAGCCTTACCCCATCCCGCGCGGGCACCATAAAGGTGCCCAGCGCGCGCACCGGGCATGCCGGCTCCGCAGGCGCATAGGCAAGCCACGCGCCCGCGGGCGTGCGTGCCTCCCAGCCGTCCTGCACCAGCACCGTGGTTCCGTTGCCGTTTGAACAAAGCTGCGCGCGAACAGCGCCGTCCGCGAACAAAATATCCTTGGGAAAACGCGCCTCGCGCTGGGCGTAAAATCCATCCGGACGGCGGTCGTAGCGCGAGCCGCCGCAGCTGACGGGCGAGCCGCCTCCCGCGAACGCTTCGTTCCATGCGGACAGCCCTTCAAAAAATGCCGCGGGCGAAAACTGGTACCGCCTGGCAAACCATTCGGCGTTCTCCTCGTTCATTGCACCGCGCGCGCCCAAAACGCCCGCCCCGTCGTCCAGGCACGCCCACTCCAACGTGCCGGCGGCGGGCCAAAAGCGGGCGATGCGGATGCCCGCGGAATAAAACGACCATGTCTCCATATGCTCATCCCTCCGTAAAATGGGAAAAGGCCGGGCGTCCGCCCGGGCACAAGGGTGCCGGAGCGCCCGCACACGGCCTTTTCCGGTAAATCAAAAGTCGATGTCCAGCCCGAAACCCGGTGCGTCGCACAGCACAAAATCGCTGCCCTTGTGGGTGAAGCCGCCGGGGAAGTGGGTCTCGCCGCCCACATATTCCATAAAGCTGTCCAGGTCTGCGTCCATTACATTTTTCTTTGCCGCCACAAAGCTCAGGCCGGCAGTGATGGAAAGTTTTGTCTCCATCATACAGCCTACCATGCAGGTGAGGCCGTTGGCCTGGGCGAGGGCATTGATCTGCTCGGCCGGATACAGGCCGCCGCATTTCATCAGCTTGATGTTCAGGATATCCGCCGCGTCCATGCGGCAGGCGCGGGCTGCGTCCACCGGGCCGTGGATCGATTCGTCCAGCATCAGATGGATGGCGGGCGCTTTCCGGCGCAGGTAGGCCGCGCCCTCCATGTTCCATGCGGGCAGGCACTGCTCCACCGATTCCACGCCCAGTGCGGCAAAGGCGTTCAACGCCTTGAGCGCCGTGGGTACGTCGTAGCCCTGGTTCGCGTCCACGCGCAGGCGGACGTCCGGGCCGACAGCCTCGCGGATGAGCGTCAGCGCGCGGATGTCGTCGTTCACGTCCGCGCCCACCTTCACCTTCAGCACGCGGTAGCCCTTGTCGCGCACATAGCTCAGCGCCTTGTCCGCCATGGCCTGCGGCTCCATGATGCTGACGGTGATATCGTTGAGCACGGTGTTGGAATAGCCGCCCAGCAGCTTGTACACGGGCATGCCCGCGGCTTTGCCGCGGATGTCGTACATGGCAAGGTCCACCGCGCATTTGGCCGAGGAGTTGCCGCCCATCAGGCCGTCCATCATGGCATGCACGGCTTCGATGTCCAGCGGGTCCATACCGATCAGCCCGGTGCGGAACAGCTCCAGCGCCGCAATGACGGAATCCGTGGTTTCGGCTGTGACGAACGCCAGCGGCGCGGCCTCGCCGTAGCCGGTAACGCCTTCGTCTGTGGTGACCTTGATCATTACGTTTTCGGAATGCGTGATGGTGCCGAAGGCCACGCGGAACGGGCTGGTCAGCTCCAGCAGCAGCTTTTCGATCTTTACGCCGGTGATTTTCATAATAGATGTTCCTTTCCCATATTCATTGTCCGGGCCGCGGCGCGCCGCGGGGCGGTCTTATTGTTCAGCTTCCGTCTGCGGCGCCCCAGCGCACGCATAGGGGAAATGGCAGGCCGCAAAATGTCCGCCGCCCAGGTCCGTGAGTTCGGGCTGAGCGCGGCGGCACACGTTTTTTGCATAGGGACAGCGCGGATGGAACCGGCATCCGCCGGGGATATCCATGGGGCTGGGCGGCTCGCCGATCATCGTGCTCTCTTTGGGCGGACAGTCGGGATCCGGCTCGGGCACGGCGTCGATGAGGTTGCGCGTGTAGGGGTGGGCGGGCGCGCCGAACAGGTGTTCCGTGGGGCCCATTTCCATGATCTTGCCCAGGTACATCACCACAGCGCGGTCCGTCATGCAGCGCACCACGGAAAGATCATGGGAGATGAACAGCATCGTCAGATGCAGGCTTTTCTGCAGCTCCTCCAGCAGGTTGATGATCTGCGCCTGCACGGAGACGTCCAGGGCGGAGACCGCCTCGTCCGCGATGAGCAGCTTGGGCTGCAGGGCCAGCGTGCGGGCGATGCCGATGCGCTGGCGCTGGCCGCCGGAAAATTCACCGGGGCTGCGCTGTGCGGCGTCCGGCGCAAGGCCCACCATCTCCAGCAGAGCCGCCACACGGGCGTCCATTTCGTCCTTCGGGCACACATGATGCACCTGCAATACTTCTTTGAGCATGGCGCCCACGCTCATGCGCGGGTTCAGCGAGGAGTAAGGGTCCTGAAATACCATCTGGACGCTGCGGCGCGCGGCCTGCAGGCGTTTGCCCTTCAGCGCGGTAAAATCCACGCCGTCCAGCAGTACGGTGCCCGCGTCCGGGTCGTAGATGCGGATGATGGTTTTGGCCAGCGTGCTTTTGCCGCAGCCGCTTTCGCCCACAAGGCCCAGGCATTCGCCGGGGTAGATAGCAAGGTCCACATCGTCCACGGCCGTCACCGCCTGCTGGGGGCGGCGCATCAGGATGTCCAGCAGGCCTTGCTTTACGGGAAAGCGCAGGCTCAGCCCGCGCACCTGCAGCAGGGGCTCTTGTGCGTTATTGCGGTTTTCCACAGTCATCCTCCTCTCGGCAGGGGCCGTCCGCGAAATGGCAGCGGCAGGTGTGGCCGGGGCCGACCTCCCGCTCGGCGGGAGGCTGGCTGAAGCACACGTCCTGCGCCCGCGCGCACCGTGGGGCAAACGGGCAGCCCACGGGCATCTCGCCCAGATTCGGCGGCGTGCCCGGTATGGCGGAGAGCGGCTCGCCCTTGCGTTTATTCACGGGCAGCGAGGCCAACAGGCTGCGGGTATACGGGTTCTGCGGGTGTGCGAACAGTTCCCGCGTGGGGCCAAGCTCCATGATATGACCGCCGTACATCACCGCGATGCGGTCGCAGATCTGCGCGGCCACGCCCAGGTTGTGCGTCACAAGCACCATGGCCATGCCGTATTCGTCCTTCAGCTCCCGCAGCAGCTGCAGGATCTGAGCCTGGATGGTCACATCCAGCGCCGTGGTCGGTTCATCCGCCAGCAGCAGCTTGGGATTGGAGGCCAGCGCGATGGCGATGACCACGCGCTGGCGCATTCCGCCGGAGAACTGGTGCGGATATTCCCGCATGCGCTGCTCCGGGTTGGGAATGCCCACGCGCCGCAGCAGCTCCACGGCGCGGGCGTGCTTTTCCTCACCTGAAAGCCCGGGGTCCTTGAAGGATTCCGTTATCTGCTGGCCGATGCGCAGCACCGGGTTCAGCGCCACCATCGGCTCCTGGAAGATCATGCCGATCTCTTTGCCGCGCACGGCGGTGAGCGCCTTTTCGGAAAGGCCCGCAAGCTCCTGCCCGCGGTAGCGGATGCTGCCCCCCGCGATGCGCCCCGGGCGGTGGATGAGCCCGATGAGGGATTTGCAGGTGATGCTCTTACCGCTGCCGCTCTCGCCCACGAGGCCGAACACCTCGCCCTCCCGAATGGAAAAGCTCACACTGTCCACGGCCTTGAGCGCGTGTTTGCCGGAATAGAAATAGGTTTTCAGGTCCTTGACTTCGAGCAATACAGGTTTATCCATGTCAATGCCCCTTTACTTGGAAGAACTTTGCAAGGCCGTCGCCCAAAAGGCTGAGCCCCACGCCCGTGACGGCCAGGAAGACGCCGGGAAAAATGCTGATCCACGGCGCGTTGAACAAAAAGGAACGGCCGCCCGAAATAATGGCGCCCCACTCCGGGGTGGGCGGCTGTACGCCAACGCCCAGAAAGCTGAGCCCCGCGCCCATGAGCATGCACATCAATACGTCTGAAACCGCGTATACGATGGCGCCGGAGATGACGTTGGGAAGAATATGCCGGAACAGGATGCGCAGGTGGGAATAGCCCAGCGTACGCGCGGCCTGCACATATTCAGCGTTTTTTTCCACCATGACGGCGCTGCGCACCAGGCGCGCGTAGCTCGTCCATCCCACCAGCCACATGGCCAGGTACATATTGCCGATGCCGGGCCCCAGCACCGCCACGATGGCAATGATGAGCACGATGACGGGGAAGGACATCATTACATCCACAAGGCGCATGAAAAGCGTGTCCAGAATGCCGCCGAAATAGGCCGTGAACAGGCCGATGAGCGTACCAACGACGAACGGGATGCTGGCGGCCGCCAGGCCGATGACAAGGTCATACCGGGTGCCCCAGATGACGCGGGCGAAAATATCCCGCCCCAGCTCGTCGGTGCCCCAGATATGCTGTGCCGAAGGCGCGGCGAGCATGGCCGTGAGGTTCTGGTCCGTGGGGGATTGGCTTGCGATGAGCCCCGGGAACAGCGCCGTGAACACCACGCAAAGCAGGATCAAGCACCCTGCGGTGAGCGAAAGGTTGCGGCGAAGCACGTTCCATACGGTGCGCCGCCGCGTTGCTTTTACAGCTTCTGCCTGCATCTGTGCGCCTCCTTTACTGCAGCTTGACGCGGGGGTCAAGCACGGAATACAAAATATCGGTGAGCAGGTTCACCGCCATGATGATAACGGCAAACAGGATAACGCAGCCCTGTACGGCGGGGTAATCCCGCGCCAGGATGCTGGACATGATCAGCGAGCCGAGCCCCGGCAAAGAGAACACCGTTTCGATGATGACGCTGCCGCCCAGCATGCTGGCGATGCCGATGGAAAAAAGCGTGGTGGTGGAGATCATTACGTTGCGCAGGATATACCACACGCGCACGCGCATGGGGGCAAGGCCCTTGCTGCGGGCAAAATCCACATAGTCGATGGTAAAAATCTGCGCCACCTCGTTCTGCATATTGCGGATGAGCAGCGCCGAGATGCCCAGCGACTGTGTGAACGCCGGCAGGATGAGGGACCACACATGCTCGCCGAAGGTATCGCCCCAGCCGGAGATGGGAAACCAGTGCAGCTTCAGCCCGAAGAAATACATCAGAAGGATGCCGACCCAGAACGCAGGCACCGCCATGACGACCAGCGCCGAGGTATTTATGGCCTTTCCGGCGGCGTTGTGCTTGTTCACACCCGAAAAATAACCGATGGGCAGCGCCAGCAGCATCGTGAACAGGGCCGTCATGCCCGTGAGCGAGGCCGTCACCTGAAAGCGGCGCGCCAGGATCTGCGAAACAGGCTCGCCGCTGAGGATGGATTCCCCGAAATCCAGCCGCAGGCAGTTTTTCATAAACAGGAAAAACTGCTCATAGATGGGCTTGTCGATGCCCATCTTGGCATGGAGCATGGCGCGTGATTCTTCGGTGGCGCGCGCGCCGAGCATCACGTCGGCCGGGTCGCCCGGGATAAAGCGGATCAGCGCGAAGATCAGCACCATCACCAGCAGCAGCACCGGGATCATCTGCAGCACCCGCTTTAAAATGTAATTGATTTCTTTCACGGACATCTCCCCCGACAAAAAAGATATGCGAAAGCCCTCCGCCGTCGGAGAGCCTTCGCAATTGGATCGCTCTTTTCCGCTTTAATGCGACAAAGTTAACTTACAGTAAATTATAGCAAACACAAACCAATTGTCAAGCTAAAATGTAACGGCCAGTACAACAGCGGGCGCATCGCCCACGTTGTAAAAATCATGCAGCACGCCGGGCGTCACGCGGATGGTGTCTCCCGGGCCGAGCAGCTCCTCGCCGCCCGCGCGCAGCGCGCGGATGCGCCCCGCGATGACAAAGCATACCTCGGTGTAAAGGTGGCTCACCATTTTGCCGCTGGAGGAGCAGCCGGGCTGCAGCGTGCACAGCACCATCGTCACGTCGCCCGCGTGGCCCGGGGCAAGCTGCTGCGCGTTCAAAAGCTGGTAGCGGACGCCCGGAAGATCAATGGGCATTGTGCGCCGGCCGTCCGGCGGCAGCACGCAAAAGCCGCTCTCTCCGGCGTCGTCGCCGGTTTCGCCGCGGCTTCCGGCCGTGTAATCGGAATTGTTCATCAGGCTCACAAGCGAGACGTCCAGCGCCTGCGCAATGGCCCGCAGCGCGTCCAGAGACGGGTTTTTGATGCCGCGCTCCAGCTGGGAAAGGAAGCTGACGGTATACCCTGTTTTTTCACTGAGCTGGCGCAGAGTGAAGTTTTTCCGGCGCCGCAGCTCGCGGATGGATTCCAGCATAACATGCACCTCGTTTCACCGATATTGTACGGGATGCGGCGGCGTTTTGCAAGCCCCGATTTTGCATTCAAAAAACAAAAAAGAGTATCTTTATACATATTTTCTATTGACAGGGCGCAGCCGGAGATTTATAATTTGGTTTAACTTCCAGTTAAAAAACAAGCGCTTACGGCAGGAACAGGGTGGGGCCGGGCGCGGGGAAGAAAAAACTTGTGAAGGAGTTTTCAATATGAAAAAATTGATCGCCAGCCTTTTGGCGGCGGCCCTGCTGGCAGCGGGCCTTGCCGGCTGCGGCGGCGCGCCCGCCTCCTCCGGCGGCGCGGCGGCCTCGGGTGCGGCGTCCGCCTCCTCCGGCGCGGCGGACGCGGGCATTGCGCAGCAGATCGTCGTTGCACGCAATAAGGACGCCGCTCTTGTGGATCCGACGCAGACCTCCAACGCCACGGACCTGATGACTGTGGCCTGGAACTTTGAAGGCCTTGTGTTTCCGGCCAATGACGGCACCGCCATCGAGGGCGCTTTGGCCGAGAGCTGGGACGTTTCCGAGGACGGCCTGACGTACACCTTCCATCTGCGCGACGGGCTGAAATTCTACAATGGCGACGCTGTTACGGCAGAGGATATCCTGTATTCTCTCAACCGTGCCATCGACCCGGAAAAATCCATCTTCGCGGGCTTTCTGACGGCCATCGCGGGCATTGAATGCCCCGACGACACGACGGTCGTTGTGACGCTGAAGGCCCCGACGCCGGACTTCCTGTCCAATTTCACAATGCCCTGCTGCGCCATTGTCCAGAAGGACAGCGGCGAGAGCGGCGACTATAAGGACCTCGTCACCTGCGGCCCGTATTATATTGCCGACTGGGTGAAAGACCAGTACATGCTGTTCAAAAAGAATCCCAATTACTACGACCCGTCCAAGGCTGTTACCGAGGAGATCAAGGTGACCGTCGTGGCGGATGATTCCACCCGCCTGATGGAGTTCCAGAACGGCGACATCGACCTGATGATGAGCACGCCGCGCAACAATCTGCCCCAGCTCAGCGCGGACAGCAACTATAAGGTAGAAGCCTTTGACACCGTAACGGTGAATTACATCGGCTTCAATGTGGAGGCTGAGGCGGTCTCCAGCAAGGAAGTGCGCCAGGCGCTGGCGTATGCTACCAATGTGGATGATCTGATCGTAGGCGCGAACCAGGGGTACGCCCAGCGCGTCACCACCTTTACCGACAATCTGGACGTGCTGCGCAACACCGGGCTGGAGGGCTACACCCACGATGTGGAAAAGGCGAAATCCCTGCTGGCGGATGCGGGCTATGCCGACGGCCTGACGCTCACGCTGAGCATCACCTCCGGCAATACCACGGAGGCACAGATCGCCGCCATTCTAAAGGAGCAGTGGGCGCAGGCGGGCGTGACGCTGGAGGTCACCCAATACGACGCGGCCACGCTTACCGCCATGAAGAAAAACGGCGAGTATCAGGTGGGCCTGACCAATCTGGGTCGCACGGGCCCGGACAGCGCCTTGGCATTGTCTTTCATTGTGTACAACCCAATCACCAACGGTATGTATACCGGCTGGCAGAATGATGAGTGCGAGAGCCTTTATCTGGCCTCCTGCTCCGAGCTGGACGTTGAAAAACGTGCGGAGATGTGGGCGCGCATGCAGGAGATCGAGCTGGACGAAGCGCCTCTCATCCCCACCTATGTGAACCAGGACGTCTATGCCATGCACAGCAATGTGTCCGGCGTGCAGTATAACCTGTTCCTGGGCATCCTGCCTTATACCATGCAGAAAACGGTCTGAGCGCGAAAAATCGTGCACGGCGCAGGATAAAGGATAAAAAGCAGCCCCGCCCCCAGCGGCCGAACGGCCTTTGGGGACGGGGCTTTTGCCGTCCGGATGCAGGGACGGGGAGGACGCTGATGGGCGGCGCGTTTTTCAAAGCCCTGTGACGGGGACGGGCGCGCGCAGGACCATGGACTCCGGTGTGACGGCGCAGTCGTAGGCCAGTACGCGTACTCCTGCGTCCCGTGCGGCGCGCAAGGCGTCTGCGAAAGCAGGGTGCGTGCGCCGGTTGGGCGCGAAGGCGGCTGCGGGAGAAAATTGAACGACGAACAGCACGCAGCACGCAAAGCCCTGCGCCGCGGCGCGTGAAAGGCCCTCCAGATGCTTTATGCCGCGCAGCGTGGGCGCGTCGGGGAACAGCGCCGTGCCGTCCTCCTCCAGCGTGACGCCCTTCACCTCTGCAAGGCACCGGCGCCCGCCGTGTTCCAAATAAAAGTCAAAACGGGAATCGCCCCAGGTGTATTCGGGGCGCAGTACGCTGGGAATCCAGCCTAACCCGCCGGAGGCCAGAAATTCCCGTGCCGCCGCATTGGGCGCCTGGCTGTCGATGTTCAGCAGAAGCGCGCCCTTCTGCACGGCGATAAGGTCGAATTTTGTCTTGCGCTTTGCGTCCGCGCCGAACCGCTGCAGCCATACCGGAGCGCCGGGCAGCAGCAGCTCGGCACAGCGTCCGGTATTTTTCACATGGCAGGTTTGCACGCCGTCCGCGGTTTCCACCTGTGCAAGGAAGCGGTTGGGCCGGGAAACGAAGCGTCCCGGGACCACATTGGAGTACTGCATCGCAGATTGTCCTTTCCGGCCGTCCGTCAAAGATGACCGTATGTATATTTTTATGAAACATTCCGGATGGTATATTACACCCTGACGCCGCGCAGCGGCCCCAACAAAACCGCACGTGCTGCGGTTTTGTATGGTTCAATGTTCTCAAAGCCCTGTGCGCCAGCACAGGGGCGTGTGCCGTGCACACGTGCAGCCGCGCAAGCGGCGGCTTTGGGGTTATTATACCCTGACGCCGCGCAGCGGCCCCAACAAAACCGCATGTGCTGCGGTTTTGCATGGTTCAATGTTCACAAAGCCCTGTGCGCCGGCACAGGGGCGTGTGCCGTGCACACGCGCAGCCGCACAAGCGGCGGCTTTGGGGTTATTATACCCTGACGCCGCGCAGCGGCCCCAACAAAACCGCAT
>NZ_JXXK01000004.1 GCF_000949455.1 Ruthenibacterium lactatiformans | reverse complement strand
TCCCTTTTTGATTATTCTCGGTTGAAAATGCCTTTCGGCCTTACTTACAATATATCCTTTCGCTCTGCTTTTCTCTTGTACTAAAATGTTGCTTTTGGAACTTTTTTGCCCTGATTTTTTGAATGTTCCAATTTGAGCTTTTCTGTCGGCCGGAGACGGAATAAAAACTGCTTTCAGGGAAAGAGCTAATTGTTTTAACTGTCTATTGACAATGAATATTATTTAATATATAATTAAATTAAACTCAAAAGACATCCTGCCCAAAGAACAGCCGGAGCCTATACATACAGGCGTCTGGGACGCGGCGGAAGCAAGGACATGGTATCACGCGAAAAGATGCGCATACGGGCGCGGAGACCCCCGTAAATAATATAAAAAGAAGAAGGAGAGTAAGTTATGAGAAGCATTACAACATTAGACCTGCAATATGCACACCGCTTTTATGGGTTCAAGGGCGAAGCCCAGTACCTGCACGGCCATACGGGTGTTCTGACCATTGAAGTGGAGGACAGCGTGAATGCCGGCGTGAACATGGTGTTCCCCTGCAATGAAATTCAGAAAACCGCATGGGACGTTCTGAAAAACTTTGACCACGCGCTGATCCTGCGGGAGGATGACCCCCTGCTGCCTGCGATCCTTGACGTATACGAGAAACAGGGCATCAAAAACGGACATCCCAACAACGTTATGAAGGGCGAGGCGTTTAAGACAGAGCTTGCCACCGCATATCCGGACTGCCGTTTGGTCGTCACTAAGGAGACCATGACCGTTGAGGGCATGATCAAGATCGTTTATGACCTGCTGAAGGATAAGCTGAACATTGCGAAGCTCACTTTTACCAGCGGCGTAAACGCTGCCAGCGCGGAATTTGACACGAAAAATGAAATTGACCGCTGCCCGCTGTGCGGCATTGCGCTGAATGAAAACGGCGTCTGCCCGAAGTGCGGATACAAAAAGCAATAAATCTTCCGGCCGCCCGCGGCTGAAGTGAGGCAAGCGCCCTATGCTGAAAAGCATAGGGCGCTTGCCTGTTTGGGGTGTGTATGCCGCCCGGCGGAGCAGACGGGACGCTGGGGGCTGAATGCAGCATCCCCGTACCCTATTTTGTATGGAGCGGGAGCCGAGCGCCTGCTCTGCTCCTGCTTCCGCTGCGGAAAAGCGCCGCTCAGAAGCCGTATTCGATGGTTTCCTCCCGGTGGGTCTGCGCCGCGCGCCGCGCTGCAAGACATGCGGCTGCGCTGGCGAGCCCGTGCTCCAGCCCAAGCGGGCTGGGCGCGCCTTCCAGCATTTCCGCAAAGCCGCGGGCCAGCGCCTCGTCGCCGCCGAAGTGCACCAGTCCTTCCGGATAATGAAATTGATGGACGGCGGTATGGCGTTCGTCGTAATAGTCCACACGGAGCTGTGCTGTGTAAAAATCAAACTCCGCGCTGGCTCTTGTGCCGATAAAGCGCGCGCCGCGCCGCCCGGCGTCGTTTTTTACAAGAAATGTCTGATGGTATGAAATGAGCGTGCCGTCTTCGCAGGTGAACAGCGCCGCGCCCACATCTTCGTTTCCGGTGTCCCTGGCAAAGCAGCACAGCTCGCCAGAGGGCTCTTCCTTGCGGCGGTGTTCCACAACAAAGCTGCTTTCCGGGCAGGTGCGGTATTCAGGGCAGTCCGGGCAATGCAGCCCCGCAGGCTTGTTGCCTTTGAAATACATTTTGGAGGTGAGGGCGGCCACCGAGACGGGACGCTTGCCCAGGATGTGAGTAATATAGTCGATGTCGTGGGTGCTTTTTTGCAGAAACAGCCCGCCGGTGAGGGCGGCGTCCCGGTACCAGCTGTGATAGTAAACGCCGCCGTAAGGCACATTGTTGACGGCCTGCACGGAAACGACGTCACCCAGCGCGCCGCTGTCCACAAGGCGCTTCATCTCCTGTACGATGCAGGTGACGTGCAGCGGGAAAGAGACCATAACGCGGCCTCGCTGCGCGGGCGGCGCGGCCAGCAGCCGGGCGTACTGCGCTTCATCGATGCATACGGGCTTTTCCAGGAACAGGGGCAGGCCGCGTTCCATCACAAGGGCGGCGTACCGGGCGTGCAGGCCGCACCGGGTGCCGATGAACACGGCATCCAGCGCCTCACGGTCCAGCATCTCCTCCGCGTCCGCGTAATAGCGGGTGTCTGCAAAGCGGCCGTCACGGGCCAGCTGCGGCTGCAGCGTTTCCAGGCGCGGGTCCGCGACAGCGGCCGGCGCGAGAGGAAGGCCCGCGCCGGTAAATGCTTTCATCATGGTCTCGCTGCGCAGGCCGTAGCCGATAAAGCCGATTTTTTTCATGGTGATTCCTTCTTTCCGGTGTTTTTTGACGCGCATGCCCGGACGGCATTGCACTTATTATAGAAAGCAGGATGCCCGCAGTCAAACAAACGGACCAAAGATGCAAAAAAAGAACGAAAAAGATAAAACGGCGGCCGCAGCCGGACGTGAATTGAGAAACGGTATTGTGCTTTTTGATGCGGTACTTTTGCCGAAAAACGGCGCAAAAAAGCAAAACAGGAGATTTTTAACCGAGAAATGCGTCTGAAAAGACAAAAAATGCGTCTGATTTTTTTTGCGGTTTGCGGTATGATAAAAAATAACAATACAGGACAGGAGGGACCATGGCAGTGCGGATCTATCTGGAAGAAAGCGCGCGGCGGTTTGAGACGGGTGTGCGGGAGCTGGAGGTGCTGGGCGGCTTTAAGCTGGCCGGGGACGGCGTACCTGTGCGCTGGAGTGAAGCCGGTGTGCCGGGCATTTCCTGGGACGGCAGCAGGGCGCAGCTCTCTGGTGCGGGCGAAGCGCAGTTTTTTCGCGGGCTGGGCCTGCTGCGGGAGCGCCTGGCAGGCGGCGCGGCTCCCTTTGAACAGACCGAGGCGCCGGTGTTCCGCGGCCTGGGCGCCAGTTTTGACCTTTCCCGTAATGCAGTGATGACGGTGGATGCGCTCAAGCGGATGCTGTGCCGCATGGCGCTGATGGGCTACAACGAGGCTTACTTATATACGGAGGATACCTATGCGCTGCCGGAATATCCGTTTTTCGGCTACCAGCGGGGAAGGTACGGCGCCGAGGATCTGCGTGCGCTGGACGGTTGGGCGGCGGCGCTGGGCATCGAACTGATCCCCTGCATCCAGACACTGGGGCATCTGGAACGTTTTCTGCATTGGGAAAGCAGCGCGCCTCTGCGGGATACACCGGATGTGCTGCTGGCCGGGGACGAGGAAACCTACCGGCTGATCGAGGCCATGCTGCGCCGGTGCCGTGCATGCTACCGCACGAAAAAAATACACCTGGGCATGGACGAAGCCATGAATCTGGGCTTGGGCGGGTACTTGAAAAAGAACGGCTATCACGAGAGCTTTGACATTATGCTGCGCCATGTGGAGCGCGTGGGCGCGCTGGCCCGAAAGCACGGCTTTGAGCCAATGATGTGGAGCGACATGTATTTCCGCTGCGCCAGCCCCAACGATGATTACTACGAGGACGACATCGAGATCCCCCAGACGGTAATAGACGCCGCGCCCGCGGACATGACGCTGGTATATTGGGATTATTACCACGACGACGAGGCGTTCTACGACAGATACATCCGCCTGCACCAGAAATTTGCCGCGCCGCTGCGGTTTGCGGGCGGTATGTGGACGTGGCTGGGCCCGGCCGTTGACTATGACGTGTTTTTCAAAAAAGCGGAGCCCGCGCTGCGTGCCTGCCTCGGAAACGGCGTGACGGATGTGATGATCACCACATGGGGCGACGACGGCGGAGAGACGAGCCCTCAGGCGATGCTGCTGGGCCTGCAGGCCTGGGCGGAGTTCTGCTATACCGGCGGGATGGACCGCGGGCACATCTGCCGCAGGCTCGCCGCCTGCACGGGCGCGGACGGGCGGGCGCTGGCGCGCATCAGCGCGTTCAACAAAACGCCGCTTCTGGACGCTGAAAGCGATCTGCCCAATGCCGCAAAATTTCTGCTGTATCAAGACCCGCTTTTGGGCCTGTACGATTTGGATATCGAAGGGCTGGGCTTTGCGCAGCACTACGCCTCGCTGGAGACGGAGTTTGCCGCATATGCGCAGGAGGGCGGCCAGTGGACGCTGCTGTACCGTTTTTATGAGCTGCTGGCCCGCGTGCTGAAAAACAAGGCGGAATTGGGCCTTGGGCTGTACCGCGCTTACCAAAAGCAGGACCGCGCCCGGCTGGCAGCGCTGGCCGGACAGGCGCGGCAGGCCGCAGAGGACTGCGGAGCGCTACGCACATGCTGGCGGCAGCTGTGGATGGCGGAATGCCGTCCGCAGGGGTTTGAAGTGCTGGAGCTGCGGCTGGCCGGCGTACAGGCCCGCCTGGAAGCGGCCGCCGCTCGAACGGAAGACTGGTGCGCAGGCAGCGTGCAGCGCCTGGAGGAGCTGGAAGAGGGGCGGCTGCTCCTGCTGCGCACACCCGGCACCAGCCGCCTGCACGGCGTGTATTTCTGGCGCGAGATCGCAAGCGCATCCAAATGCTTTTGAGAACAGGCGCTCCCGCGCCGCGGCCCGCGAAAGAGCCGGAACGGGGAAAAGGGAAAGGGATGGTTATGCAATGAAAAGAATCACGATGGTCATCGCAGGCCTGGGCGGCCGCGGCCACGACATTTACGGCAACTATGCCATGGAGCACCCGGATGAGGTGGAGATCGCTGCAGTGGCGGACCCGCGTCCCGAGCGGCTGGAGCTGGCGCAAAGGGAGTGGAACATCCCGGCGGAGCGCTGTTTCGCAACGGCGGAGGAACTGTTTGCGCAGCCGCAGCTGGCGGACGCGGCGGTCATCGCCACGCAGGACCGGCAGCATGTCGTCCATGCGGAGGCCGCGCTGAAAGGGGGGTACCATTTGCTGCTGGAAAAACCAGTGGCGGTGGACATTGAGGGCTGCCTGGAGGTACTGCGTTTGGCGCGGAGGTATCAGCGCCATGTGGTGGTGTGCCATGTGCTGCGCTATACGCCTTTTTACAATGCCATCAAGCGGATCATCGAGGACGGCCGCATCGGCGAGGTGGTAACCATCCAGGCCATGGAACAGGTGGGCTACTGGCATCAGGCGCACAGCTATGTGCGCGGCAACTGGCGCCGAGCGGACGAATCCAGCCCGATGATCCTGGCAAAGTGCTGCCACGATATGGACATTCTCATCTGGCTTACGGGCAAGCGGGCGCGCTATGTAAGCTCTTACGGCAACAATTATCTGTTCCGTGCGGAAAAAGCCCCCGCGGGCGCGGCGCAGCGCTGCATGGACTGCGCTGTGCGCGCCGGCTGTCCCTACGACGCGGTGCGGTATTATCTGGAGAGCGGCCGCACCAGCGTACGCGCGGGGCGCGTGCACTGGCCCATTAACGTGCTGGACCCTCACCCCACACCCGAGAACATCGAGCAGGCGCTGCGCACCGGCCCCTACGGCCGCTGTGTTTATCACTGCGACAACGACGTTGTGGACCACCAGGTGGTAAATATCGAGCTGGACGGCGGCACCACCATCAATTTTACCATGTCCGCGTTCACCGAACGGTGCTACCGCACCATCAAGGTGATGGGTACCCACGGCTGTGTGGAGGGAAATATGGATCTCTCCCACCTGGTGTGGCACGACTTCTTCGGCCACAGCGAAGAAATGGACCTGAATGTAACGGACGGTTCCATGGCCGGGCATGGCGGAGGAGACGCCGTTATGGTGAAACAGTTTGTAGAACTGCTGGCCAGCGGGCGGGACGACGAGATGCTCTCTTCTGTGGAACACTCCATCGAAAGCCATCTGGTGGCGCTTCTGGCCGAGCGCTCCCGCCTGGAACATGGCCGCAGCCTGCCCGTGGAGCTGTGAGCATAGTTCGGAATTTGTCTTTTTTGTTAAGGAGATCGTTTTTTGATGCTTCAATATTGAAAACAGAATGAATAAAAAAGGACTCTGTTTTGCAAATGATTTAAATTTCTTTGTTCATTTTGCTGCAAAAATATGATAATATTTTTTGATGGTGCCGGAAAACAGTAAAACAAGCGCCGAAAAAGACAAATACATTGCGCGGCGTCCTTGTTATACTGAAAGTGCAGAACAGGAAGGGCGACGCAGCCTTTTCCAAAGGATCTTTTAGGAGGAAAACGCAAATGAAAAAAATATTGGCACTCTGTCTTGCGCTGACGATGGCACTGGCTGTGTTCGCCGGATGCTCGGGCGCAGCTTCTTCTTCAGCGCCGGCCGCCGGCTCCGCCAGCGGCTCTGCTTCCACAGGCGGCTCTGCCACCGGCAAGCAGCTTTCGGGCAAGGTCGTGTACTGGTCCATGTACAACGAGGGAGAGCCCGAGGCAATGGCCATCCAAAAGGCCGCTGATATGTTCATGGAGGACTACCCCGACTGCGAGGTGGAGATCCAGTGGATCGGCCGTTCCAACCAGGACATCACCGGCCCGGCGCTGGAGGGCGGCGAGCAGCTGGACATCCTGGACAATTTTTCGTATGATAAGAGCACGGACCGTTATCTTGACATCACGGACATGATGAACGAGCCGGCCCTCGGCCAGGAGGATATGACCGTGGCCGAGAGCATTCTGCCGGTGCTGAATCTCGCCAACGCCCAGGGACAGGAAAAGGCCGGGCTGGAGACGGACAAATACTACGGCGTGCAGATGTTCCCCTGGGTGGTGGGCTTCTTCTACAACAAGGATCTGTTCCAGCAGGCGGGCATCACCGAAACGCCCGAGACCTGGACGGAATTCATGGAAGCATGCCAGAAGCTGAAGGACGCGGGCATCAATGCCGTCACCTGTGATGACGCATACATGACGCTGATCCCCAACAACTATCTGGCCCGCCTGGTGGGCAGCGATACCATCGCAGCCATGAGTGCCAGCGCGTCCGACCCGGCGTGGCAGTCCGAGGAAGTGAAGCAGGCGTTTGCCGCCATGGAGACGCTGTCGCCGTTTATGTCCCCGCAGACAGCCACCAATAAGTATCCCGCCGGCCAGCAGGAATTCGCGCTGGGCGAGGCGGCCATGTACCTGAACGCCAGCTGGATGCCTTCCGAGGTGGCCGACACGGCGGGCGAGGACTTCCCCTGGGGGTTCTTCGCGTTCCCGCAGGTGGAAGACGGAGCTGAGGGCAGCGGCTACGTTTCCGTCGGAGGTGTTCCCCTGGCCGTATACAGCGGCTCCCCGAACCCCGAGGCGGCGAAGGAGTTCCTGCGCTATGTGGCGTCCAAGGAAGTGCAGGACTATCTGGCCGAGCAGGGCGGCGCTCCGGCGACCGTCGGCTCCGAGTGGCCCGGCGCCCGTGCCGAATGCACGGATGTGATCGCTGCTGCGGACAAGGTGGCCAGCCTGAACTGCGACCTTTCCAGCGAGTTTGTGAGCGCAGTGTTTACAATGGAGATGAACAAGGTGCTCACCCAGCAGACGACGGCCGACAAGGCGGTATCCACCCTGACGGGCGAAGCTTCCAAATATTGACGCCGGCCGGATAAAACAAGGAAACAGGATAGGGATGCCGGCCGCGCACAAATGCGCGCCGGCATCCGCTTTTTCAAATGATACAGCCAGGGGGCAGGCTTCCCGGCAAAGCAACAAGGAGGGGCAGCGGTGAAAAAAGGGCTGCGCAGAATGTATCTGGCGTTCCTTTCGCCCGTGGTGATCGCATTTTTAATCGCTTATCTGTATCCCGTGCTGCGCACGGTTCAGATGTCGTTTTTTGAGGTGTCGGATATCAGCGCCGCGCGGGATACCTGGGAATTCGTAGGGCTTTATAATTATGTAGACCTGTTCAGCCGTCAGCTGTTCCGGGTATCGTTCAAGAATATGATGCTGATCTTCCTGGCGGGAGGCGCGGCGGTATTTCTGATCTCGCTGTTTTTTGCCTGGGTACTGCACAAGGGCATGTTCATGGGCAACCTGTGGCGCAACCTTATCTATCTGCCCACGGTCATCACGCCCGTGGCCATGATCACGGTGTGGACGCAGTATGCGTACAACAGCCGGTACGGCCTGCTCAAAACGGTGTTCGAGACGCTGGGCCTGGACGGCCTTGCGGCCATACCATGGACAAGCACTCAATACGCGTTCTGGTCCATGCTCATCGCTTTCTGCTTTTGCAGCATCGGCGGCAACCTGCTGGTGTACATGGCCGCCATGAAAAAGATCCCGGACGACCTGTTCGAGGCGGCGTTTATGGACGGCGCGACGGAAGGAAAGATTTTTTTTCGCATCACCCTGCCGCTCATCGCGGACAATGTTAAAACGCAGTTCACCTTCTGGACCATCGGCTGCATCGGCTTCTTTCTGTGGTCCCGCGTGTTCAGCGTGGTCCCGTCGGACCCCACGACCATCACGCCCGCCAGCTATATGTACGACCAGATCTTCGGTACGTCCATCAGCTCGAATGCGGTGGCGTCGGGCACGAACGTGGGCATGGGCGCGGCCATCGGCGTGGTGCTGTGCCTGATTACCGTCGCGGCGATGGCGCTCATCAATCTGATCTTCCCGAAGGAAAAATACGAGATGTAAGGAGGACGGCCCCTATGCGAAAATATCCGTCTTTCTGCCTGCGGCAGAAAAGCCCTCCCGCAGGCCGCGTCAGCGGCTGGGCGGGAAAGGCAGTGCACGTTCTGGGCAAGGCTCTTATCCTGTGCTGGTGCGCCTTCACGGTCGCACTCATCGGCTGGGTGGTGCTGGCGTCCTTCACGCCCACCCGGGACATCTTCCAAAACGACCTGCTGGCCGCCGGGCTGGACCTGAGCGGCTATGAAGTGGTGATGGAACGGTATCACATCATGGATTATTTCCTCAACAGCGTGCTGTACACGGTCTGCGCCTGTGCGGGGCTCATTGTCTTCTGCGCGCCCGCGGCTTTCGTGATGACGAAGTTCGTGTTCCGCGGCCGCCGCCTGTTCCAGACATTGTTCTCCGTTGCGCTGGGCCTGCCGGGCGTAATGATCCTGGCGCCGCTGTACATGATGCTGGTTCGGGCGAACCTGCACAATTTCCGCGGCACGCTCATCCTAGTCTACCTGTGCACGGGCATTGCCGCGACAACGGTGTATCTGATGGGCTTTTTCGCCACGGTGCCCATGACGGTGTTTGAATCCGGCCTCATTGACGGGTGCAGCCATATCACCTCGTTTTACAGGCTTATCCTTCCGCTGGCAAAACCGGGGATCGTGACCATCACCATCTTCAATTTCATCGGATACTGGAATGAATATATCTGGGCACTGGTGTTCTCCGGCAAGCAGGCCAACCGCACGTTGGCCGTGGCACTGCAGACGCTGGTGACCAGTATGCAGACGACAGGCAATTATCAGGGCCTGTTCGCGGGTGTGGTGATCGTATTCGTGCCCACGGTGATTATTTATGTGCTGCTGTCCAAGCAGATCATGTCCGGCGCAACGGCCGGCGCAGTCAAAGGATGAGAAACGATGCTCAAGCCGGTACCTGTCGAGCCAGTACTCAGCGTAAAAGAGCTTTATACGCTGTATTATTTTCACCATGAAAGCGGTTACCGCTTTGCGGGAGAAAGCCATGATTTCTGGGAAATTATTTATGTGGACAAGGGGCGTGCCAGCGGCATCAACGGCACCGAGCCCTATACGCTGGAAAAAGGGCAGATCATTTTTCACCATCCCAATGTTTTCCACAACTTTCGAACGGACGGCGCGCCCGACGCTGAGGATGGCGCGGACTGCGACATCTTTGTGGTATCCTTCAACGGCGAGCTGGAGATGCTGGAGCAGTTCAGGGACCATATTTTTACCCTGAGCATGCACGAGCGCCATCTGTTCCGGGAGATGATCGAGGAAGGAAAACAGGTATACGATAAGCCCTTCGGCAAAAATCTGGTTTACCGGAAGGATGCGCCGCATGAACCGGAGCATCTGCCCGGCGCAAAGCAGATGATACGCAATCTGCTGGAGCAGCTGCTGATCTCGCTTTACCGCAAGCAGCAGGAATGCCCAGCACAGGTGCAGTCGCTGCCCATGCAGTCTCTGGGGATGGAGTATCAGATCGTACGCCAGGTCGTCACCTTTCTGGATCAGAACATCTACAACAACATCACCTTTGTGGACGTTGCCAGCCATTTCAACCTGAGCGAGACGCAGCTGAAAAAACTGTTCCGTGAGGTGACGGGATACAGTGTGATGCAGTACTATCGCAAAAGCGTGGTGGGGCGTATCGAGTATCACATCCGTCAAATGGACAAAAATTTCACCGAACTGGCGGATCTGTTCAACTTCAGCTCCATCCACTATTTTTCCAAGTTTTACAAGCGCGAGACAGGGCACACGCTGCGCGAGTATCTGAAAAGCTCGCAGGACGTGAGCCTGCCGTAGCGGCAGAAAACAAAACTAAACCGCGCCCGGCCGTAACAACGGCCGGGCGCGGTCATTTATGTTGCTTTGTTATGATTCTGTCGCTTTTTTTCAAAGATAGGTCCAGATTCTTGCCTGCTGCAATCACCGGAGAGTATGATGAAAACAGAACAAAAAAGGAGTGATGCGGAGATGGAACAGATCGTGCAGACGCGCAGCGTCCCTGTGATGGGAAGCTATGACGTTGTAGTGTGCGGGGGAGGCCCCGGTGGCTGGGTCGCAGCGGTAGCCGCTGCGCGCGCAGGCGCCCGTACCGCGTTGGTAGAGCGCTATGGGTTTGTGGGCGGTATGGCTACGGCGGCCCTTGTAGTGCCGATCAGCGTATTCACCTACAACGGACAGCTGGTATGCGGGGGGATTCCCTGGGAATTCGTACAGCGTATGGTGGAAGCCGACGGAGCGGAGGTAGAGCATCCGTTGGGGAATATTTCCCATGATCCGGAATGCTATAAATTGATCGCGCAGCGGATGCTGCTGGAGAGCGGCGTTGATTTGCATTTTCACGCAGTGCTCACAGGCTGCGTCCGGGAGGACAGCAGGATAACGCATGTGATTTTGGACACCAAAAGCGGTCCCAGGGCGCTGGAGGCAAAATATGTGATCGACAGCACCGGAGACGGCGATCTCTGCGCTATGGCGGGTGTGCCGATGCAGGAAAATACAATGCCGCTTCAGCCGCCTTCCCTGTGCTTTTGTATCGGCGGCGTGGATACGGACGCTCTGGAGCTGATCCATCATGAAAAGCAGGGGCTCAATTATCACAATCTGCGCGTCCAGACAAAGCTGCGTGAATTGGCTGAGACGGAGGATGTTCCAGTATTCGGCGGCCCTTGGTTTTGCAGTATTCACCGCGACGGCAGAGTAATGGTGAACATGACCAGGACGCCCGCGGATATGCTGGACCCTGCCCAGGCGACCCGTGCCGAATGCAGGCTGAGGGAGGACGTACACGCTTTTGTAGCGTTGCTGAAGAAATATTTTCCGGAATTCAAAAACGCAGAACTGCTGTTTACCGCCGCGCAAACGGGCGTGCGCGAGACCCGGCATATAAAAGGCGAACATGTTCTCACCGGAGAAGAATATTTGAATGCCGTACATTTTGAAGACGCCGTAAGCCGGGGAGCGCATCCCATTGACATCCATACCGCGGGTGACACGACGCAGAAGTGCCAGTTTCTAAAGAACGCGGCCTATATCCCTTATCGTTCCCTGATCGTCCCGGGCTTCGACAATCTGCTGGTGGCGGGGCGTTGTTTTTCAGCCGACCAGGTGGCTTCAGCCTCGGTGCGGGTGCAGGCCTCGGTGATGGGGCTGGGCCAGGCGGCGGGCTGTGCCGCCGCCCAGTGTGCCTGTGCGGGCACGAGCGTGCACAAAGCCGATGTGCACACGCTGCAGGCCATGCTGCGCAAATGGGGTGCGCTGATTTAAAGGAGCGTCAGGGCTTTCAAAAAGCAAAGCAGGCGAATAGATTGCATGGGCATAGGAAATGAGGGAAGAGGATGACGACAGTCGACTACAAAAAAACGTACCGGTGCTGGGCTCTTATGAGGTCGTGGTAGCAGGGGCAGGCCCGGCGGGGATATGTGCGGCGGTGGCAGCGGCCCGCAGCGGGGCGCGCGTGGCGCTGGTGGAACGTTACGGAGTATTGGGAGGAAATCTGACGGCCGGTTATGTCGGGCCGATATTGGGTATGGTCGGCAGTGGGACCATGCGGGATGAGCTGATGGCCTTGCTGGGGGTACCGGAGAATGATATGATCGGAGAGGTGGGCGTCGCCCACGATATGGAACAGGCCAAACGGGTTCTGGCCGAATTTGTTTCATGTGAGAATCTTGATGTGTTTCTGCAGACGCCCGTCGTGGACGCGCTTATGGCTGGCGCCTCTCTGGAAGGGCTGCTGGTGGCAACCAAGGAAGGGCTGCGCGCCATGGAGGGGAAAATCGTGATAGACGCCACCGGGGATGGCGACGTGGCCTGGTTTGCGGGCGCTCCTGTGGAAAAGGGGCGCGCCGATGGACTGATGCAGCCGGTGACGCTGGAATTTACACTGGATGGTGTGGACGAGAGCCGGGCTGTGGCATGTATTGGCGACGTAGACGATGTGGAGCTGAACGGTGAGCGGTTTCTTGATTACTGTGCGCGCTGCGCGCGGCAGGGGCTGCTGCCGGAGCAGCTGGCGGCTGTGCGGCTGCACCGTACCACGCATCCCGGACAGCGGCAGGTGAACACGACACAGCGCAACGGCATAGACGCTACTTGCGTGCGTGCGCTTTATTCCTCGGAGCTGGAGCTGCGCCGCCAAATCGACATACTGGTGCATTTCTTTCGGGAGAATCTGCCCGGGTATGAAAAATGCAGGTGCATTGCCAGCGGCGCTACGCTGGGCGTGCGGGAAACACGCCGTGTGATGGGGGAGTATACTGTTACTGCGGAAGAATTGGCGGCGGGAAAGCGCTTTTCTGATGTGGCGGTACACAAGGCCGAGTTCATCGTGGATATCCATAATCCGGAAGGAGCGGGCCAGGCGGAGGAAAGGATACAGTATGTAATGCCCTACGACTTGCCTTACCGCTGTTTTGTGCCGCTCAAGGTGGAGAATCTGCTCACTGCAGGACGGTGCATTTCGGGCACACACCGGGCGCATGCATCTTACCGGGTGATGTCAATTTGCATGGCGATGGGCGAGGCTGTGGGGATGGCGGCGGCACTGTGTGTTCGGGAAGGCTGTACGCCCCGCACTCTGGATGTGAAAAAACTTCAGGCGGCGCTGGAATCAAAAGGAGTAGATTTGTACAGCAAATAATGACGGTATGAAAAAACGGGCGGTAGCATTTTCAGCTGCCGCCCGCTTTCTTTAATGAATAATGCAAAAGCCTCCCGCCGGGAGGCTTTTGCGTGTGACCAAGCTATTGCCCCAGATAAGCTCCCTGCTGCAGCAGAAGGCTGCGCAGTGCCTGAGCGTCGACACGGGACGGATCGCAGGCGCCGGATGCGGCCATAGCTGCGGCGGTTCCCGCCGCCTGGCCGAACACAAGACAGCAGGGAATCATACGGATGGCAGAGCCGGCCATTGCGTCGGCGGAAATGGAACGTCCCGCCACCAGAAGATTGGAGATTCCGCGCGGGATAAGGCAGCGGTAAGGAACACCAAAAAACGGACCGTTTTCCAGCGTATAGTAGGTGCCGCCGGGATCGTTTTTATTGTGGGTATCCATATTGGTCGCCATGACGGCGATGGAATCATCCGGTACACGGCAGGCCCGCACGTCGTCAACGGTGAGCCGGTATAATCCGTCGACATGCCGCGTTTCGCGGATGCCGATGGTAGCTGCAGTGTCAAGGAAACGCGCGTTTTCAAAGCCGGGCGCGTATTTTTTCAGAAATCCGAATACCTGGTGCGCCTGGCGCAGTCCCTCCAGTTCGGCGCGGGTCAGATCCTCCGCGTTTGTACCGTCCACATCCAGGATTCGGGTAACGTTCAAACGGTATTCCCCGGCTGCGGGGCTTTCAAACAGACACACCTCGCCTCGGGGCACGTCGCCCCATTCTGCGGCTTTCTCCCGGATCAGCCAGCTGAAAGGCCCGTAAAACGGGCGTATTTCATCCCGGTGTTCCCGAATGTGCGCTTTGAGGCGGGGCGTATCCACATTGCCGACACGGAAAAACAACGTGGCTGGCTGCATATTGCCGTCCTCCACGCGCCCAAGTTCAAATTTTACGCCCGAGCGTGCAGCAACGTCTGCGTCGCCGCTGCAGTCGATCACAACTTTGGCACGAAACAGAAACAGGCCGGATTTATTGGCGGCTACGACACCGGTGATGCGGCCGTTTTCTTGCAGTACATCTATAAACTGGGTGTGCAGCAGCAGCTTTGCACCGCTTTCAGCAAGCATCTGTGTACATACCAGTTTAAAGCACTCATGGTCAAAGGGGCCAACATGGGCGTGGCCGATTTTATAAAAGCCGGAAAACGGTTCTTCCGCCTCTACATCGGCCGGATCAACGGCGCCGCCCAGAGTTTTCATACGGGCCACAACCTCCTCAAAGATACCCCGGATGACCATTTTCTTGTTTTGTGCATCATAGCAGGTCATAAACGGACCGACGAGGCCGGTTGTGGCCTGGCCGCCTACACATCCGTTCTGATCAAACACAAGGGTCCGGGCCCCATTGCGGGCCGCACAGACAGCGGCACCGATACCGGCGGGGCCGGCGCCGACTACCAGAACGTCTACATTTTCAGCAACGGATAGTTGCCTGGTAAAGGATACGGTCTCCATTGTTTACCTCCGCTCTTTTGTTCTGCCTGAGGTGCGGGGTCAATAGCGGCCCCGCCTGGTCTGCCCCGGGCGCGAATATTTTGTGGAAACTCCGAAAGAATCCAGGATCAGGGCTTGTTTGACATCCTGATGATCCTTGTCATACCATAAATTGTGCTGTTCCTGCGGATCGTTTTCCATGTCGTACAACTCTCCGAATTGGATGCCGTGATAAACGCTGAGTTTGAACCGTCCGTCGTAATACATGGTTGCGTAGCAGCTTTCGGCCGGTTTGCCGGCCGCCTGAATTTCTCCAGGGGCGCGAAGTCCGTCGTAGTTCATATCCACCTCCAGCGTATCGTAGAACTCAGCGCGCACGAATTTGCGCGGCGCCGGCGCGTTCTGCCCTGTGAGGACGGGAACGAGGGAGCGCCCATGGGTGTCGGCTGGTGGGATGCCGCACAGGTCGGCGATGGTGGGGGCCAGATCGGTTTGTTCCACTAGGCCGCCGTACACGGCGTTTTGCCGGAAGGTACCGGGCAGGGAAATAATAAGCGGGACGTGTGTAATACCCTCGTAAAAGCGGCAGCCTTTATGGGTAAGCCCATGGTCGCCGAGCATTTCACCGTGATCGGAATTGAAAATAACGATGGTGTTTTCCCGCAGCCCCATTTCGTCCAGTGCGTCAATGATGCGTCCGTAGTGTCTGTCGATCAATTCTATCATCCCGTAATAGGACGCCTTGTTCCTCCGCATCGCATCGTCTGTGGGATGGGCCGTACTTTGAAAGAAAAAATCTTTAAGGTTATTGTTCAGAGCGAGGTCGGCATCGCTGTAAATGGGGTCGGGCAGATTGCGGGCAAGATATTTCTCCACCAGGTCCGCCGGCGCGTCATAAGGCGGGTGAGGGTCGTAGCAGTTGACCGATAACAGCCATGGCTGCTCGCAGGCGGACCGTTCCCGTATAAAGGAGACGGCTTTTTCCGCCAGCCATGCGGTTTGCCGCAGCTCCGCAGGAGCGTCGGAGCGGTACCAGTGATAATCGTGCTTTTCATCGGAGGTAAAAATATCATGCCAGTCCACACCTTTTTGGTTCAGCCATTCCACATAGGGGTTGCCGGGGCTGTTCAGGTGATGCCCGGACGCGAGATTGTAACAGAAATAAGAATAGCCGTCATCCATGCGTGGCTCGTAATCGTTCCAGGCCGAGGTGATATGCAGTTTCCCGACGAGCCCGCAATAATATCCGGCGTCGGCAAGGCGTTTTGTGATCAGCGTGCAGTGCTCCGGCAGGTTGCACGCCCCATTGATATTGGCGTTGATCGAAGACGGATAACGCCCTGTCAGGAAACTGGCGCGGCTGGGTGTGCAGATGGGGTTTTGGCAGTATGTGTTGGTGAAAGCGACACCCTGGCGGCACAGGCGGTCCAGGTTGGGCGTATCAATGAATGAATTGCCCAAAGCATGGATCGTGTCCCACCGCTGTTGGTCTGTGCAAAGCCAAAGGATATTGGGCCTTTTGTCCATAGCAATTCCTCCGTTCTTATCTGCAACCTTCCACAAAAAAGGGGCCTGAGGCCCCTTTTGGTGCGGTTGGAATATGGTCAGCCATAAAAACTGTCGTACCAGGCCTGCAGCTCAGCCTGAACTGCATCGCCGCCGGCATTTTTCCAGTCCGCCTGGAAAGTGGGAAGATCGTCCAGCGTTTTGCTCCCGGCCAGAATTTGCAGGATATAATCGTTCATGCTGCTGAACAGTGCTGTATTGTATTTGGCATAGTTTTCGGTGGCAGGCTTAAAGGCGAAATCATTGTTTACAAAAATTTCAGGCGTATTTTCGTTGGCATACAAAGTAACAGCTTCGAAACCTGCCCACTGGGCGTCGGATTTGCGGACGCGGGACGGCCATTCGGTTGCGAACTCTTCCTCGTTGGTAGAGTCGATATACCAGTAGGAATTGCCGCGCTCCTCGGCAAAAATGGGGTTGATGGGGGCGATGCCGCCGTCTTCATCATAGTTAAAGTGAGTTCCTTCCACACCGATGTTGATATAAAGCTGGTTTTGCTGCTTCAGGTTGATCCAGTTCACGGCATCGGCGGCGTTTTCCGAGCCGCGCAGAATGACAGTGACAAAGTTGATGGCTTCCGTGCGCATGTATTTGCAGGTACCGTCAGAGCCTTTCAGTGCGCCGATGTATCCGAGGTCATCGTAAGTGAGGCCCAGAGTCTCAAGCATGGTGGGAGTGGTCTCGCCCAGGCCGTTGCGGTTGATCTGAGCGATGATCGCCTTGCCGCCTGCAAGCTTTTCCTGCACGGTGGACGAGGTGTTTACGGCCCAGTCGGGGTCAAGCAGACCCTCCTGCTGGCACTTAGACAGAAATTCGATCATCTTTCCGAAGTTTTCATGCTCCGTCATATAATATACATTGCCGTCCTCATCTACCATCCAGTCGTTGTAGATGCCGAACGCCGCGGCAATGGCCTGCGGGAAGATCCAGGTGCCGTTGCCTTCCGAGGCGGAACGGTACGGGCCAGAGAAGATGATGTATTGATCTCCGAAATGTTCTTTTAATTTTACGAGACAGTCATAAAATTCGTCGATCGTGGTTGGGATGGCCTCGATGCCTGCCTCCTGCATCAGATCCCAGCGGCATACCATAAAGCCCTGCACCTCCTGGGCATAGGGATATTTATAAGGAATGCCGTAAATGTTGCCGTCCTCGCCGGAGACAGCACGCCAGGAATCCTCGGATACACCGTTCAGGATATCCTGGCCATAGACGTCCAGCAGATCGTTCAGGGGCATAAGGGCACCCTGGCTCATCAGTGTCTGGAACTGGTCGGGCGAGCACTGGATGATATCATAGGAGGCGCCGCCGGCAACCTCCATCACAAGCTTTTCGTCGGCATTCTCGGCCGGCAGAGCATAATATTCCACATCATAACCCGTGGTCTCTTTGAGAACGTCCACCATGATATCGGTGGTGGGGTCCCATGCAACGTTATACCCCAGACGCTTTAATGTTACGTTGCCCGGGCCCTTCAATGCGGGGACGTTTGCGCCCGCCGTGCTTTGGCTGGTGCCGGATGTGTCCGTGCCGGACGGCGAAGCGCTTCCGGCGCCTCCGCAGCCTGCAAGGCATGTGAGCAGAAGCGCTGCGGTCAGCAGAATAGACAATGCTTTTTTCATCTTGTTACCTCCTGTTTTGATCGATTCGACTATCTCCTACCGGTGCATCCCGGAATGGATCCAAAAAGGTTATCCCTTGACGGAGCCGATTGTGATGCCCTGTACCATAAACCGGGCCACAAAGGGATAAAGGGCGACAATGGGAATGATGGACAGCGTGACGGCGGCCGCGACCATGCCTTCGGAAGTGATATTGGCCATGTAGTTGTTGCTGGCGAGATTTTGAATAAAATCCTGGCTGTTGTTGATGATATTGTACAGGTATACCTGAAGGGTGTTCATATCCGGGGACCGGGTATACATCATCGCATGGAAATAATTGTTCCAGTAATTGATCGCATACAGCAGGCCGACGGTGGCGATCACCGGTTTGGACATGGGGCACACGATGGACACCAGCGTGCGCAGATCTCCGGCGCCGTCGATCCGGGCGGATTCCTCTACACTTTCAGGCAGGCTTTCAAAATAATTTTTCACAATGAACATATTGAACTGCACGATGGCGAAAGGCAGGATGCAGGCGGCATAGGTATCCAGCAGCCCCAGGCTTCGTACGACCATATAAGCGGGGATCATACCGCCGAAAAACACCATGCTGATGACATACAGCAGTGAAACGACCCTGCGCCCCTTGAAGCCGGGCTTGGAAAGGGGATAGGCTGTCGTAATCGTCGTAAACAGGCTGAGCAGTGTACCTGCTCCCGTAACGATGAGAGAATTTTTCAGCGCCGTAAAAAATGAAGTCTGGGTCAGCACATACTTGACGGTCTCAAGCTGGAACCCAACGGGCCAGAAGTAAACGTTGCCGGCTGTGACGTCCGGCCCATTGCTGACAGCCTTGCTGATGACGTGCAGACAGGGCAGGATGGCGATAAGACTCAGCAATGCCATGGCTATGTAGGCAAAGCCGGACAGGAATTTTTCACTGCCGGACAGGGGAATGCCTTTTTCACGGTATAGCGGTTTCTTTTTGGTATTTAACATTTTATTGCATCCCCTTTCTTACCAGATGCTGCGTCCCAGCAGCTTGCGGCTTATCGCATTGGCGCTTACGATCAGAACAAACGCCACCACGGAGTTGAACAGTCCCAAAGCGGTGGACAGAGGGAAATCCATCTGCCCCATACCCAGACGGTATACATAAGTCTGGATTATATCTGCAACTTCATATACGGCAGGATTGTAAAATACCAGCACCTGCTCAAATCCCGTTTCCAAAATATAGCCCACCTTGAGAATGAGCATTAGGACGATGGTGGGCAGCAGGCCGGGCATGGTGATGTTCCAAATCTGGCGCCATTTGCTGGCGCCGTCCACGCGGGCCGCCTCATACAGCGTTATATCGATCCCCGTGATGGCCGCCAGATAAATGACCGTATTGTAGCCGACTTCTTTCCAGCCTTCGGTAAACACCAGCACGCTGCGGAATACACTGTTATCGGTAAAGAATCCGATGCGCGTGCCGCCCATCGCGGTGATAGCGGTATTGATGATGCCGTAAGAACCAAACAGCGAATAAAAAATACCGAAGATGACGACCCATGAAAAGAAATAGGGCATATAGATAGCGGTCTGGGCAAATTTGCGGTAGGTAGCGCGGCGGATCTCGTTGAGAAGTATCGCGCAGATGATAGGGATGGGAAACAGCCAGAGGATCTTCAATCCGTTGATGATCAGCGTGTTGGCCAGCACTTTCGTAAATTGGGAACTGGCGAACAGGCGCCGGAAGTGTTCAAGCCCCACCCAGTCGCTCAAGCCGATGGCGTCGATGGGGTTGCTGCCCAGAAAAATATTGTAGTCCTTGAAAGCGATCAGAATACCATACAGCGGCGCGAGTTTATAAATAAAAAGGAAAAACAAGCCCGGTATCAGCATCAGATACAGCATGGGATGATGCTTTACATACACAAAAAAACTGTGGAGTTTATGCCGCAATCCGGTTTTGGCTCTCAGTCCGCCGGACGGTACAGCCGTTGTGTCAAGTGCCATCTTCATTGTAAAACCCTTTCTTTCCATTCAGCTGCCGGAGCGTTCCGGGCTGTTTGTTCTCTGATATCAATTGTAGTACGGGCCAGCGTTGTGGTAAATATCACAAAATTTCGTTTTCTAGTCCGTTCTTTATGTAATTGTTGCTCAATTCAAAGACGTTGTAGACTTCTTACAAAAATACGCCCATGCCTTTCGGCATGGGCGCAGAAGAAATGAAACAGAATCAAAAAAATGAAACAGAGCCGCCTTCGCGGCTCTGCGGACGACCTCGTACAGGAGCGTTCAATCGCTGTCATGGGGCTGCACCGGAAGTTCAATCATCACACAGGTGCCGATGCCTTCGCGGGCGGAGATATAAAACTTGCATTTCCCCTGGCCGAAGATATCGAGCCGCTTATGTACATTGGCTACGCCGTAACTTTTGCTGGTGCGGATATCCAGCTCGGTCAGCTTCTGTGCCGTTTCGGGCGCCATCCCGTTGCCGTTATCCTCGATCTCTACACCGAAAGCGCGGGAGGAACGCCATGCGCGGATGACCAGACGCTTTTCCGTTTTGTCACAGTACAAAATGCCGTGGAGCAATGCGTTTTCCACCAGCGGCTGGAGCGAAAGTTTGGGGATCAGGCATTCCATTGCAGCCTGATCCAAATCATACTCCACCTCAAACTGATGGGAGAAGCGTTTTTGCATGATACCGAGGTAGGTGCGGGTAAGATCCAGCTCGTCGGACAGCGGTACGATGGCTTCGCCTTTATTGATGCTCATGCGCAGATAGCGGGAGAGCGCGTTCACCATCCATACGCTGTCATCCGGATTTTTGTCCAGGATCATCCACTTGATGACATCCAGCGTGTTGTAAAGAAAATGCGGCTTGATCTGAGCCTGCAGCGACTCCATTTGATATTCGGAAATAGCCAGCCTGTCGCGGTAACGGGCGTCCACAACAGCGGCGATGGAGCGTACGATCTGCTCGGTATCGCGTTCCAGCGTGATGAGGCCTCCTTTGCGGCGTCCCGCGCAGGAAGCGGTATTTCCGGTCCCGTTTTCGGCATCCAGCGTATGGATGGCTGCGTTGAGGCGGCTAACGGTACGGTTGAGATTGAGACTGTAGGCTGCCGTGACGGCGATGATAAACAAAATCAGACACGCGACTACCCACATGGATACAATGGTGTTTACCGCGCCGGAATCCATGGTGTAGACCTGTGCCCGCGGCATGGAGGAGATAACATACCATTCCGTCGTTTCAAGCCGGCTGAATGCAAGGATGACGTCCGGTTCAAGCAGATAACCGGAGCCCAGGCTGCACACCTGCTCCATCAGCGACGGAGGCAGGGCCGTTTCACCCAGATGCGCGTCGTCTGTGTGCGCCAGAATACGGCCCTGCGCATCCGCAAGGAACATTTCGTCATGGTTGGTGCTGCCTGCGGCAAATATCTCATGAAATTGAGAAACGCTCACATCGGCAAAAAGCACACCGCACAGCTTGTCGTAATCCGCCTGGCTTTTCAGCGCCACAGCACAGGAAACAACGGCGGTGGGCTCGGATATGCCCAGGCTGACAAGGTGTGTTCCGTGCCAAAATACGCCGCCTTTTTGATAAACGGACCCGTTTTCTCCAAGGCTGGACAGAGGGTCCAAGGAGTAAAGCGTTGTTTTCTGGCCGGAATAAATTTTTTCGTCGGGCACATACAGCCGCAGGCGCGTGATCATATGCTTGTCCAGCTGTTCAGACAGCGCGCGGCGTATCTTGGCGTATTCTTCCAGTTGCACGGCTGTGTCCGCGTCTGAATTGAGATAGGGATACAATGTGCCGATCAATGCCGATGCGCTCTCTTTGACCTGTTCAAAACGGTAATCGATGTTGTTGCGGGTCTGCCCGGCGGATACCAGCATTTTTTGACACAGCTCCGCTTCCATGGCTTGGGCGGTGTTGCGGGTGTAGTAGAATACGGCCAGCGTCAGAAGCACCAGCGCAGCCAGCAAAAGCACGAACATCAGCAGACGGGCGGCGCTGCGGGCACGGCCGAGCCGGACGCCGCCGTTTGCGGGACGCCTGAAGCGGGCGGTCGCCTGTTTCAAAGCTGCTCCGCCTCCTTTTCGGCCGCGGGGCGGGCGTTCAGCATGATGTTTTCGCGGTATTCGCCCGGCGTTTGGCCCGTGTACTTTTTGAACAGGCGCGAAAAATAACTGGGGGAAAGGTATCCCACCTTATAGCATACGTCATACAGATGAATGTTTGTCTGCGCTAAAAATTCTTTGGCTTTGTTCAGCCGCTCCTGCGTGATGTATTCGTTGATGGTCTTTCCTGTGGCCTGCTTGAACAGCACACACAGATAGGTGGGCGTAAGATATACGGCTTCTGCGAGGCTTGTTACTGAAAGCTGCTCCATATACTGCGCGGCGATGATCTCCCGCACGCGCTTGATGACCGTATTTGTGTGAGGCGTGCTCATTTTTTGCAGGTGCAGGGTCAAATCTTCATATACGGAAGCAAGCATCGCCTCCTGCTCTCCCAGGCTGTTGCATTGCAGAAAGCTGGCCGTCAATTTAAGGTGTGAGGCATAGGGGCCCATATTTTCCGTGCGCATATTGGTCATCAGGCGCGTGGGCAGCAAAAGAAGGAAAAGCATGAAATTCTGCTGCTCGTCCTCGCCGGGCAGGGCGCGGATGCCGGCAACGGCGCGCTCCAGCGCCAGATGCACCGCCGCCGTATCTCCATTGAGGATGCTGTCACAGATCTCTTTTTCCGCTTGTTCGCGAAGAGTGCGTCCGCTGCCGTCGTCCTCATATTTTTTGATGGAGATCGGGATATCCTTGCCGATCAGGTAACAGCGGCTGATTGCCTCGCAGGCATTGGCGTAAGCGGAGCGTACGCTGCGCAGCCCGCGGAACGGCTCGCTGATGCCGATCATGGTATCCAGTTTCATTTCGCTGCGTATGCGCGCCTGCAGATGCTCGGCCACGCTCAACAGGTCTTCTTCGTATTCGTCATGTTCTACGTCCAAAATGGCGATGTATTCGGAAAGCCGCCCTTTGAACACGACATTGACGCCGTATTCCGCCAATACGCGGGCAAACAATTCTTCCAGCGCCATACTGAAGGTGATGCGGTCTTTTTCAGGCATGCTGCCCATGGTGAGCCATTTTGATTTTGGCTGAAGCCGCAGTACCAGCACGGCGTAATGTGTCTGGCTGTTCAAAGGAATGCCCAGGAATTCGATGCTTTGCAGAATGTCCTCCTCACTTTCGTCATTGTTCTGCAAAAGATCGCACAAACGGCGCTGGCGCAGCAGCGGCATGCTTTGTTCCAGCTTTCGGGCCATGTCTTCCAGGGCCAGCTGCTGGGAAGACCTCTGGTCCAGCATGGCCACCACTTTGGTGATCACCGCGTCCAGTTCGTCAATGTCGATGGATTTGAGGATATAGTCTACGGCTTCCATCTTCAGAGCATCACGCAGATATCCCACATCTGCATAGCCGCTGATAAATATGATTTTGACGCCGGGATAGCTCTCCAGCACATTTTTGGCCAGTGTGATGCCGTCCATATGGGACATCCGCACGTCTGTGACGATGATGTCAACTTCATTCCGGCGGACAAAATCCAGCGCTGGGACGCCGTCGTCGAATACCCCGGCCACTTCCACACCGTGCTTGCCCCAGTTAAAGTGCGTTACAAGCCCACGGCGAACCGTTTCCTCATCGTCTGCGATAATGGCTTTGTACATCTTTACCGTTCCCTTCCGCGGTTTTGCCGCGCGCTCAAAGTGTTTGCAGGTATTCTTCGATCCACGGGATGGCCGAGCCCAGGGCGGCCGCTTCTTTTTTATAGGCACAGGCCTTGAGATAGCCGGCGTCCGGCTCGAAGGTGTTGCGGAAGGCCGCGCGGCGGCGCAGCCCGGCCAGCTCTGCATCCATGTATCGGCCTACATAGCCTCCAAGAATCACGTCGCAGTCCAGCATCATGCGCAGGTTGTTCACTACGACGGCTACGTTGTCCAGATAAGCGTCCCACACGCTGCGCAGCGCGGCGTCACCCGTGTGCAGCCGCAGGAAGAAATCTTTCAGGCTGCCGCCGGTGTGGCCGTGCAGCAGGCCGGCGCGGCAGTAGGCGTCCACACAGCCGCTTTTGCCGCAGTAGCACGGCCGCCCGCCGGGAACCAGCGTGGTGTGCCCCACCTCGCCGCTGCGCAGGTTGTGCCCCAGATACAGCCTGCGGCCGATGAGCACCGCGCTGCCCACGCTGTTGCTCAGGGAGAGATAAACCGCGTCCCGCAGAGAGACGTCGGCCCAGGCCTCGGCAAGGCAGCCGGCGTTTGCGTCGTTTATCATGCGGCAGGGCAGGCCGAGATATTGTTCGAATTCATCGGCCCGCAGTCCCTGAATGGAAAGCGCGTGGGAGCGCAGGACGAGGTCCTGCCCGCTGCCGATGATGCCGGGAATGGACAGGCCGACGCCCAAAACCGATTGCCGGGGCAGCTCCGCGCACAGCTCGCTGATGAACGCGGCGAGCGCCCGAAAATAGGCGGGCGTACGCGTAAAGGCCAGAGTGCGGGTTTGCGTGCGCGTCACCTGGCCGGAGAGATCCACAGCCACCAGGCTGACATGGCGCAGAGTGATGTCGGCCCCGACAACGTACCGCGCGCCGGGACAGGCGCTCCAGGCCCGGGGCTTGCGTCCGCCGGTGGAACTGAATTCCCCGCAGGGCTGCACCAGGCCGTGGCCCTCCAGGCGGCGCAGCAGAGTAATGGCCGTGGGCGTGCTCACCGCCAGAGCGTTCGCCATCTCCTGTGTGGAAAAACGTTCTTTTTCCATGGCCCATGCAGCCGCCTGCGCCGCCCGCCCGCGCTGTGCGCCGAAAAGATTTACTGTCTCCATCCTGAGTGCCTCCCGCCTGTTTGTGGTTTTACTGTAACACATTCAAAACACTTTGTAAAATCGTTTTAAAAACTTGACAAAAAGAAAGACTCATTCTTGGAGATTCCAACAAAATTGGAAGAGACCGCTTGACAACGCATCAAAAAAGACGCATTCTAATGCTGGAATCTTTTTAAACTGAGTTAAAAAAGTTTTGGGCATGGGAACATGCGGAAAGGATGGATCGACGATGAAGGGAGCTTTTTTTCTGGGCAACCGGGAATTTGAAGTCCGGGATATGGAAAAACGGCCGCTGGCCGCGGACGAAGTGCGCATTCGCGTGATGGCGTGCGGCGTGTGCGGTACAGATGTCCACATTTACCACGGCGAGGCGGGCTCGGCCGAAGTGACGCCGCCGGTGGTTCTGGGACACGAATATGCGGGTATTGTAGAAGAAGTAGGCGCGGATGTGAAAGGTTTGGTGCCGGGCGATCATGTCGCCGTAGACCCCAATATTTACTGCGGCGCCTGCACGCCCTGCCGGGACGGTAAAAAGCAGTTCTGTGAGCATCTGCAGGCGCTTGGCGTCACCCGGGACGGCGGGTTTGCACAGTACAGCGCAGCGCCGGCGGCACAGTGCTTCAAACTGGCACCGGAGCTGCCCTTTGAGGCAGGAGCCATGGCCGAGCCGCTGGCGTGCTGCCTGCACGGTATCGATGCCGCGGGTATACGGCCCGGCAGTACGGTATGTGTGATCGGTGGGGGAGCCATCGGCCTGCTGATGGTGCAGCTGGCCCGCCTTTCCGGCGCGGCGAAGGTCATTCTCAGTGAGCCGGTGGAACTGCGCCGCAGCGCCGGGCTGTCCGTTGGAGCGGATCTGGCTGTCGACCCGCTCCGGGAGGACCTGTCCGCCCGTGTGCGGGAGGCTGCGGGCAAAAGCGGCGCGGATGTGGTGATTGAATGTGTGGGGAACACGGCGGCCACACGCAGTGCCTTCGAGGCCGCGGGCTTCGGCGCGACGGTGCTGCTGTTCAGTGTGCCCGCGCCTACGGCTACGGTTCCGCTGCCGTTGTTCGACGTATACAAAAAAGAGCTTGCCATCCGCGGCTCTTTCATCAACCCGGATACGCATCTTCGGGCTGTGGAATTGCTGAGTGCGGGGCGCATCAATGTGGAGCCGCTCATCACCCACACGTTCGGCATCGGGGAAATGGAGCAGGCGATCAAAATGCAGATGGGCGGCGAATCCATCAAAGTGATGGTGCTGCCAAACAAACGCTGAACGCGTACAAACGGGAGAGGATGATTCAGAATGCAGAAAATGCTGCAGCAGGTGATGACGGCGCCGGGGCACATCGAGTTCCGGGAGGCGCCCGTACCCGCACCCAACGCGGGCGAGGTATTGGTAAAGATCATGAAGATCGGCGTGTGCGGGTCGGATATCCATGTGTATCACGGCGAGCATCCGTTCACAAAATATCCGGTCACCCAGGGCCACGAGGTGTCGGGGAAAATCGCGGCGTTGGGCGAGGGCGTGACGGGATTTGCCGTAGGGCAGAAGGTGACCATCGAACCGCAGGTCTACTGCGGCCGGTGCCATCCGTGCACGCACGGCAAGTACAATCTGTGCGAGGAGCTTCGGGTGATGGGGTTCCAGACGACAGGCACAGCCAGTGAATATTTTGCCGTGGACGCGGGCAAGGTGACGCCTTTGCCGGAAACGATGACATACAGCGAAGGCGCGATGATAGAGCCGCTGGCCGTGACGGTACATGCGGTGCGGCGCGCCGGGGATGTGCGCGGACAGAAGATCGCCGTGCTGGGTGCGGGGCCCATCGGCATCCTGCTGGCCCAGAGCGCAAAGGCGCTGGGCGCGGCGCAGGTGCTTATCACCGACATCAGCACGCCGCGGCTGGAATTGGCAAAAGCATGCGGCGTGGATTTTGCAGTGAATACAAAAGAACACGGCTTCGGTGAAGCACTGGCGGAATGCTTCGGCCCGGACAAGGCGGATGTGATCTACGACTGCGCAGGCAACGATACGACCATGGGACAGGCCATCCGGCACGCGCGCAAGGGCAGCACGATCATCCTTGTGGCGGTGTATGCGGGTATGGCAAACGTGGACCTTGCGGTGCTCAACGACCATGAACTGGATCTGAACACGAGCATGATGTACCGCCATGAGGACTATCTTGAGGCCATTCGCCTGGTGAACGAAGGCAAGGTTCGGTTGGAGCCGCTGATGAGCCGGCACTTCCCGTTCCGGGATTATCTGGCGGCATACCGGTACATCGACGCGAACCGGGAGACGACGATGAAAGTGCTTATCGACGTGGATGAGAGCGAGGCGTGAACGTGGGAAAAATCGCGGAAACCATAAATGGCCTGCAGCACATCGGCCTGCCTACAAACGACCTGGAGAAAACGGTGGCCTTTTACGAAGGGCTGGGCTTCTCCGTTGCGCTGCGTACGGTCAACGAAGCCGCAGGGGAACAGGTAGCCTTTTTGCAGCTGAAAGAACTGATGATCGAAGCCTATCAAACCGGCCGCGCGGCCGGCAGGGCCGGGGCTGTCGACCATATCGCGCTGGACGTCGCGGACGTGGATACGCTGTTCGTGCTGCTGCGGGACGGTGGATACGAGCTGCTGGACGACGCAGTGCGGTTTCTTCCTTTTTGGGCGCGGGGCGTGCGCTTTTTCACCATCCTAGGCCCCAATGGGGAAAAGGTGGAATTCAGCCAAAAACTTTGAGGAGGAAAGTATGTTTGATATCGTGGCGCTGGGCGAGAGCCTGATCGACTTTACACCCAGCGGGGAAAACAGCCAGGGGATGGCGCTGTTTGCGCGCAACCCGGGCGGCGCGCCTGCCAATGTGCTGGCAATGGCCGCAAAGCTGGGCGGCAAAACCGCATTTATCGGCAAGGTGGGGGACGACGCTTTCGGCGCGTTTTTGAAAAAGACGATGGAGGATGCTGGTGTGGACGTGCGCGGTCTGCGTATGACGCGGGAATATCCCACGACGCTGGCCTTTGTGCAGCTGACGCCGGAGGGCGACCGAAGCTTCACGTTTTACCGCAAGCCGGGTGCGGACGTGATGCTCGCGCCTGCCGAAGTGGACAGGGCGCTGCTGCGGGACTGCCGTATCTTTCATTTTGGTTCTGTTTCGCTGACGGACGAGCCGTGCCGCACGGCTACGCTGGAGGCGGCGTGGGAGGCAAAAGCAGCGGGGGCGATGATCAGTTACGACCCAAACTACCGTCCGTTTTTGTGGGACAGCGCCGAGCGGGCGAGAGAAGCGCTGCTGGCCGCGCTGCCTCTGGCGGATATCGTGAAAGTATCGGAGGAAGAAATGGAACTGCTGACGGGCGAAGTGCAGCTGGCGGCGGGAGCGGACGCGCTGGCGTCCCGGGGCGCGGCGCTGGTTCTGGTGACGCTGGGGCCGCGGGGCGCGTACTACCGTGCTGCGGCGGGCCGCGGGCTGCTGCCTGCCTGCGAAGTGGACACGGTGGACACTACGGGCGCGGGCGACGCTTTTCTGGGAGCGCTGCTGTCGTGCCTTGCGGGCAAGACGCTGGAAGAGCTGCGGATATTGCCGCAGGCACAGTGGGAGCGCATTGTCGCGTTTGCAAACGCAGCGGGCAGCCTGACCACCGCGGCAAAGGGGGCCATCCCGGCCATGCCCGCGCGGGAGCAGATCCTGCGGCTGTGCGGCGAATGACGAACAGCCTGCGCGTTTTTTCATGCGCGGCATGCAAACAGGGCCTGTGCCCCCATTGTGGAGCACAGGCCCTGTTTTTATGCCGGTCACTGCGCAAAGGTGACCGTGCCGTTTTCCAGCGAGGCGATTACGGCCAGCGATTCCAGGCGCACTCCCGCTGCCCGCACCAGCGCGCCGCCGCCCTGCTGCTGCTTTTCAATGACGATGCCGCAGCCAGCGCACTGCGCGCCCGCCTGCCGCACGATGTCGATGAGGCCTAGCAGCGCCTGTCCCCGGGCGAGGAAATCGTCCAGGATGAGCACAGTGTCCTGCGGGCCGAGAAATTTTTTGGATAGCTGCACATCGTAGGTAATGTCCTTGGTGAAAGAATGGACCTTGGCGGTATACAGCGCACCGTCCAGATTGCGCGAACGCGTCTTTTTGGCGAAGATGACGGGAACGCTGCCGAAATGCTGCGCGGCAATGGCAGCAATACCGATGCCGGACGCCTCGATGGTAACGATTTTGGTGATGGCCGCTCCGTCGAAACGGCGGCGGAATTCACGCCCGATCTCATTCAGCAGCGTCACATCCATTTGGTGGTTGAGAAAGCTGTCCACCTTGAGTACGCCGCCTTCTTTCACCTGCCCGTCCCGCAGGATCCGCTGTTTTAAAAGCTCCATATCCGGTTGCCTCCGTACCTGTTGTTTTTGACATTGTAGCACAGCTGTGCGCCTTTGGCCAGACACGTCGGTCGCCGGTATGCACGCGGGCGGGGATAGGGCAGCCCTCCGCTGCCACGCGCATTCCGTGCGCGATGGGCTTGAGGGCGTTCAACCATGCAGAACCGTAGCGCATGCGGCTCTGCTGTGGCCGCTGCATCGTGTCGTTGAAGCAAGATCTGAAAAATGTTATGATACGTATAGTATAGAAAAGAAAAGGAGGAGCGCAATGTCTTTCCGCGAACCAATGGCCCATGTCCGGTATGGCAAAAATACGGAACTGGCGGGCGCGACACCCGGCGTGGTGCGCCCGATGTCCACCCGAGAGGCGGACAAGGCGTACCGCAAGGCCTGGCGGAAAAACAATCCGGCCTGGTATACGCGCCTGTGGCGCTTCCTTGCGAAAAAGCGCTGAGCCTGCTCCGCCGGAAAGCGGCACACGGAAAAAGCGCGTGGAACATTCCACGCGCTTTTTCCGTGCATGTCAGGAGAAAAGATTCTTGACCCGGTCCCAGAAGGAGGCGTCCGGGGTTTTGTCCTGCGGTGCGGCCTCCGAATCTTCCGTGTCGGAAGAGGATGTCGTTTCCTCCTCCGGCAGACCGGCTGTTTTCATCACGAATTTTACATTGGCACGCACGCCGTCCGCACTGCCCGTGTAAGAGGTGTAACTCTGCGCGCGGGTTTCCAGCGCCTTCAGCACGTCCTGCAGCGCGGAGGTGTCGGCGGAGCCCGCAAGCTCGGTCAGCTTTCCGATGGCCTGGCTGGCATAGGTGTCCAGCCCGTCCTGCAGCTGTGCCGCGCCGTCGTTCAGGCTCCCCGCGCCGGTGCGGAATTGGCCGATGGCGTCACGGACTGTTTTGCTTGCGCCGGAGAGCTGCGTCAGGCCGGCGCTCAGGCTGGAGGCGCCGTTGCTCAGCTGTGCCGCGCCGGCGGTGAGCTGCGCCGCGCCGTCGCGAAGGGAGGCCGCGCCGTCCTGCGCGCTCTGCGCGCCGGCCGCCAGAGCTCCGGCCGCTCCTACAACAGTGTTCTGGTCCGACGGAGCGTCGGTGTTGTACAGTGCGTCCGTCAGGGATTTTACCGAACCCATCATCGTTTGCGCGTCGCCGGAAAGCTGTTGGAACTGCAGCAGCATGGCCTTCAGCGCTGCGGTGTCCAGCCCGTTCAGTGCGGCGGTCACCTGGTTTACGGCGGCCTCCTTTTCGGGAGCCATCGCGGCCACAATCTGTCCGGCCGCTGCGTCGGCATCCACGGTCACATTGCCGGTAACGGCTTTGCCCACCGCGCCCTGAACCATGCCTGCCGCATCCACCTTGGCAGCCGCGCCCTGAGCCGCTCCGGCGGCCTCCGCAATGACGGCGTTCATTTCGTCAGATGTCATTTTTCCGCTGTCCACATAGGGCTGCAGCGCGGCTGCCAGCGCGGAGGAAACATCCTGCGCGGCTTTGGATGCAACGCCCTGCGCCGCGGCCGGTGCTGCCTGCGCAACGGCTGCGTCCGCAGCCTGCAGTGCGCCGCTCTTTACAGCGTCGCCCACGCTTTGGGCGGCGGCTTTCGCCGCACCCTGTGCAGCGCCGTCAAACACCTGGCCCACACCTGCGCCGAGCTGCTTTTTCAGCGCGTCCACATCGGGCAGCTGCACATGGCCGAGCTGGTCTGCCAACGCGTCCATCTGCTGCTGCAGGGCTGCCTGCTGCGCGGCGGCACCCTCCAGAGCGGGTACGAGAGTGCCGTTCAGCCGGCCGGCCAGCTGCTGTGCGCCGTTGTTCAGCTGCTGTGTGCCATCCGCCAGCTGCTGTGTGCCGTTGTCCAGGCTTTTTGCACCGTCCAGCAGGTTCTGCGCGCCGCTCTGCACCTGCTGCGCGCCGCTGAGAGCATTGTCCAGGCCGGTGTCGAAGGTGGCGTAGCTGGCGGCGAATTCGTCCATTTTGCTCTGCAGCGTGCCCGTAGCCTCATGCAGTGTGGCTGCGCCGCTCTGGAGCTGCGCGGTCGCATCCTCGAGCTGGCTCATCTGGCCGGAGAGGTCGGGAATGTCCAGCTCTGAGGTCAACTGGTCCATGCTTGTGGCTGCGGCCAGCATAAATGCCGGAGGTGTACAGTCTTTTACGTCCGCCTCGATGACCAGTTCGTCCAGCATGTAATCTTCAAGACCGGACAGCGCTTCCGGCAGCAGACCGCCGAAGGTCTCGGCCATGCCCGGCATGGCGAGAAAGCAGACGAGCTGCGTTTTTGCGTCCGTCTGCACGGTGCCGTGCTGTGCGGCAATGTTGGTATAGGAGCCCGTGGGCAGCGTGGCCGCGGCCACAGTGAAAAACGGCGTGTACACCTTGCGCCGGCTGCCGGCAATCTCCATTTCCTGTCCCTCGTTGTTGGTCAGAGCCAAGCGCATCACAAGGTGTCCGCTTTTGCCCGCCAGCGCATCGGCGGTGATGGACCGGCCGTCCAGCGTATAGGTAATATCCACGGTCACGGGAGGCGTCTGCGTTGTGGTGCCCTGATAATAAATATCGTTGTCCTCGGTGGTCCAGGTCAGGTTTTCGCCGTCCTGCGCGGGCAGCACGTCGCTTTTCAGGTTGGTGATGCCGGAGAGTGTGCTGCGGTCCGCCGCAGCGTCAAAGCCGGTATCGCTGTGCAGCCAGTCGCTGACGATCTGTTCGCTCACCGAACCGTCCGGGTTCAGGATCAGAAACACATTTTCGTCTTTCGTCACGCCCTCTGTGGGCTGTTCGGCAAAGGCGGGCAGGGCGCAGGTGACGGCCAGTGCCGCGCTTACCAGAACGGCCGTGGTTTTCTGCAATAACTTTTTCATACGGTTTTCGTCTCCTTTTCTTTGCTGAGCCAATGGTAGGTGGTTTTCCGGATGAGAGGCGCCGTCAGGATAAGCAGCGCGGGCAGCACCAGCAGAATCACAAGCATGCTGATGAGCGCGCCGCGGCTGATGAGACGGCACAGGCTGCTGATAAGTTCCATGCGGGAAGCCAGTGAAACGCTGAAGGTTGCCGCGAAAAACGTCAGTCCGCTGGTGAGGATGCTCTGGCTGCACTGCTCCACGGCCGTCTGCACGGCGTCCTTGGTGGAGCGCCCCGCATTCAGCTCTTCCCGGAAGCGGGTGGTCATCAGGATGGCGTAGTCCACCGTTGCGCCGAGCTGGATGGTGCCGATGACGATGCTGGCCACAAAGGGCAGCGTCGTGCCGGTAAAATAGGGGATGCCCATATTGATCATAATGGCACTTTCGATGGCGGCCACCAGAAGCACCGGAATGGACGCTGAGCGGAATGAAATGGCGATGATGAGGAAAACCGCTGCGATACTGGCGATGCTGACGCTGCGGAAATCCACGTCCGCCACTTCGATCAGGTCTTTTGTCATTGCACCCTCTCCGGTAATCACGCCGTTGGGGTCGTAACGCTTGACAATGGCGTTCAGAGCGTCCAGTTGGGCGTTTTGAGCTTCGGTGCCGCTCTCATAGCTGGAATTGGCCAGCAGCATCTCGTGGCCGCCTGCGCAGAAGATCTGACGCACCTCGGTGGGCAGAACCTCCCGGGGAACGCCGCCGCCCAAAAACTTTTCATAGCTGAGCACCTGGCGGATGCCGTCCACCTGCTCGATCTCATCGGTGAGCGCCTCCATGTCGCGGGCCGGCAAGCCGTCGTCCACGATGATGAAATGGGAAGTCGTCATGCCGAAGTCCTCTTTCAGGCGGCTGGTACCCTGAATCCCCGCGAGGTCCTGCGGCAGGCTGTCGAATAGTGTGTAGTATACAGGCGTTTTCGCCTGCGCCACGCTGAATGGAATGAAGCAGAGCACGAACACTGCGAGGATGGGAATATACCGGCGCACCACGAAACGGGAGGTACGGCGCAGCTTAGGGATGAAGGTACGGTGGGTATGCCGCGCGATGGAGCGCCGGAACGTAAGGATGAGCGCGGGCAGGATCGTCACAGTGCTGACAACGCCCAGCAACACGCCCTTGGCCATTACGATGCCGATGTCGCGCCCCAGTGTCAGGCGCATGGTGCACATTGCGAGGAAGCCTGCGATGGTGGTGAGCGAACTTGCCAGAATGGAGGAGAACGTCTTTTGCACGGCGCGCACCATTGCCTCGTCCTCATCCGGGCAGGAACGCTTTTCTTCCTCGAACCGGTGCAGCAGAAAGATGGAGAAATCCATCGTCACGCCCAGCTGGAGCACCGTGGCCAAAGCCTCGGTGATGTAGCTGATCTGCCCCAGAAAGATATTGGTGCCAAAGTTGTAGACAATGGGGAATACCATGCCCAGCATGAAGATGAGGGGTACAACCGTTTCTTTCATGCTGAGGAACAGCACCACCAGACACGCCCCCACGGCACACAGGATGTAGACGGGCATTTCCTGGTTTACCAGGGATTTTGTGTCTTCCAGAATGGCGGACATTCCGCCGATGAAGCAGTCCTTGCGCAGGATATCCTTGATGGTGCGCTGCGCCTGCATGGTCACGGCATGGGCGCTTGGGTTTTCGAACTGGACCAGCAGCAGTGTGGCGCCGTTTTCGCTGTAAAAGAATTTCTGGATGTCGGCCGGCAGCATTTCCTTTGGCGTAGTTACGTCCAGGATGTCGCTCGTCCACAGCACGTTTTTTACACCCGCAACAGCCTCCAGCTCACTCTTGAGGGCAAGTGTGTCCGCGGTGGACATATTCTCCACGGTGATCATGGAGGTGGAGGCCATGTTGAAATCGTCCTCCAGATATCCTTCGCCCACCATGGAATCCAACTCCGGCGGCAGATAGGTGAGGATATCGTAATTGATATAGGTGCCTGCGGCACCGAACACGGATGGGATCAGCAGCAGCACGGCGGCCGCCAGCACCGCTTTGCGGTGCCGTACCACCCAGCGCGCAAAATGTTCCATTGCTCAACGCTCCCTTTGAATTTTTGCGGCAGCCGATGCCGCGGATCAAACTGACCAACAGTCAACGTTGAATAGTATAGTCTTGTTATGACCGTTAGTCAATCCAATTAATGACCAATAGTCACAAAACGAAAACAATGACTTTTGGTCATTTTGCTGAACCGAAAGACAGCTCTTGCAATCGCCGCCGCGCGGGAGGTATACTAAAAGCGGGAAAGAACGGGGAAAATGCCGCGCCGCGGCGGAAAGGGGAAAACGCGTATGCGCGAACCGATGGAATCCCGCAAGGAACAAAAGCGTCAGAGCCTGCTGGACGCCGCCTACGCGTTGTTCACGGAAAAGGGCGTGGCCAAGACTTCGGTGGACGAGATCGTCCGCGGAGCGAACGTGGCCAAGGGCACGTTTTATCTGTATTTTCACGATAAGGATCAATTGCTGGGACAGCTGGTCTATAATATCTCGGCCCAGGTTCTGGAAGAAGCATACGAATGGCTGGATGAACGCCGCACGCCGGATTTTGTGGAGAACGTGCTGCTTCTTTTGGATTATGTGGTGGAATATTTCAAGCGCAACAAGCTGGTCCTTCGGCTTGTTGAGCGGAATTTTTCTTGGCCTATGGTGGCAAAACAGATGAGCGAGCGGCGCGGCCATCTTTGGGCGCGGCTGATGCGGGACCTGGAGGCAAGCCCGCTGGCGGCCCGGTATACAGAGGACGAGCTGTTCAAGATGATATTCGTCATCATCGAGATGCTGGGTTCCGTATGCTATTCCTCCATCATTGAGGGCAAGCCGGACACCGTGGACAATATGAAACCGGTGCTGTACGGCATCGTCCGCAAGATCCTGAGCTGAAGGAACCACAAAAAGAAAGGCCGCCCCGCGGGCAGCCTTTCCGGATGAAAAAGATGGTGTCTCAGCAATACATGTTGTTGGCCTGCATATAGTCCGAAAGCTGTTTGCCGTGTTCCTGTTCCTGCTGCTGGATGGCGGCCAGCACTTGGCGCGCCTTGGCGTCGCTGAACTCAAACACGGCGGTGTTGTACACGCCGGAGACATATTTTTCCGTGCCCAACAGATCGGACAACAGATAGGCGTCGCGCTGTTTTTCAGCGCGGCTGGCCGTGGATTTCAGGTCCTTTTCCGCCTTCTGACGGGAGGCCTGCCCTTTGCTCTGCTGGCCCTGTTGGGCGGGCAGGGTGCCCGCCAGCATACCCGTCACGGTGTCGTAATGGCTCTGTTCGGCTTTTTCGATTTTTTCAAAGATATGCTGCAGCTTGGCGTCGCAGGCATTTTCGGCGGCCTTGCGGTACTTTTCCACGCACAGTTTTTCTTCATTCTGCAGGTCCTTCAGCAGGCCCTGCTCCTTTTTTGTCAAAGTCATCCTCATTCGCTCCTTTTTTTGCGTTGGGCCGGCCGCCGGGGGAGCGGTGCGCCCCGCCCGCCGGCGCATGCGTCTTGTGATAGTGTGCCGGGCGCGGCCGCGGATATGCACTGCGCCGGCACAAAAATAAAAAATACGCCGCCGCACCCGTTGCCGGATGCGGCGGCGCCGCCTTTTGTGCTGTAAACGCAGGCGTTTTCCGCTCAGCCCTTCACGCCGCCGAGGGCCACGCCGCGCACGATAAATTTGGAGAGGCAAAGGTATACGGCGATGACCGGCAGAATGGCGATGGCTACCATCATATACACCTGCCCCATATCGAACTTAAGAAAATCCGCGCTGCGCAGCTGTGCAATGAGGATGGGCAGCGTCTTTTTGCCGCTGCTGCTCAGCACAAGGGCGGGGGTGAAATAGTTGTTCCAGGTGTTGACGAAAGTGAAGATGGCCTGCACGGCCAAAGCGGGCTTGAGGATGGGAAGCACGATGCGGTTGAAGGTGGAAAACTCGCCCGAACCGTCAATGCGCGCGGCCTCGACGATCTCCATGGGCAGGTTGCCTTCCATGTACTGCAGCATGAAATAAAATACAACGGGCGCCGCGATGCTGGGCAGAAACAGCGGTGCGAGGGTGTCGGCCATGCCCATTTTGGTGATGAGCCGAACAAAGCCCAGCGCGGATACCTGTGTGGGCATCATCATGATGAGCAGGATGAACGTAAAGGCCAGCTTTTTGAATTTGAAGTCATAGGCATGGATGCCGTAGGCGGTGAGCGCTGAAAAATAAACACTGAGCAGCGCAGAGAGCGCCGAGACAAGCAGGCTGTTGCGGATGCCGGAGAGCACGGGGATGTTGGCGTTGGCCAGCACGCTTTTCAGGTTCGTCAGCAGCGAACGGCCGGGCAGCAGGGAAAAGCCGCGCTGGATCTCAAAATGGGTGCGCGTTGCGTTGATGAGCAGGATGTAAAAGAAGAACAGGCACAAAAAGCACAGCAGCCCCAGCACCGTGTAGGCTGCCGCCCGCCGGGCCGTTGAAGCCGCGCGGGCGCGCCCTGCGCGCCGCAGCCGGGAGCTTGCTTTTTCCGTTTGGGCAGACGTCATTTCCCTGCGCCTCCTTCCTTGCTGCGGTCCAGTGTTTTCAGCACGGCGATACACAGCACCGCGCACACCAGAAACAGCACCGTGGAGACCGCCCCCGCCATGCCGTAGTTTTTGCTGTACATGTGGTTGTTCAGATACATGATCATCGTGGTGGCGCAGCGGTCCGGGCTGCCTTTGCCGTTTGTCAGGATCTGGGGCACATCGAACATCTGCAGCCCGCCGATCATCGAGGTGATGACCACATACACAAGGATGGGCCGGATAAGCGGCAGTGTGATGCGCCGGAACATCTGGCCGGGCGTGCAGCCGTCGATCTCGGCAGCCTCGTAAAGGCCGGGGTCGATGCCCATGACGGCGGCCATCAGCAGGATGGTGGTGTTGCCGAACCACATGAGAAAATTCATCAGGCCCACCAGCCCGCGCGTGCCTGCCACGCTGGATAAAAAGCGGAACGGCTCTTCCAGAAAGCCGGCGGAAACAAGCGCGGCGTTGACCGGCCCGTTGTCGGAAAACAAGGCGAAAAACAGCATGGCAAAGGCCGAGGCCATAATGAGGTTGGGCATGTAGATGACCGTTTTGAAAAAGCCCTGGCCGCGCAGGCGCAGCCGCGTGTCCGTGAACCAGGCCGCCAGCAGCAGCGACACGGCAATCTGCGGCACAAAGCCGATGATCCACATCAGCAGCGTGTTGCCGAAGTATTTCGGCAAATCGGTGCGGAACAGCTCGGCATAATTCTTAAGCCCCACGAAATTGGGGCCGATCTCCTTCAGGCCGCTGCGGAAATATTCAAAAAAGCTGTAATATACCGTGGAGGCCAGCGGGATGAGCTGGAACACCGCAAAGGCGATGAAAAACGGGGCGATGAAAAGATAGCCCCATTTGGCGTAGCGGATGGAGCGGTGCTTTCGGCCTGCCGTGCGCGCTTGCATATCGGTCACCTGTCCTTTTCAGAGGAATGCGGGGCGGGCGTCGCCCGCCCCGCGCGTTTGAGCCGTGGCTGCGTTTATTCGGGCCACACTACTTCGGTAAGTTCAGGGTATTTTTCCCCGATGGACGTCTGGAAATTGGTCTTGGCTGTTTCCAGGTCCACCGCGCCGTCAAAATAATCCTTGAACGCGCCCTGGAAGCTTTCGTTCAGCCCCTGGTCGTAGGGGCCGGCGTTGCTCATGTCGATGTTGGGCGCGGCTGCGGCGAACAGCGCGATGTGGTTCTGGCCGCCCAGAAAATCGGATTTGAAGTCGCTGGAGGCAAGCTCCTCCATGGCCGGGGCGTTGTTGGTGTAATCCTGCGTATCCTCGGTGATCTGCTTCATGATGGCCTTGTCGCAGGTGAGGCTGCGCATGATGTCCGCAATGGCGGCGGTGTTGTCGGTGCCGGCCGCGGCGCAGATCCATGTGCCGCCCCAGTAATACGGCTGCGGGCCTTCGCAGACGGCGTAATCGCCGTAGATGCCGTTGCCCGCTTCGGCTTTGCCGCCCTCGGCCTCGGGCGTTTCCAGGGAATTGCCCAGCAGCGTGAAATTGATGCCCCAGGTGGAATAGAAGAACCCGAACACCTTGCCGTCGGGGCCCTGGTCCGCGGCCCACACGTCGCTCCACAGGCTGGATTTATTGTTGTAGCCGTTGTCGGTGTAGGTCTTGGTCTGTTCCACCCACTTCATCAGGTTTTCGTCCACAGTTACGGTGGTGCCCGTCACCCATGGGGCGGAGACGTTGTTGGAGAAAGTGCGGTAGCTGTCGTCATAGCCGGACAGCATCTTGTAGCCCTTCGCGGCGGCCTGTTCGGCCACAGCGTTGAATTTGTCCCAATCAGACAGGGCCTCCTGCACCTGAGCGGGGTCGTCGGTGCCCAGTACGTCTTTGGCGATGCTGCGCCGGTAGGCGAACAGGCCGGGGGTGGCCTGCCAGGTGACGCCCTTCAGCTTGCCGCCGGCCGTGGCGATGTCCTGGGTGTACGGGTACTGCCCGGACAGGTCTGCGTCCGTCAGGCCGATATCGCCGCGTACGTCCAGCGTGTAGTCGGAATCCACATACTTCAGCGCGTAATCCGCTTCGATGAGGAAAATATCGATCTTGTCGTCGGCTGCGGCGGAATCCTGCGCCAGCAGGGCCTCGTCCAGCTTGTTCTGGTAATTGTTGTTCTCGTTGGGATTGATGGTCCACTTGACGATCGTGCCGTCGTTGAGCGTGGTGGTGGATTTGTCCTCCGCCACTTCCTTTACCTCGGGATAATAGTCGTTGAACCGGCTTTGGAACTCGTCGTTCCAGCACCAGATGTTGAGCACGGCGCCATCGGCGGGTGCGGGTTCGCTGCCGGATGAGGGGGCGGAGGCGGAAACGGAGGCGGGAACACTGGAAGCGCCGGAGCCGCCGCAGGCGGCCAGGGAAAGCATCATGCACAATGCCATAAGGGTCGCAAGTGTACGTTTCATAGATTGTTTTCCTCCTTGTAAAGTTCGGTCAGGCGGCCGTTTGGCCGCGCGATCACAAAATCAGATGCGCCTGACCGATGCTCCTTCCAACAGGCTGCCGGGGATGAGGATGCTTTCCGGCAGGGTGGTTTTGGGGTGCTCGATCAGGCTGACGAGACGGTCCGCCGCCCAGTAGCCGATGGCCTGGGTGTCCTGGTGGTAAGTCGTCAGGCTGGGGATCATCATTTTGGCGAGAGGGATGCCGTCATAACCGACGGCGGAGATGTCTTCCGGCACGCGGAGGCCCGCCCGGGCGATGGCGGCGAGGCCGCCCAGAGCCGACACGTCATCGGTGAAAAAGATGCATGTGGGCCGCTGCGGCAGCGCCAGCAGCTCGGCGGTGATGCGTTCGCAGCTGTCGCAGTCGTGGTAAGCGCCTTCGCGTACATAGGCGTCGGGCACCTGCAGCCCCAGGTCGTAGCAGGTCTTGTAAAAGCTGGCGCAGCGGCTTTCGGTGACGGCCGTGCGTTCGCCGTGGATGAAGGCAATGTTCCTGTGCCCCATACCGAACACATGGTTCACCAGCGTTTGAACGCCCTTGACGTTGTCCGAAACGATGGAAGTACGGTTGTTGAACATGTGGTCCACTGTCACGACGGGCAGCTCGCTCTGCACCAGTTCCAGCACCTGCGGGTCCAGAAAGTTCACGCATACCACACATACGCCGTCCACGCCGCGGTAGCGGCAGTGCTCCAGGTAAGACGAGCGCCGCTTGCCGACATTGCGGTTGATGAAGGTGACATCGTAGCCGCAGGCCTCGGCCTGCGCGCGGAAGCTCTCCAGAATGCGCGAAAAATATTCGTGCCCCAGGCCGCTGTGCTGCGGGTCCTCGTACAGAACGCCCAGATTGTATGTACGGTTCGTCTTGAGCGCACGGGCCGCGGAATTGGGCTGGTAGCCCATTTCGGCCGCTTTGCGGCATACGGTCTCCCGCGTTTGAGCGCTGATGTCATGGTGGCCGTTGAGCGCTTTGCTCACTGTCGCCACGGACACGCCGCATTCCTTTGCAATATCCCGAATCGAAATCATAACGGTCCGCCTTTCCCGCAGTTTTGCTCTGCTAAATCGAAATCGTTTTCTGGCATCTATTATACCGAAAGGCGGCTTGTTTGGCAAAACCGGATACTTAATCGTTTTCGCAACTTCAATATACCGCAATCTCGCTTTAATTTCAACAGAAATCAAGCGATTTTTAAGCGAAATCACGAAGTTTGGAGCCTTTTCCAATTTCGACAAAGAGTATTTGGCGATTCTATCCGAAAATATACCTTTTATTTTCGCCAATGATACGAAAACATTTTCGCTCTTGTTCTATACCTTTATCTAAATGGAAAAAAGACTAAGAAACAAGCGAGATCCGTACTTTACAGCACTTATCAGCAAAAAAGGCTTGCTTTTTTTTGAAATGGCAGTATGATAAAAATACAGAGCGCTTGAATGTATGCGGACTTAATCGTTTTCGCAAACGGGGCCGCAGCATGCTCCCCAAAATCGAGTAGCCCGCGCCGCAGGGCACGGGTGTGAGGAGAATACCTTATGCGCTATGGATACTTTGACGACGAGAACCGGGAATATGTGATCACCACACCGCGCACACCGCTGCCGTGGATCAATTATCTGGGCAGCGAGGATTTTTTCAGCCTTGTTTCCAATACGGCGGGCGGCTACAGCTTTTACCGTGACGCAAAGCTGCTGCGTCTGACGCGCTACCGCTACAACAGCGCCCCGGCGGACGGCGAGGGCCACCGGTTTTATATCCGCGACGGCGCCTGCGTATGGAACCCGGGCTGGCAGCCCGTGCGCACGGAACTGGATTCCTATCGCTGCCGCCACGGGCTGGGCTATACGGTCATCGAGGGTGCGAAAAACGGCATAGAGGCAAAGCAGGAAATGTTCGTTCCGCTGGGCGACGCATGTGAAGTGATACGCCTGACGCTGCACAACGCCGGGGCAGAGCCCCGCGCGCTGCAGCTGTTCAGCTATGTGGAGTTCTGCCTGTGGAACGCAGTGGATGATTCCACCAACTTCCAGCGCAACTACAGCACCGGCGAGGTGGAGGTGGAGGGCGGCGCCATCTATCATAAAACGGAATACCGCGAGCGCCGCAGCCACTATGCCGTGTTCGGCGTGAACCGGACGCCCGACGGTTTCGACACGAGCCGGGATGCGTTTCTGGGGCCGTACCGCGGCCCGGCCGGGCCGCTGGCGGTGGAACGGGGCACGTGTACGGGCAGCATCGCCCACGGCTGGGCGCCTGTGGGCGTGCATCAGCTGAACGTGACGCTGGCCCCGGGCGAACGCCGCAGCTTTATTTTTGTATTGGGATATGTTGAAAACCCGCCCCGGGAAAAATGGGCCGCGCCCGGCGTGGTGGAAAAAAGCCGCGCCCGCGCCATGCTGGCCCGCTATGCTGCGGACACGCAGGTTGACGCCGCGCTGGCCGCGCTGGCCGCGTACTGGAATGGGCTGCTGGCGCGCTTTTCGCTGCGCTCCGGCGACGAAAAGCTGGACCGTATGGTCAATATCTGGCACCAGTACCAGTGCATGGTGACGTTCAATATGAGCCGCAGCGCCAGCTATTATGAAAGCGGCACCGGCCGGGGCATGGGCTTTCGGGATTCCTGCCAGGACCTGCTGGGCTTCGTGCATCTGGTGCCGGGCCGGGCGCGGCAGCGCATTCTGGACATCGCCGCCACCCAGTTCGCGGACGGCAGCTCCTATCACCAGTATCAGCCGCTGACGAAAAAGGGCAATTTGGACGTGGGGAGCGGCTTCAACGACGACCCCCTGTGGCTCATCGCCTGTGTGAGCGCATACCTGCGGGAAACAGGCGACCGTTCCATCCTGTACGAGGAGGTGCCCTTTGACTGCCGGGAGGAAGACACGGCGCCGCTGATGGAGCATCTGCGCCGCAGCCTGGGCTTTACCGCTTCGCACAAAGGCCCTCATGGACTGCCGCTCATCGGCCGGGCCGACTGGAACGACTGCCTGAATCTGAACTGCTTTTCCAGCGAACCGGGCGAGAGCTTCCAGACCACCGGCCCCAGCGAAGGCCCTGTGGCGGAGAGCGTGTTCATTGCGGGGATGTTTGTAAAATACGGTGGGGAATACGCGGACATTTGTGCGTGGGAAGGCCTTTCGCAGGAAGCGCGGGCCGTGCGCGCACAGGTGGACGAAATGACAGCGGCCATCCTCGGCCCGGGCTGGGATGGCGCCTGGTTCCGCCGCGCCTATGACGCAAACGGCCGGCCGGTGGGAAGCGCCGAATGCGCGGAGGGCAAAATTTACATTGAACCCCAGGGCATGTGCGTGATGGCGGGCGTGGGCCTTTCCGACGGCCGCGCGCTTCAGGCGCTGGAGAGCGTAAGGCGGCATCTGGACACAGAGTACGGCATCCTGCTGCTGCAGCCCGCATACACGCAGTATCATCTGGAACTGGGGGAGATCAGCAGCTATCCGCCGGGGTATAAGGAGAACGCGGGTATTTTCTGCCACAACAACCCATGGATCAGCTGCGCTGAATGTGCGGCGGGGCGCGGCGGCCGCGCCTTTGAGGTATACCGCCGCACCTGTCCGGCCTATCTTGAGGAAATCAGCGAGATCCACCGCACCGAGCCCTATGTGTACAGCCAGATGATCGCCGGGAGGGACGCGGCCGCCTTCGGCGAGGCGAAAAACAGCTGGCTGACGGGTACGGCCGCATGGACATTCGTCAACATCAGCCAGTATATCCTGGGGATCCAGCCCACGTTGGACGGCCTGCGGATCGCCCCGTGCATTCCCGCCGCGATGCCCGGTTTCACCGTCACGCGCACCTACAGAGGCGCGGTGTACGAGATCGCAGTGGACAACGCGGCAGGGGTGGAAAAAGGGGTAAAATGCATCACGGCGGACGGCGCGCCCTGCGTGGACGGCATTCTGCCCGCCGCGCCCGCCGGAACGACAGTACATGTAAAGGTGACGATGGGCTGAACGGAGGGGACATATGGCGTTTGCAAAAGATTTTGTATGGGGCGCGGCCTCCAGCGCTTACCAGACCGAGGGCAGCTCGCGGGCCGACGGCGGCGGGGAATCCATTTGGGACGTATTCTGCCGCCGCCCCGGCGCCGTTGCAGACGGGTTTGACGGTTCCGCCGCCACGGACGCGTACCGCAGATATGAGGAGGACATTGCCTGCGCGGCGCAGATGGGCCTCGGTGCTTACCGTTTCAGCGTGAGCTGGGCGCGGGTGGACCCTTACGGCGACGGCCGCTGGAACGGGGAAGGGTTTGCGTTTTATCTGCGCATGCTCCAGGCCTGCCGCGCTGCGGGCCTGGAGCCTTATGTCACACTGTACCACTGGGAACTGCCCCAGGCGCTGGAAGATGCGGGCGGCTGGCGCAGCCGAGAGACCGCCCGTGCTTTTGCCCGCTATGCCGCCGAGGCGGCGCGCCGTTTCAGCGGCCTTGCAGAGAATTACATTACGCTCAACGAGCCGGAGTGTACTGTAAAGCTGGGCCACGGTACGGGCGTGCATGCCCCTGGCCTGCGTCTGCCCGAGGCGCGCCAGCTTCTGGTGCTGCACCATCAGCTTTTGGCTCACGGCCTTGCCGCCGCCGCCATTCGGGAGACCTGCCCCGGCGTGCGCGTCGGCATCGCCGCGACAGGGCGGCTGTGCTGGCCCGGCACGGACAGCCCCGCCGATGTGGAGGCTGCCTGCAGCGCTACCTTCGCCACGCCGGACAGCGACTGGGCATTTACCTATCAGATGGTGCTGGACCCTGTCTGTTTCGGACATTATCCGGAAAACTGCGGGCCCGGCCTGCGGCGTATGACGGCGGCGCTCCCGGCGGAAGACCTGGCGGTCATCCACATACGGCCGGATTTTATCGGCTTGAACATCTACAATGGCCACGCGGTATGTGCAGGGACGGGAAAGCGGCCGGTTTATGTGCCGCGCCCGCGCGGCTGTGCTGTGACAGCGCTGAAATGGCCCGTTACGCCGCTGGTGATGAACTGGGGCGTGCGTTTTCTCTGGCAGAGGTACGGCCGGCCGATTTACATCACCGAAAACGGGCAGAGCTGCAACGACCGCATCTTTCTGGACGGCTGTGTCCATGATCCCGACCGCATTGATTTCCTGCACCGTTATCTGCTGGCGCTGCGTGCGGCGGCGGAGGGAGGTGCGGATGTGCGGGGCTATTTCCACTGGGCGCTCACTGACAATTTTGAGTGGAGCGAGGGCTATCGCGAGCGCTTCGGGCTTGTTTATATCGACTATGTTACGGGTGCGCGCATCCCGAAGGACAGCGCTGCCTGGTATGCCGAAACCGTGCGCGCCAACGGGGAGAACCTGTAAAAGCGCATGGCATGCAGGCTGCAGAATACCCCCGGCAGCCCGGAAAAGAACCGGACGCCGGGGGCATTTTGCGGTTTCATGCGGGGCCTGTATGCGTGCGCTGTGCTTTTCGGGCGCGGACAGGCAGACGCAGCGTGAATGTGGCGCCTCCGCCGGGTGTGTCTGTAAGAAGGATATCTCCGCCGTGCAGCGCGGCCAGTTCCTGTGCCACAGAGAGACCCAGCCCATAGTGCTCCTTGCCCGTGCGGCTTTTGTCGGCGCGGTAAAAGCGCTCGAACACATGTGCCTTTTCCGCATCCGGCACGCCGGGGCCGTGGTCCTCCACCGAAAGCAGTACCCAGCCTTTTTCCGCGCGGGCGCGCAGCGTGACGTCGCTGCCGGCGGGCGCGTAGGCGCAGGCGTTGCTGATGAAGACCAGCAGCAGCTGGCGCAGCCGTCCGGCGTCGCCCCACAGGGGCGGCAGTGTTTCCTCGGGCAGATCCAGCGCAAGGCGCAGGCCGCGCGCTTTTACCAAAGGCGCAAACTGTTCATGCGCGCCGATCACCAGCGCATCGGCATCCACAGGTTCCATACGCATCCGCCAGGTGCCCGCGTCGCTGCCTGCAAGCAGGAGAAGATCGTCCACCAGGCGGGCCATGCGGTCGGCCTCGCTGCCGATGGCCGCCAGGTACTGCGACGTGTCCGCCGGGCTGGCCTGCATGGCCGACAGGCTCGTCTTGACGACGGCCAGCGGGCCGCGCAGCTCGTGTCCGGCGGCGGCCACGAATTCCCGCTGTTTTTGCAGTGCTTCGGCGGTGGGACGCAGCGCCCGCCCCGCCAAAAACCAGTTGACCGCGCCCAGAAGTGCCAGCCCGCCCGACAGCAGCGCCGCATACAGCAGGGCCTGGCGCGTCAGCGTCCGGCGCAGAGGCCCGTCGTCCCGCAGCACGGCAAGGCCGTACCAGCCGCGCTGTCCGGGGACGGAGCATACGGCGGCGGTATAATGTTCGCCTGCGTTGCCCTCCACTGTGACGGTGACGCGGGAGGCATACACAGACGAACGCGGCGCGGCATCCATATTCACACCCTCTGCAAGCCCTGCCTCCGCCGCACGCTCCAGCAAGGTCCCGCGCGGGGTAGCGGGCGCCCAGCCGCCGCTGAAAAACAGCGGGGTACCGTTGTCCGTGATGAAAATGAGCAGTCCATCCGCGGCCTCCGTCTGGGCAAGAGCCGTGTCGGAGACGCTGCCCGTCTGCAGCGTGACGATCAGGGTGTCCACGCTGGCGTCGAACATGCTCTGTGCCGAGAGCTGCGTCTGCTTTTGTGCCAACCCCAGGGTGATGGCCAGGAATACCGTGAGAACTGTGCCCGTCAGCACGGTGAAAACAAATGTCAGGCGGCGGCGCAGCTGGCGCAGCGGCGTGGTGTACGGGCCGCGGGGAGGCTGTGCGGCACGGCGTTTCATGCGCCCGTTCCTCCATCCAGCAGCCGGTAGCCCACGCCGCGCACAGTGTCCACTGTCACCCGGCTGCTCACGGCACGCAGCCTGCGGCGGATAAAGTGTACATAGCTGTCCAGGCTGGCTTCCTCTACGTCGGCGCCCGGCCCCCAGACACGGCCGAATAAAAAACTGCGGGACAATGTTTGTCCGGCGTTTTCCATCAGTGCGGCCAGCAGCTCCGCCTCTTTTTTCGAGAGCGTGCATTGCTCTTTGTCTCCGGTCAGCACCAGTGTGCCCATGTCCAGAGTAAGATCCCCGCAGCAGGGACGGCCGGAGACCGCCACAGGAGCGGGGCGGCGGGCCAGTGCGCGTACCCGGGCCAGCAGCTCGCGTACGTCGAAAGGCTTTACCAGATAATCGTCTGCGCCCGCGTCCAGACCGTCCACTCGGTCGCCCACAAGGCCCAGCGCCGTCGTCATCAGCACCGGCGTGTCCAGGCCCTCGGCCCGCGCTGCGCGCAGCACCGAAAGCCCATCCCGTCCGGGCAGCATCCTGTCCAGAATGCACAGCCCGAACATCCGTTGGCGCATGTAGTACAGCGCATCGTCGCCGTCTCGGCATACGTCCACACGGTAGCCCTCCCGCTCCAACAGCGGCGCCACGGCCGCGCACAGGGCTTCGTCGTCTTCCACAAGCAGTATCCGCATGTTTTTGTCCCTCCTGTTCCGCAATAAAACCATTATAATGGATGCAACCTTAAAAATCCCTGAAAAACAGAGGCTTTCACAAATCCCTCACTGTTTTTCAAGGACTTTTCAAGGTTGATTTTTTTATGATGGAAACAGGCTGGACGGGAAGCATCTTCTCTCCGCATCATTTTGAGCATACCGGAAAGGTGAGGGAAACAGTGAAGATAAAACAACTTTTGTGCGGCGTACTGGCCGCGGCGGTGCTGTTCACGGGCTGCGGTGCGCAGCCCGGCACGAGCGGCGGTTCAAGTGCGCAGGGGGACGGCACGCCCATGCAGGCCAAGGGGCGGTTCGTGGAAAACGACATCACCCCGCCGGGCGCGGCGGGCTGTACCCCGGTGAGCCTGACGGCACGGCCGGACGGCGGATTGGACTACATCGCGCTCCGGCCTGCCGAGACGCCCGGTCAATATACATATACCCATTTTTATTCTGCTGACAGCGGCAAAGAATGGACGGAAAATACGATGGACTGGCAGGAGAGTTTCGGAGAGAAACGCCAGATCGAAAAGGTCACCGTTACCCCTGAGGGAGAATATTTTGTAATGTTGACAGAGCAGACAGAGGACGGTATGGGCGCGGTGGCCTACGCACGCGTTGCGGCGGACGGCACGGCCGCTCCCGTGCAGCCGGAGGGCCTTTCCGCGCAGGGCGGGCTTATGGCGGCGGATGCACAGGTGCTGCCGGGCGGCAGACTGCTGCTCACCAGCTTTGGGGGCGATTTTGCCGCGGTGCAGAACGGGGCTGCAGGGGAAGACGCAGGCGCGCAGGCGGCATCTTCCGGCACGCAGGACGCCGCCGGAGAGACGGACGACGCAGAAGCTGCGGACGGCACGGAGCAGTCCGGGGACGATATGGGCGTATTCAGCGCGGAGGATACCGCCACAACGGCTGTATACGATATGGCCACCGGAAAAAAGCTGTATGAGATTCCCAACTGGATGGGAGGCCTGACAGCCTGCAACGGGACGACGCTTTTTGTCTACGGCTACGAGGGCGGCACGGCGGCGTATGATCTGGAGACCGGGCATATGCAGACTGAGGCCGCCAGCGCGGCGGGTGGAGAGGATTATCCGTCCAGCCTTGCGGCAGACGCGGACGGCAACTTGTATCTGCTGTCTGAAAAAGGCGTGCGCCGCGCCGTGCCGGGCGGCACGCTGGCGGAGACCGTGATGGAAGGCAGCATGTATACCTTCGGTTCCCCGCTGGCCGCTGTGCGCGGCTTTACGGCGCTGCCGGGCAACACCTTTGCACTGGCCGTGCAGACGGAGGAGGGCGGCCGTGTGCTGCACTATGTATTTGATGAGACGGTGAGCGCCGTGCCGGACAAGGAGGTGCGTGTTTACGCTCTGAACGATTCCCCCACCGTGCGCGCGGCCATCACCAATTTCCAACAGGAAAATCCGGATGTGCGCGTGAATTTTGAGGTTGGAACCTCCGGCGGCGCCAGCGCCGAGGACGCGCTGCGCACGCTGAACACAGAGCTTGTGGCGGGCAAGGGGCCGGATGTGCTGATCCTGGACGGCATGCCGCTGCAGAGCTTCATCGACAAGGGCGTGCTGGCGGAGCTTTCACAGGTGATCTCCGCCGACGGGTTGATCCCGCAGGTGGTCGACCCTATGAGAACGGACGGAAAGCTGTACGCAGTGCCCACACGTTTTACCGTACCTGTGCTGATGGGAAAGCCGGAGACACTGGAAGGGCTGGACAGCCTGGAGACGCTGGCCGCGGCGGTACAGGACGGACCAGAGGCGCTGGCCGCCAGCGGAGATATCAATGATATTTTCAAAGCTGTGCCGGAGGAGCAGCGCCCGCTTCTGAGCTTTACCACCCTGCGGGAGTTGTTCGACCAGCTGTACAGTGTCAGCGCACCCGCCGTGGTGCGGGACGGCACGTTGAACGAAGCCGCTCTGCGGGAACTGTTTTCCGTGATGCAGGCGGTTTCGGACCGATACGGACTGGGGAAAAAGGCGAACGACGGCGGTATTGCGTTTATGGTGACGTCAAATGCCTCCACCGGGCTGGGAATGTCCGCGGACGTTCCGCAGGGCGTGATGGAATACAGCTACGGCCGGGCAAACGCGGCGCTGTTTATACTCAGGGATGTGCTGGGTGCATATATGTCCGATGACGGACAGGCGGCGCTTACGCCGGCGCCCGGCATGGAGCAGGGCGTATATACACCGCGGGTGCTTGCCGGCATTGCGGCACAGAGCGCCCAGCAGGAGCTGGCTGCACAGTTCATACAGGCGCTGCTCGCGCCCGGTGTGCAGAATTATTCGTTGGGAGAGGGGCTCCCGGTGCTGCGCTCCGGCCTGGAAAAACAGGTGGCGTACGTGCAGGAGCTCTATGCAGAACGCGGCCAGACGATAGGCACGGATGTGCCCCGGGTGGACTGGACTGCACTGCTGTCCGGGCTGAAGACACCCGTGCGGGACGACAGCACGGTGGCCGAAAAGCTGTATGCACAGGCTGAGGCGCTGTGCAAAGGTGAAAAGACTATGGATGAAGCCGTGACGGGAGCAAAGACGGAGCTTGCCACCTATCTGGCGGAAAAGCGGGCGTGACCTGCCGCAGAACGGCAGGAACAAACCCGAAAGGAGCGGCCGGATGCCGTATTCAGCGATTGGAAGCATTGGGGCGCGGAAGCATTTCTGGAGGAATTTACGGTTCCGAGTTATCAGAATGATCAATTAAAGGAAAAAATATATGCCGAAGCAACAAAACGATACAGCGGCGAGGCCGCGCTGGAACAGGCTGTGGCGGCAGCGGCCGACGCCACGCGGCTCTATTTCGCCGAACAAAATGAACCGCGCCGCGCCGTATTTGTTCCTCGCGCCCAGCCTGGCGGGGCTGTGCGTGTTCGTGCTGGTGCCGTTTGCGGACGCGGTGCGCCGCAGCTTTACCGACGCCATGGGCAGCCGCTTCGTGGGGTTTGCGAACTACGCCTCGGTGCTGGGCAACAGCGCGTTCCGCCTGGCGGCGGGCAATACTGCGCGCTTCATCGGCGTGTGTGTGCCCCTGCTGCTGTGCGTCAGCCTGCTGCTGGCCGTGGCCGTGCGCGCCGCAAAGGACGGCGGCCGTATTTTTAAAACAACCTATCTGATCCCCATGGCTATCCCGGTGGCCAGCATCGTGCTGCTGTGGCAGGCGCTGTTCCACAGGCAGGGGCTCGTCAACGCCGTTTTGTCGGCGCTGGGCGCGCAGCCGGTGGATTTTATGGGCACAGACGCGGCTTTCTGGGTGCTCATCGGCACCTATGTTTGGAAAAATGCGGGCTATGACATGATTCTGTGGATGGCGGGGCTGGACGGTATCTCCGACAGCCTGTATGAGGCCGCCCGCGTGGACGGTGCGGGGGCATGGCAGTGCTTTTGGCGTGTCACGCTGCCCGGGCTGTTGCCCACGCTGTTCATGACGGCGGTGCTCAGCCTGCTCAACACCTTTAAGGTGTTTCGTGAGGCATATCTGGTGGGCGGAGCATATCCGCACGACAGCATCTATCTATTGCAGCACCTGTTCAACAACTGGTTCCTGGACTTGGACGTGGGCCGCCTGTGTGCAGCGGCGGTGCTCATCGCGGCGGTGCTGCTGGCTGCTATTCTGCTGCTGCAAAAACTGTGGGGCGGGGAGGACGCGCGATGAAAAGAAAAAATTTGGGCCGCGCGGTGCTTGTGCTGTTCCTTCTTTTGCCTGCGCTGGCGGTGTGGTGGCCGTTGTGGTTCATGGGCACAGGCGCGCTGATGCCCTTGGACGAGCTGCGGGCCGCGCTGGGCCCGGTGCTGCAGGGTGCAGAGGGCAGCGCTTTCTGGCCCCTGCTGCCAAGCTGGCCCACGCTCCAGCCACTGGCGGAGCTTTTGTTGGACACACCGCAGTTTTTCACCATGTTCTGGAACACCTGCGCCATCGTGTTCCCCCAAGTGCTGGGACAGGTGCTGGTGGGCGCGCCCGCGGCATGGGCGTTTTCCCGGCTGCGGTTTCGCGGGCGGCGGGCGCTGTTCACGCTGTACATCGTTCTGATGCTGATGCCCTTTCAGGTCACGATGGTTTCGGGCTATCTGGTGGCGGACGCAATGGGCATCATGGATACGTTTTGGGCCATCATCCTGCCGGGTGTATTCAGTACATTTCCGGTATTTATCATGGCAAAGGGGTTCGATGCCGTGCCCATCGCGCTGTTGGAGGCCGCGTCCATCGACGGTGCGGGGCCGCTGCGCACTTTTTTCCATATCGGCGTGCCGCTGGGTGTGCCGGGCATCCTTTCGGCGGCGGTACTGGGCTTTCTCGAAGCGTGGAACGCCATTGAACAGCCTATGACCTTTCTCAAGACAAAAGCCCTGTGGCCGCTTTCGCTGTACCTGCCCCAGATCGCGGCGGAAAAGCTGGGCCTGGCCATGGTGGCCAGCCTTGTGATGCTGGCCCCGGCGGTGCTGATCTTCCGGTTCGGGCAGAAATATCTGGAGCTGGGAATCCAGGCCAGCGGATTAAAGGAGTAGACAACGTTGCATATCAAAGAAAAAGTCACGGGCCTTTGGGCCCGCAGGCCGCGCTTGAGCGGCACACAGGGCCGCGCGCTGAAGGGTGTGGCGCAGTTCTTTGCGGCCATGCTGGTCTGTACGCTGATTGCGCGCGGCACGGCGGGCGCAACGCTGGCCGTAGTGCAGACGGCGTCCCCCCGGCGCGGAGAGCTTGTACAGGGGCTGACGGCGGACGCAGCGCTCTCCGCGGGAGAGGTGCAGAACGTTAAGGCCCCCACGGGGCTGGTGCTGGAAAAATATTTCGTTCCGGCGGGCGGCAGGGTGGAGGCGGACACGCCTTTGGCACAGTTTGACCCCGACGGTGTGAAGGATGCGCTGGCTCGCGCAAAAACGGAGCTGGCGCGCCTGCGCCTGCAGCGGGAAAAGCTGCTGGCAGGGGACACGGCGGACACCTCGTCGCTCTCTTCCGCCTCTACCCAGCGGGACAGGGCACAGGCGGATTACAACGCCCAGAAAGCGCAGAACGACGCGGCCGTGGCCGCTGCCCGGAACGATGCGGATACGGCTCAAAGCGCCTTGGATGCGGCAAATGCCGCGCTGGCGGAACTGCGGGCACAGACGGACCCGCCCGCCTCTGAGGAAGCGTTGGCTGCGGCGCAGGCGGCGGCAGACGCCGCGGCCGCGGCGCTGGCTGAAAAGCAGGCGGCGCTGGCTGCCGCGCAGAGCGCCGCCGATACCGCCGGGGAAAACGCGGCGCGGGCTTTGGCCGACGCGCAGGCCGCGCTGGACACAGCGGCAAAGGCGTATGAAAAATCAAAGCAGGAAACGGAATTCCAGAACCGTCAAAACAACCTTGACGCCCAGACGGCCGCGCTGGACATTGAAAAACAGCAGGCTGTTGTGGACGCGCTGGCGGCGCTGGCGGAAAACGACGGCGTTCTGAAAGCGGGATCGGCGGGTACGGTGGAGACGCTGACACTGGAACCGGGCGGAACCGTTACGGAGGCCCCGGTGGCCGCGCTGGCCCCGGCGGACGCAGGCATGACGGCGACATTCACGCTGGACTCGGGAAAAGCGGAAAAGCTGGCTGTGGGCGCCGCGCTGACACTGCGGCAGGGCGGCACGGCTGTCAGCACCACGGTGCGGGCCATCTCCGTGCCGGATGAAAACGGGCGCGTTACCGTAACGGCGGATGTACCTGCGGATGCCGGCCTGCGCAAGACGCAGCCCGTGACTGCCTCGGCGGAGCTGTCCCGCACCACATACGAAATGGTGTTGCCGCCTGAAGCGGTGCGCATGGACAACAAAGGCAGCTACGTGCTGCGCGTCGAGCAGACGCAGACCATCCTCGGCCTGCGCAATGTGCTCTCCCGCGTGGATGTGACAGTCCTGGAACAAAGTGCATCCGGTGTTGCGGTGGAAGGGCCGCTGTCGCCCCAGGATGTTTTGGTAAAAAGCAGCGCCAGACCCGTTGCAGCGGGAGACAGCGTGCGGGTGGAGCAGCCATGAGGCGCGTGCGGTATTATCTGGGCGGTGCGCTGTTCTGGGGCGCATTCCTTGCGGTTTGCGTTTTGCTGTTCTGGAACGCGCAGCGTCTGGCGCGGGCCGCGGGCGGCATTTCCCTGCGGTACGGCGAAGCGCTGGAGCCGCGCGTTGTGGCTTCGGCGCTGGAGTATGCCCGGGACGGGCGGAACAATGCGGCTTGGTCGCCCACATTCTGGGCTGTGCGGCAGGGAGCGGCCTCTGCCAACGGGCGGGAGGAGACCGTCCGGATGCTGCGGGTGTGCGGCGATGCAGAACTTCTGGCAACGGAGCCTCTTTTATACGGTGCGCTGCCCGGCCCGGCAGGCCAGGGCGGATGCGCGGTATCCAGCGCGCTGGCCTGGCAGCTTTGGGGAGCGCTGGATGTGACGGGCCTGGAGCTGGAGCTGGACGGCGAACGTTATACGGTGCGCGGCGTGTTTGAAAGCGGAGAGGCGCGCACTGTGACACAGGAGGCGGCGGACAGCCGCACTGCAGAGTACGCCAATGTGGAACTGACGGCGATGGAAACCGCTCCGGAGGGCACAGAGGCGGCCTTGGCCTTTGCCGGTGCCAGCGGCCTGGGGACGCCCGCCCATGTGGTGGACGGCCCGGCGCTGGCCGGGCTGGCCTGTGCGCTGTGCTGGCTGCCGTTGGCGCTGTGCGGCGCATGCACGCTGTGGCGGCTGGCACGCGGCGCACGGCGGCTTCGGCCGTGGCAGCGGCAGACGCTGCTGTTCGCGGCGCTGCTGTTTTTCGCGGCGCTGCTGCCCGTGCTGCTGGCAATGGTGCCGGGGGCCTGGGTGCCCACGCGCTGGAGCGATTTCGGCTTTTGGGCGGCGCTGGGCAAAAGCGCGGCAGCGCGGGTGGACGCGTGGTTCGCTCTGCCGCCCCAGCACAAGGACATAGCGGTAAAGTGGCTGCTTCTGGAGCAGGGCGCGCTGTGCCTGGCGGGATGCCTGTTTGCGCTGCGCCGCCCACCCGCGCCGCGGAATGAAAAAGCGGTTGAAGCGTAAAAGTCAAAGCCGAATTTACAAAATATTTACTTCCGGTAGAAATATTGACCGATTTCCTGTATAATAGGCACACAGAAGTAAAATCCGCCCTTGAAAGGGGAGCCCTATGGAATGGGAGATCGGTGCGGAATGCCTGGCCTGTGTCCTGATCGTACTGGTGCTGTGCTTTTCGCGTGAAAAATTTTATACGCAGATGCCCCAGACGCGCTTATACTATGCGTGTCTGGGTTTTGCGCTTTTTTCCACTCTGCTCAATATCGCCACAGTGGTGCTGATGGGCGTGCCGGGCCTGCTGCCGCGCTGGCTTTGCTACACGCTCAATATGCTGTATTTTACGTTCTTTCCGCTGCTGGAAGCCGCGCTCACCTACTATATGGCCTATCTCATCCACGGCCGCGGCCCGTGCTTCACGCGCGTTGCCATATGCCTCGGCGTCATGCTGGCCGCCGCATTGGCGGTGGTGTTCACAAACCCGTTCACAGGTTGGCTGTTTTATCTGGACGCGGCGGGCACATATGTGCGCGGTCCGTACAACCGGCTGCTGTATGCGCTGCTGGTGGCGTGCTGTTTGTTGCTGGTGATATGTTATATAAAGCAGTTCCGCATGGCGTCGCGCGCCATCCACCGAATGATGGCCACGCTGCCCCTTCTGGCGATGGTGCTGGGGACGGTGCAGTATCTGTTCCCGCCCGTCATGATGACGGGCTTTATCCCGGCGTGCATTTTGCTGGTGCTGTTTTTTAATTTCCAGAGCCAGCGCATCAATACGGATTTTCTGACGGGCCTTTCCAGCCGCAGCGCGCTGTGGTATGCGGCGGGCACGTGCCTTCGCTCGGGCCAATCCTTTTATTGCGTAGCGGTATGCCTGCGCCATTTCGGCGACGTAAACAAACAGTTCGGGCACACCGGCGGCGACGCAGTGCTGCGCCAGGTGAGCGCATATCTGGAAGCGCTGGGCCGCCGGGCCGTCGCCTGCCGGTTCAGCGGCGTGGAATTCGTGCTGTTATTCCCGGGCATGGATGCTGCGGGCTATGCAGTGCTGGAAAAGGAACTGTCAGAGCGTTTTGCAGCGCCCTGGCAGGCGGGGAGCGTGTGCTGTCGTCTGGACGCGGGCGTGGCAGGCATCGCCTGCCCGCGGTTTGGCGACACAGCCGAGCGTCTGACAGCTCATCTGGAATACGCCATCCAGCAGCTGAAATTGCCCGGCGCACCGGAGGCGCTCTCGTTTGACACAGAGATGGAACAACGGTTCTCCCGGCGCGTCGCGCTGCGGGATGTGGTCGTACGCACATTGAGCGGGCAGGCGGCGGGTGTGGCGTACCAGCCCATCTACGCGCTGGATGCAGATACTCCCTGTATGGCGGAGGCCTTGCTGCGCCTGTGCGGCGCAGATGGGACGCCCGTACCCACGGCGGATGTGGTGTCCGTGGCCGAGGAGATGGACCTTATCGTTGCGCTGGACTGGATGATGCTGGAACAGGTGTGCGCGTTTTTCGGTGCACACCGTGAGTTGGATGGATGCGCGGTCTCTGTGAATTTTTCGGCCCGGCAGTTTCTTGCGCCAGATGCGGAACGTCGTGTGCTGGATACGCTGGAACGCCACGGGCTTGCGCCCACTCGGCTGAAGTTGGAATTAACGGAGCGCGTGTTGGCCGGAGATATCCGGCGTGTGCGTGCCGTGATGGAGGCTTTGGCCGCCCGGGGCGTGGAATTTTATCTGGACGATTTCGGCACCGGATATTCCAATCTCTCCAGTGTGGTGTCTCTGCCGCTGCAGTATGTGAAGGTGGACAGAAGCCTTTTGGAAGCCGCGACGAATGGCGGCGGGGGAGCGCTTTTGCTGCGCGCGGTGGTGGAAACGTTCCGGGCCATGGGCCGAGGCATCCTGCTGGAGGGTGTGGAAACGCCGGAGCAGTATGCGCTGGCGTGCACGCTGCGTGCCGACCGGCTGCAGGGATACTATCTGGCGCGCCCAATGCCGGGAGAGGAGCTTTGTGCTCTGATGCGCAGCGGCGCGCGGCGCACGCGCAGAACCTGAAACGGCTCTGGCTGCAGCCGCTGAAATGAAAAGCGCCCTGCCGCGTAGAAATGCGGCAGGGCGCTTCGGTTTTATCAAAAGGAAAAGGCGGCGTCAGCGGCGTGCTTCCACCAGAGCCTTGGTGTCTCGGGCGATCATCAGTTCTTCGTTGGTGCAGACGACCAGCACCTTCACGCGGCTGCCTTTGCCGCTGATGTCCAGGATATCTGAGGTGCGCTGCTGATTCTTTGCGGGGTCCACGGAGATGCCCAGGAACCCCATATTCTCACACACGCTGGCGCGCACGCGGTTGTCGTTCTCGCCGATGCCACCGGTAAACACCAGGCAGTCCAGCCCACCCATAGCGGCGGCGTAGGAACCTACATATTTCTTGATCTGATACGCAAGCATCTCGGTAGCCAGTTTGGCGCGCTCGTTGCCCGCGTCGGCGGCGCTCGTCACATCGCGCATATCGCTGGAAACGCCGGAAATGCCCAGCAGGCCGGATTTCTTGTTCAGATAATCAGCCATTTCCTGGCCGTGGAATCCCAGCTTCTGTTCCATGTAGGTGACGACGCTGGGGTCGATGTCGCCGCAGCGGGTGCCCATCAGCACGCCGGCCAGCGGGGTGAGGCCCATGCTGGTGTCCACACATTTGCCTGCGTTCACGGCACTGATGGAGCTGCCGTTGCCCAGATGGCAGGTGACCATTTTCAGGTCGGAATCGTTCAGGTACTGGGCGGCGGCCATGCTCACATAACGGTGGCTGGTGCCATGGGCGCCGTAGCGGCGGATGGAATATTTTTCATACATCTCATACGGCACGCCGTACATATACGCCTTTTTGGGCATGGTCTGGTGGAAGGTGGTGTCGAAAACGACAACGTTGGGCACCTTTTCGCCGAACACGGCCTTGGCGCTGCGCAGGCCCTGCACATGGGCCATGTTGTGCACCGGGGCCAGAGGGGCGATCTCCTCGATCTTGTCGATGATGGCGTCGGTGACGATCTCGGACTTGGTGAAAAACTCGGCGCCCTGCACCACGCGGTGGCCGATGGCAGAGATCTCGCTCTTGTCCTTCACGACGGCGCCCTCGCCGCTGGTCATCATTTCAACGACCTTCATAAACGCTTCGGTGTGGGTGGGGAAGGGCACTTCCTGTTCCCACTCGCCGCCGTTGGCCTTGTGTGTGATCTTGCTGCCCTCGATGCCGATGCGCTCGCACAGGCCCTTGCACAGCACGCGTTCGCCCTCCATATCGATGAGCTGATACTTCAGCGAGCTGGAACCACAGTTGATGACCAAAACTTTCATCCGATATTTCCTCCCATTCACAAAAAAGCGCAGTTATGCTTTTTAAAATCGCTCCATTATTATATAATGATTATAAAGCATTTTCAAGCGCACGGCCGGAAACGCGCAAGAAAAAGCGAGAAAAACGGCCAAGATTCGCAATTTATGCGTGCACAGCGGCCGAAAGAAGCGAGGCAGCCATGAGAACAGCCGGTATCATCGCGGAATACAACCCTTTCCACAACGGACACGCCTGGCAGATAGCGGAGCTGAAAAAACGCGGCTTTGAGGCGGTGGTGTGCGTGTGCAGCCCGGGCGTGGTGCAGCGCGGTACTGCGGCGCTGTTTCCCGCCCGGGTGCGTACCCGGGCTGCGCTGGCCGCCGGGGCGGACCTGGTGCTCAGCCTGCCGGCACCCTACGCTACGCTGTCCGCCGAGGGCTTTGCAGCGGCGGGTGTGGCGCTGCTGAGTGCGCTGGGCTGTGTGGATGCTCTGTGTTTCGGCACAGAGACACGGCGGCTGGAGGATATCGCCCAAACCGCAGCGCTGCTGGAAAGCCCGGACTTTCCAGCAGCGCTGCGCGGGCAGCTGGACGCGGGCCTGCCGCTCCCCGCCGCCCGCGCGGCGGCGGCGGAAGCGCTGTGTCCGGGAGCAGGCGCGGTGCTGCGCGCGCCCAATGACATCCTGGGCGTGGAATACTGCAAGGCCCTGCTGCGCCAGCACAGCGCACTTGTGCCCCTTGCGCTGCCCCGGCGGGGCGCGGCCCACGATGCCCCGCTGGATGCGGCGCCGGGGCGGTACGCTTCGGCTTCGGCGCTGCGCGCGCTGGTGCGGGCCGGGGGAGCGGCGGCTCTCGCGCCGCATGTGCCGCCAGCCTGCCTGCGGCTGTATATGCAGGCCGAGGCCGAGGGCGACATTCTGGACGGGCGCGCGTTCGGTATTGCGGTGCTGTCCCGCCTGCGGGCTATGGATGCGGCGGGTCTCCGCGCCGTGCGGGGCGCGGCCGAGGGCCTGGAGAACCGGCTCGCCGCCGCCGTTCAGGGCGCAGGCACGCTGGACGAGCTGGTGCAGGCCATGCGGACAAAACGATATGCGACGGCGCGTTTGCGCCGTCTGGTGCTGGACGCGGCCCTGGGATACACCGGGGATCTGCCTGCACTGCCGCCCTATCTGCATGTGCTGGGAGCAAATGAAACGGGCCTTGCGGTACTGCGCTGCGCACGTCAGGCGGCTCTGCTGCCGCTGTCTCATTCACTGGCGGATCTGGCGGCCCGAAGCGCCCCGGCTGCGCGCGTGGCAGCGGCCCATGCCGCGGCCGAGGACCTGACGGCCCTGTGCCTGCGCCATCCTGCGCCCATGGGCGCTGCATATACCGCAAAACCCGTGTTTCCCACAAGCGGGGCGAAATAAGAGCCGGGAAAAGGAACGCGCAGCGCCCTTCGGCCTTCCGCGATTTTTGGAGGATGCACGCCGGATATGGGAATAGTATGCACTGTTCGGGAGCGGATCGTGCATTCTTTCAAGGGAAAACGCCGGACGGGGAAAATACAAAGGAGCTGAAACACATGGAGATCATTCGGGCAGGGATGCAGGAAGCGGGCCGGGCGGCGGCTCTGGCGCAGCTGCTGTGGCCGGGCCACGCGCAGGCTGAGCTGGAACAGGAGCTGGCGGGATATCTGCAGGGGCCGGAGGGTGCGGTGTTTCTTGCACGGGAGGACGGCGCGGACGTGGGCTTTGCGCAGTGCGGCCTGCGGCGCGACTATGTGGAGGGAACGCACACCAGCCCGGTGGGGTATCTGGAAGGCGTGTTTGTGCAAGAGGAATACCGGGGCCGGGGCGTTGCGACGGCGCTGCTGCGCGCCTGCGAGGCGTGGGCCGGGGAAAAAGGCTGTGCCGAATTTGCAAGCGACTGTGGGCTGGACAACGCCGCAAGCGCCGTGTTTCATCTGCGCGCAGGCTTTGCCGAGGCGGGGCGCATCATCTGCTTCACAAAGCGGCTGTGAGGAACGTGGAGAGTGAGCCTTTGCGGGATGCGTGAGCCAAAAATTACCGCCGCTGCTGGGCAGATTTGTAAAGAGAACGTGCAGAAACGCAACATTTGGCTTGCATCTGCGGCTTTTTTCAGTACAATAGAAAATGAGCGAAAAATCCATAATGTGAAGCAAATATCAATATCTGATAAACATTTCACAAGTTTGAGAGGAAAAGGAGAAACGCCATGTCGATCCATGTGCTGGACGAAGCCAACCGCTGTTTGCACTGTAAGGCGCCCCAGTGCCAGAAAGGGTGCCCCATCCATACGCCCATCCCGCAGATCATCACGATGCTGCAGGAGGGCAGGCTGGACGAGGCAGGGCGCACCCTGTTTGAAAATAACCCCCTCACCACTGTGTGCAGCCTGGTGTGCAACCATGAAAACCAGTGCGAGGGCCACTGTGTGCTGGGCAAAAAGGGAGCGCCCGTGCATTTTTCCGCCATTGAGAATTACATTTCCAGCACGTACAGCACCAAGATGGTAAAAGGCCCCGCGCCATCCAACGGCATGCGGGTGGCCATCGTAGGCTCCGGTCCCGCGGGGCTGACCATCGCGGTCATCCTGGCGCGGTACGGCTATCAGGTGACCATTTTTGAAGGCAAGGATAAGATTGGCGGCGTGCTGCGCTACGGTATTCCGGATTTCCGCCTGCCTAAGACCGTGCTGGACGATTTCGAGGACCGCCATCTCATCCGAAAGGGAATCCGTGTGCGGCCCAACACCACCATCGGCAGCGCCATCGGCATCGATGATCTGTTCCGTGACGGCTACCGCGCCATTTTTATCGGCACGGGCGTATGGCAGCCCCGCGCGCTGCACATTAAGGGCGAGACGCTGGGCCATGTGCATTTTGCAATCAATTACCTCAACAATCCGGACAGTTTCCGCCTGGGGGAGCGTGTCATCGTCATCGGCGCGGGCAATGCGGCCATGGATGTGGCGCGCACCGCGCTGCGCAAGGGCGTGCGGCAGCTCACCTGCTTTTCCCGCACGCCGGAGGTGGCCGCCAGCCAGCATGAGTTCAGCTACGCCACGCTGGAGGGCGTGAATTTTGAATATTGCAAAGCGCCTGTGGAGATCACGGACGAGGGCGTGATCTTCGTCGATGTACGCGAGGATGAGAACGGCGAATTCATCGAGGCACCGGGCACGGAGAAGCTGTACCCGGCGGACAGTGTGATCGTATCCATCAGCCAGGGCCCGCGCAACCGCATCGTCAGCACTACGAAGGGAATCGACACCGACCGGCGCGGCCTGCTGGTGACCGATGAAGAGGGCCACACCACGCGGCCCGGCGTGTTTGCCAGCGGCGATGTGGTGCTGGGCGCAAAGACGGTGGTGCAGGCTGTGGCATACTCCAAGCGGGTGGCCGAGGCCATGCACTCTTATATGCAGGGGATGCCCGCGCAGGGACGGGCCATGGGGCCGGACGGCGCGCAGCGGTAGTGCCTGTCGGGCCTCTGCGGAAAACAAACGGAAAGGTCCGTGAAGGCGGTTGCCTTCACGGACCTTTTGCATACGGGTATCTGCGGCGGCTTTATTTCCGCCGGGAGCAGGCCGCACCGCAAGCGGAACAATTGCCGCCGCAGCTCTTTCCCCTGCGTTTGTTGTCGATGGTTTTGTACAACGCCAGCCCAAAAGCCAGCGCCACCAGCGCAAGCAGCGCCCAATCGAGAAGATCCATCCTAAAATACCTTTCTGTTGAAACGGAGATACATGTATCAGCGGAGGAACAGGCTGCCAATCTGGTACACCAGGCAAGCGCACACCCAGGCCACCGCACACTGGAACAGCGCCACGCACGCCGCGCCCCAGCCGGAGCGCATTTCCCGTTTGACTGCGGCGATGGCCGCCACACAGGGCGAGTACAGCAGCGTGAACGTCAAAAAGCTGAACGCTGCCAGCGGCGAGAAAATGGCGCCCAGTGCCTCGCCCAGGGTGGAGACCGTGGTGCCCGTCAGCACGGCCATGGTGCTGACGACTGCCTCCTTTGCGGAAAAGCCCGTAATGAGCGCTGTAGAGGCGCGCCAGTCGGTAAAGCCCAGCGGCGCGAATATGGGCGCAATGACCCTGCCGATGCCCGCCAGCATACTGGCGGAGCTGTCCGCCACCACGTTGAGACGGATGTCGAAGGACTGCAAAAACCAGATGATGATGGTGGCCACGAAAATGACCGTGAACGCGCGGGTGAGAAAGTCTTTGGCCTTGTCCCACAGCAGCAGCCCCACACTTTTGGGGCTGGGAAGACGATAGTTGGGCAGCTCCATCACAAAGGGCACCGGATTGCCGCGGTACATCGTATTTTTCATCAAAAGGCCGATCAGCACCCCGATGACCATGCCCATCACATACAGCAGAATCATCACCAGAGCGCCGTTTTGGGGGAAGAACGCCGCCGTGAACACCGCATAGATGGGCAGCTTGGCGGAACAGCTCATGAAGGGCGTCAGCAGGATGGTCATTTTCCGGTCCCGGTCGCTGGAAAGCGTGCGCGTGGCCATGATGGCCGGAACGCTGCACCCGAACCCGATGAGCATGGGCACAAAGCTGCGCCCGGAAAGGCCGATCTTGCGCAGCAGCTTGTCCATAACAAAAGCCACGCGCGCCATGTAGCCGGAATCTTCCAGAATGGAAAGGAAGAAAAACAATGTTACGATAATGGGCAGGAAGCTGAGCACGCTGCCCACGCCCGCAAACACGCCGTCGATGATGAGGCTGTGCACCACGGGGTTGATGCCGTAAGCGGTGAGCCCGCGGTCCACAAGAGACGTCACAGCATCGATGCCCAGCGAGAGCAGGTCGCTCAGCCAGGTGCCGATGACGCCGAACGTCAGCCAGAAGATCAGAAACATGATGCCCAGAAAAATGGGGATGGCCGTGTATTTGCCCGTCAGCACGCGGTCCAGCCGCATGCTGCGCAGATGCTCCTTGCTTTCTCCCTTTTTCACCACGGTCTGGGCGCACAGCTTTTCAATGAACGCATAGCGCATATCGGCCAGCGCGGCTTCGCGGTCGGTGCCGAGCTCGGCTTCCATTTCCGCGACGGTGTGGCCGATGAGCTCCACCTCATTTTCCGAAAGGCGCAGCATGTCCATCATGGGCTTGTCGCCCTCCACCAGTTTTGTGGCGGCAAAGCGCATGGGCACGCCTGCGGCCTCGGCGTGGTCCTCCACGATGTGCGCCAGCGAATGGATGCAGCGGTGCACCGCGCCCGAACAGAAATCCTGCCGCTTGGGCAGCATTTTCAGCTGTGCGGCGCGCAGCGCGTGCTCGATCAGCTCGTCGATGCCCTCGTTTTTCGCGGCGGAGATGGGAACCACGGGTACGCCCAGCTCCTCCTCCAGCTTGTTTACGTCCACAGTGTTGCCGTTGGCGCGCATTTCATCCATCATGTTCAGCGCGATGACCATGGGAAGGTTCAGCTCGATGAGCTGCATGGAGAGGTAAAGGTTGCGCTCGATGTTGGTGGCGTCCACGATGTTGATGATACCATCCGGCTTTTCCTTGATGAGAAAATCCCGGGTGACGATCTCCTCGCTGGTGTACGGTGAAAGGGAGTAGATGCCGGGCAGGTCCACCACGGTGGCCATCTCGCACACAGCGGGAGCCGGCGTTTTGGGATGGCCCCAGCTGCGGGGACCGTGGCGGTGTTCGCAGGTATTATGTCCGCGGATGACGCCCTCTTTTTTGTCCACTGTGACGCCCGGAAAGTTGCCCACATGCTGGTTGGAGCCCGTGAGCTGGTTGAACAGCGTCGTCTTGCCGCAGTTCTGGTTGCCGGCGAGTGCAAATACCATTATTCCGCCTCCCCGTCCGGCGCTTCCAGCGCAATTTCCCGCGCGTCGTCCAGGCGCAGCGTAAGCTCATAGCCGCGCAGGCGCAGCTCGATGGGGTCGCCCATTGGGGCTACCTTCTGCACGGTCACCTGTGTTTTCGGCGTGAGGCCCATGTCCAGCAGGCGGCGGCGCAGCGCGCCCTGTCCGCCCACGGCAGCAATGCGCCGCGTCTGCCCGACGGGCAGTTTGTCCAGCGTCATATCCGTTTCCCCCATTGCTCCAAATGCAAAATGTTAGCCTGAGCTAACTCTCTGCTATAAGAATACACGCGCGGCGCGGGGATGTCAAGCCGGGAAAACGACAAAATAACCGAAAAGAGCAATTAAATTTTGTGCAAGCCGGATGCGGACGGTCGAAACCGCCGTTTGGCCCCGGCTGCAGGAAAACGCCGCAAAACCTTGACAAAACGCCCTCTCAGGGCATAAACTAATAATAGTAAAGCTCCTGCTCGGCGGGGACTTCGTGAACCGAAGAATCCTTGGACGCGCGGGGGCTTTTTCTGCGGCGGAACCGCAAAAGCTGACACAAAAAGGGAGTGACAGTGCGTGGAGGGCGATCCTCGAGGGCGATCATGCCCGCAAAAATTGAACAGCGCTTCGCGCACCGCCGTTTTCTGATCTCTGCGGCTGTGCGTTTCGGCGCGGAAAGCAGGGATATTGTATGATTTCGATTTATCTTACCGACGATGGCAAGCTGCGCGAGCTGGAGCAGATCGTGCCCGGCGCGTGGGTGCATCTGTGCGCGCCCACCGAGGAAGAAGTGGCAACCGTGTGTGCCAAGCTGTGCGTCGAGCCGGACCTCGTGCGCGCCGCGCTCGACGAGGAAGAACGCAGCCGCATCGACTTTGAGGACGGCCATATGCTCGTGCTGGTGGATACGCCCACCGTCGAGGCCCAGCAGGGCCGCGGCTTTGTGTATTCCACGCTGCCGTTCGGCATCATCCTCACCGAGGAGAACATCATCACCGTATGCCTGAAGGAAAGCGCCCTGGCGCGGGCCTTCAGCGAAAGCCCGGTGAAGAATTTTTCCACCAAAAAGAAAAACCGCATGACGCTGCAGCTCTTGTACCGCAACGCCACGCTGTTCCTGTTCTATCTGCGCGAGGTGGATAAGGCCAGCAGCCGTGTGGAAAACGAACTCCATCTTTCGATGAAGAACAAGGAACTGATCCAGATGCTGGGGCTGGAAAAGAGCCTAGTGTACTTTTCCACCTCCCTCAAGGGGAACGAGATCGTGCTGGAAAAGCTGCTGCGCATGGATTTTGTGAAGGATTATCCCGATGATACCGAGCTGCTGGAGGACGTTATCATTGAGAATAAGCAGGCCATCGAGATGAGTAATATCTACCGTGACATTTTGTCCGGCACCATGGACGCGTTCGCCTCCGTTATCTCCAACAACCTGAACATCGTAATGAAGGTGCTGGCAGCCGTTACCATCATTCTTACCATCCCGTCCATCATTTTCGGCCTTTGGGGTTCCAATGTGCCCGTTCCATTTGAAAGCTCGCCCTACGGCTTTTTCGCCATCATTGGTATCGCTGCCCTTTGCACCGCCGTGGCCGTCGTGGTCATGGTGCGGAAAAAGTGGCTGTGACCGACATATTTCGATGTACAATACACGCCGCTGCCTGCATAATATGCGGGCGGCGGTTTTCTTTTTTGCAATGCCGCAGGGGGAATAAAAGAAACGCCTGGTCCTTTGTGCAAAAATAACAGGAAACGGAAAAGAATTTGAGCGACTTTGCGGGTTTTACAATTTTTTTGTACAAAATAGATAAAGATAGATGCTATTTTTGGCGTGACGTTGCATAATTGTACCAGAAAAGCCTTGAAAACTGTGGAAGAAATAGGTATTATTATAGGTAATAAAAGCTGTGGCGCTGCACATTTCATTCGTGCTTTAGCCGGAAGGGCCGGCGCCTTATGTGCCGCCTGCGGGGACAACGCCCTGCTGCGGCGGCGCGGCCCAGCCCGCGCCCGGAGAGAGGGAGGATGTTCAAAATGAAACAGAAAGCATCGCCTGCTGATGTACCGGTGTACTTATTCAAGCAGGGGAATAACTTCGAGAGCCAGCGTTTTTTCGGCGCGCATTTTGAGAACGTGGGCGAGACCGAAGGCGTGATGTTCCGTGTTTGGGCGCCGCGCGCCAAGGCCGTCTCCGTGGTGGGGGATTTCAACAGCTGGATCCCCTCGGCCACTCCGATGAAAAATATCGATCCCCAGGGAGGCATCTGGGAGCGTTTCGTCCCCGGCATTCGGCAGTTTGATATCTACAAATACTGCGTCACTACACCGGCGGACGAGCTGGTATTCAAAGCAGACCCGTACGCCTTCCATGCGGAAACACGCCCCGCGAACTGCAGCAAGGTGTACGCGCTGGAGGATTGCTACAACTGGACGGATGACGCATGGCAGAAGCGCGCTGCCGCACGGGACCCTCTGGACCGTCCCATGAACATTTATGAGATGCACGCGGGCAGTTGGCGGACCTATCCGGACGGGAACCCCTTTGACTATCGGGCGCTTGCGCGGGAGCTTGTTCCCTACCTGACGGACATGGGCTATACCCACGTGGAGCTGATGCCCCTGATGGAATATCCTTTCGACGGGAGCTGGGGCTATCAGGTGACGGGCTATTTCGCCCCCACCAGCCGCTACGGCACGCCGGCGGATTTCAAGGCATTTGTGGATGAATGCCATCGGGCCGGCATCGGCGTCATTATGGACTGGGTACCCGCCCACTTCCCGAAAGACCAATTCGGGCTGTACCAGTTCGACGGCACCAACTGTTATGAGGATCAGAACCCGCTGCGCGCCGAGCACAAGGAATGGGGCACGATGGTGTTCGATTACGCCCGGCCCGAGGTACAGAGCTTTTTGATCTCCAACGCGCTGTTCTGGCTGACGGAGTATCACATCGACGGCCTGCGTGTAGATGCCGTGGCCAGCATGCTGTACCTGGATTACAACCGGCGCGACGGCGAATGGCAGCCAAACGTCAACGGCGACAACAAGAACCTGGAGGCCGTTGCTTTTTTGCAGAAGCTGAACACCGCCGTGCTGGAACGTAAACCCGGCGCGCTGCTCATCGCGGAGGAGAGCACCGCGTGGCCGCTGGTGTCCCATCCCGCCAGTGAGGGAGGCCTGGGCTTCAACTTCAAGTGGAACATGGGCTGGATGAACGACATGCTCAGCTATATGAGCACGGACCCGCTGTTCCGCGCAGGCAACCACAATAAGGTGACGTTCAGCTTTTTCTACGCGTTCAGCGAACATTTCGTGCTGCCCATCAGCCACGACGAGGTGGTGCATGGCAAATGCAGCCTCATCAACAAAATGCCGGGCGACTACGAGCAGAAGTTTGCGGGGCTGCGCGCATTTTATGGCTATATGATGACGCACCCCGGCAAAAAACTGCTGTTCATGGGACAGGAATTTGCCCAGTTCATCGAATGGAATGAGAACCAGCAGCTGGACTGGATGCTGCTGGGCTACGACCGTCACGCACAGATGCAGGAATATGTGCGCAGGCTGAATCATCTGTATCAGGAAACCCCTGCGCTGTGGGAAGAGGACTTCTCCTGGGAGGGCTTCCAGTGGATCGTCCCGGACGATTCGTCCCAAAACGTCGTGGTATTCCTGCGACGGGATAAAAAAGGCGGCGAGGTCATCGCGGTGTGCAACTTTGCGCCCGTGCTGCGCCCGGACTATAAATTCGGCGTGCCCCGCGCGGGGCAGTATGCAGAGCTGATCAATTCCGACGCGGAGGAATTCGGCGGCACGGGACAGCACAACGCGCCGGTGCGCGCGAAGAAGCAGCCCATGCACGGCTTTGATTACAGCATCTCGCTGCGCGTGCCGCCCATGAGCGCCGTCATTCTGCGTACGCCGGCGGCAAAGCCCGCAAAAGCGGACGGGCCGGCGCCGAAAAAAGCCGCCGCCCGTGGCGCAAGGGCGAAGCCCGCAAGAAAAACCGCGGCGCGCAAAACCACCGGCAAACAGGCGAAGGACGCATAGGCGTTCCCGCCTTTTGTTCCCGGCGCGCCCAGCGCGGCGGGGAGCCAACATAAAATCGGGCGCCGCGTTCCCGGCGCCGGCAAGGGGAGAAAAACATGAAAGAATGCATCGCCATGCTGCTGGCTGGCGGTCAGGGCTCACGGTTGTACGCCCTCACCAAAAAGCTGGCAAAGCCCGCCGTTCCGTTCGGCGGCAAGTACCGCATCATTGATTTCCCGCTCTCCAACTGCGTCAATTCCGGCATCGACACAGTCGGTATCCTGACGCAGTACCAGCCGCTGCTGCTCAACGAGTACATCGGCAACGGACAGCCATGGGACCTGGACCGCCTGTACGGCGGCGTACATGTGCTGCCGCCTTATCAGACGGCCACTGGTTCCGACTGGTACAAGGGCACTGCCAACGCCATTTACCAGAACATCAACTTCATTGAACGCTACGACCCCGAGTACGTGCTCATCCTGTCGGGCGACCATATCTATAAAATGGATTACGGCAAGATGCTGGAATTCCACAAGGACAGCAATGCCGACTGTACCATCGCCGTGCTGGAGGTGCCCTGGGAGGAGGCGTCTCGCTTCGGCATCATGACGGCGGACGAGAACAACGTCATCACCAAGTTCGAGGAGAAGCCGAAGGAGCCGAAATCCAATCTTGCTTCCATGGGTATCTATATCTTTACCTGGGAGAAGCTGCGCAAATATCTGACCGAGGACGAAGCCGATAAAACATCCTCCAATGATTTCGGCAAAAACATCATTCCCAATATGCTGGCGGACCAGCAGCGTATGGTTGCGTACCCCTTTGAGGGCTACTGGAAGGACGTGGGCACCATCGACAGCCTGTGGGAAGCCAATATGGACCTGTTGGACCCCAATGTTCCGCTGGATGTATGGGACCCGGAATGGAAAATCTATTCCCGTACCTCCGGCCGTCCGGGCCACTACATCGGCACCGGCGCGCTGGTTGACAATGCGATGCTCACCGAGGGCTGCTCGGTGGAAGGCACCGTTGCAAACAGCGTTCTGTTTGCAGGGGCCCGTGTGGAAAAGGACGCCATGGTGGAATCCACCATCCTGATGCCCGGCGCTGTCGTAGAAGAGGGCGCCGAGGTGTATTATTCCATCATCGCCGAAAACGTCACCATTAAAAAGGGCGCCGTCGTGGGCGCACGGCCCGAAAATGTGGAGGATAAATCCAAATGGGGCGTCGCCGTTGTGGGCGAAGGTGTCACCATCGGTGAAAACGCCAAGGTGGGGCCGAAGGCGATGCTGGAAAAAGACGTACAGGACGGTGAGAATTTATGGTAAACATCAACGCGCTGGGGATCATTTTCCCCAATACCTATGACGAGCTGGTGCCGCAGCTCGTAAAGCACCGCACCATGGCTTCCGTGCCGTTCGGCGGGCGCTACCGCATGATCGACTTCACGCTTTCCGGTATGGTGAACGCCGGCATCGAAAACGTCACCGTTATCGCAAAGAAGAATTATCATTCTCTGATGGACCATCTAGGCTCCGGACGTGAGTGGGACCTGGTTCGTAAGCGCGGCGGCCTGAACATCGTGCCGCCCTACGCGCAATCTCAGAGCAAGGTGTACCACGGCCGCGTGGAAGCATTGTACAGCATTGTGAACTTTCTGGCCGAGCAAAAGGAAAAATACGTTGTCATCAGCGATTGCAACGTGGCCTCTGACCTCAATTTTGCTCATCTCATCGACGCGCATGTGAAGAGCGGCGCCAATGTAACAATGGTATATGAGCGCGCGGAGATCGCAAAGCCCATCACCACGGATAACTATACGTTTACGATGGACGATGCAGGCCGTGTGACGGAGATCCGCTGGAACGATTACCGCATGGGTGTGCAGAACCTTTCCATGGGCGTCATCGTGATGGACCGCGAGGAGCTCATTGCCATGGTAAAGGATGCGGCCGTGCAGAACCGCATGTACCTGGAGCGGGATATTCTGGGCCCCAGTTTGAAGATCCTGCATGTGCAGGGTTATGAATACAGCGGCTACCGTGCACGCATCTATGACATCAAGAGCTACTTTGACGAGAATATGCGCCTGCTGTGCCCGGAAAATGTAGCGCAGCTGTTCCCCACCGAGCGCCCTGTATACACCAAGGTGCGCGACGAGGCCCCTGTGCGCTACGCCATGGACTGCCAGGTACACCGCTGCATCGTGGCGGACGGCTGCATCATTGAGGGCGAGGTGGAAAATTGCGTGCTGTTCCGCGGCGTAAAAGTGAGCAAGGGTGCGAAGGTGAAAAACTGCGTGCTGATGCAGGGGACCACTGTGGAACCGGGCGTCACGCTGGATTACATCGTCACCGACAAGAATGTGACCATCACCGCCGACAAGCACCTGCGCGGGAATGAATCGTTCCCGGTGTATGTAGAGAAAAACACCGTCGTGTAAACAGGCCGGGAGCGGGGCGGGCAGTACTGCCCGCCCCGCTTGCATCGGCATTGATGCAGAAAAGGAGATGTTTCCATGAACGTTTTGTTCTGTGCCAGCGAGGCGGCCCCGTTTGCCGCGTCGGGCGGTCTGGGCGACGTTGCGGGCAGCCTGCCCCGCGCCATCCGCAACCGCAAGGTGGCGTGCCGTGTGGTAATGCCGCTTTACGGCGACATGAAGCAGGAATATCGCGAAAAACTAACCTATATCACAAATTTTACGGTTCCCGTAGGCTGGCGCAACCAGTATTGCGGCTTGTTTGAATTGACGCACAACGGCGTAAAATATTACTTTTTGGACAATGAATACTATTTTAAACGAACTGGATTGTACGGCTTTTACGATGACGGCGAGCGGTTTGCGTTTTTCTCCCGCGCCATTCTGGAGATGCTGTTTCATGTGGACTTCGTCCCCGACGTCATCCACGCCAACGATTGGCAGACGGCGCTGGTGCCCGTATATCTGAACCTGTATTACCGACATCTGGAGCAGTACCGCAGCATCAAAACCGTGTTCACGATCCATAACATCCAGTATCAGGGCAAATACGGCATGGAGATCCTGGAGGATACGCTGGCCATTGGACGGCAGGACGCGCACCTGGTGGAGTATGACGGCTGTGTCAACTTCATGAAAGGCGCCATTGAGTGCGCGGACAAGGTGACGACGGTTTCGCCCAGCTATGCAGGCGAGATACTTGACCCCTGGTACAGCCACGGCCTGGACGACCTGCTGCGCCAGAAGCAGTATAAGCTGTGCGGCATCCTCAATGGTATCGACGTCAAAAGCTACGACCCGGCTACGGATCCCAATCTTGCGGCAAACTTCGACGCGAACAGTTTTGCGGAGAACAAGCCCAAGTGCAAAAAGGAGCTGCAGGAGATTTTCGGCCTGCACGATTGGCCTGTTCCGGTGGTGGCCATGGTCACGCGGCTGGTGGGCCACAAGGGCGTAGACCTGGTTCGCCATGTGGCGCAGGACATCGTCAACAGCGGCCTGCAGCTTGTGGTACTGGGCTCGGGCGAAGCGGCTTACGAGAGCTTTTTCAGCGAACTGGCGGCCCGCAACCCGGGCGCAGTGGGCGTGAAGATCGCATTTGTGCCCTCGCTGGCCCGCAAAATATACGCAGGTGCGGATATGTTCCTTATGCCGTCAAAATCCGAGCCCTGCGGCTTGTCCCAGATGGTGGCGTTGCGTTACGGCACCATCCCCATCGTGCGCGAGACGGGCGGCCTGCGGGATTCCATCCACGATTCCGGCGACGGCTGGGGCAACGGCTTCACATTCCGCAGTTACAATGCCCACGACATGCTGAATGCGGTGCTGCGCGCAAAAACGGGGTATGAATATCCCGACGGTTGGCAGCAGCTTGTAAAGCGCGCCATGGAGTGCGATTTCAGCTGGAGCGCCAGTGCCAAGCAGTATGTAGAGATGTACGAGCAGGTGTGCCAGCTCTGGTGACGCTGCTTCAGGCTGTAAAGAGGCAAGTTTTTGCACACGGTTTTGCAGGAAGTCAAGCCCACCCCTAAGAGAGGTGGCTTGGCACGCGGCCTATAAGGCCGTAATACAGGCCAGCGCCTAAATGACGCTGGCCTTCGCCAAAGCACGAACAGGAATGCAGAACGCCCCGGAACGGACTGCCGTTCCGGGGCGCAGACTATCGAAAAAGGCAGAGAAGGAAAAGAAGCGTCCGGGGAAAAAGCTTGAAAAAGGGGTGGAGAACCCCTTTTTCATTTAAAATAACCCCGCGCCGTGCGCGGCGAACGGGGCCGCAGGCCCTGTTCGTAGGCAGCTTGGCGGAAAAGCGCTGCTTTTTCGCCAAGCTGCGCCCCGGAACGGACTGCCGTTCCGGGGCGTTCTGTATGTTGGGAGGCCAGGGGCTGCTTGAAAAATCAAAAAAGTTGTCTTCCCCAACAGGAATCGGCGTTTACTGCGCTGAAAATCCTCGGAATACAGCAGGTATTCCGAGGATTTTTGCCTTGTAACCGCTCGATTTTTGCGGGAAATACAGTCTTTCCTCTGTTTCAAACATCCCCTACTCCACGTTTTTTTCGTCACATAAACCGTAAATGGGCGTTTTGCCGAAGGTGCGGGCCCACAGACGGTCGCCATAGCTGTAATGCCACCACTCCTCGCTGTAATTCACAAAACCCGCGGCGGTCATCATATTATAGAGGAGCCGCCGTGTGTTGCGGAAGGCTTCCGCCTCTCCGGCCATTCCGTTGGTCTCGAAATATGCGGTTTGGGCAAGATTCGTAAAATCGTCGAACTCTGTGCCCATAGGCAGCGGCCTGCCCCGATAGCAAAGCGTCAGATCCAGTGCGCCGCCGGTGGCATGAGGAGCCGGCCGGGCAGGGTTGGGGTGGGGCAGCGCAACAAAGTCGTCCACTGCGGCGGCAAGCTGCTCCGGCGTATATTCAGGATGGCTGCGGCGCACCAGGGCAGAATACTCCTCGTACAGCGCCTGCTGTACAGCCAGCGGACGATAAGCGTCGAAAATCAGCAGGCTATAGTCCTCCGGCAGAAGGCCAAGCGCCTGCTGCAGCAGCGGCACGACCCCCTCGCGTACCCAACAGCCTTGCGGCGCACAGGCGATGCCTGCTGCCCGGTAGCTGGCTGCATAGCGGATACGCGCGTCCAGCCCGTCGATGCGCACCAGGGATTCGCCGTTATCCCGGGGACGGGGACAGGCGGGCAGACTTTCGCTGCGCACGCGCGGTACTGGAGCGTAAAAATTGATGCCAGCCATTTTCATCATCTTCCTTGCCGTATATCATTTATGTGTTTTTCGCTCCTATATTTTAGCACTGTAAATATGGGATGTAAAATACAATTTATGTAAAGCCAAAAATCTAAACGCTTTTTTGACGGTAAAAACAAGCATAAAATGGCGATTTTCCGTCTGGAAACGATTCCAAAAATCTCCTATTATAAAAGAAATAATTGAAAATATGTACAAAAGCAGCTTCTTCGAAAATGTAGATTTGTTGAATAGTGAGAAAGAAGGAACAAAGTACCGGCATTGGTAGATTTTCACAAGACAAACGTATAAATTTGTGCTATAATGCCAAATGTAAGGATAGGGGAAGCGTTCCATAAATTAGATGGGACACCTTACGGCACGGGCAAGAGCCTGTTTGTTACAGAAAGGAAAAGCGTTATGGTAAAGCAAATCAAAATTTCAAACTTCACAGAGGTTAAAAACATCATGAATGCCGCGACCCATTGTGTGGATGAGATCGGTGTGCACGATGGAAAGGGCAGCATTGCCGACGCGAAAAGTATTCTGGGGCTGATGAGCCTGGATTATACGCATCCGGTGATGCTTGTGAGCGAAAACGAAAAAGAGCTGCAGCGCGTTTACGAAGCCATCAGCTGAAAACGTGTGAAACAGACAAAAGAGGCGTGCCTTTACAGGCGCGCCTCTTTTGTTATTCTCCGTCCCTGCGGTATTCAATCACATCCGACACCGGGCAATCCAAAATAAAGCACAGGGTATCCAGTGTTTTCAGCGTGATGGTCTCGCCGTGCTTCATGCGGTGCAGGGTATTGGCCGAAACGCCGTGCTTGAAGATCAACTGGTATTCTGTGATGTTTTTCCGGTACAGCGTGCGGTAAAACGGCTCGTAGCTGATCATTTCCCCCACCTCTTGCTTCACTTTATCATACTCAAATCATTGACTATACTAAATATATTGAGTATAATGAACGCAGAATACACAAAAAGGTCCGGCAGGGGTTGACTGAGGGGTATTTTAGAAGCGCGCGGACGATGCCGTTTCGGCTCCCGGGCCCATACTTGAAGATTGAGACGGATGGAGCCTGTGCAAGGGCTGTGAGAAGCAGCTCGGAGAGCCTGTCCGGGAGGAGGGCTGATATGTGAAACAGCGGTTTGTGGGTCTTGCTGCGGCGCTGGCGCTGTGCTGCACGGTGAGCGGCGCAATGCTGGAGCGTGCTGTCTGCTGCCCGGCGCCGCCGGGGCTGGCACACATAGAGAAGCAATTCCAAACAATGGTGGGAATGGAAAAAGGGGACGGAAATTGGCTTTACAGTTATCAGATGCTTTCCGCTCCGAAATATGCGGTATGTGCCACAGCGGTGCGCACCGGAGGCTCCGGCAGGCGTGAGTCTGTGCGGGTGCTGTGGCGGCTGGAGAACGGCGTCTGGCGTTTGGTGTATGCGGTCCGCAGAGAGCAGATCGCATCCCCGGCAATACAAGATGAGGCGGGACAAGGCGGATGAACGGAAAAACGGATGTTTTTCCGGGGCTCATTCTACCGCAAGCGGTCTCGCGCAGCGGGGTATGCACTGCGTGGCGAATGCGGATGGGAAACTCGGAAGAATATTTAGATGCCGCAGCGATGGGATGCCAAAAGCCAAAAACGCCTCCGGGACCTGTCGTGGTCCCGGAGGCGTTTTGTGTTGGTTAAAATCTGTTTGCGGCAATAACAGCTGTATTTCCCGCCAACTCCCGTGAGGCTGCGTTACTCCTGCCAGTACGGCGTGGGAGAACCCGTCTGTACGGGAGAAGCCTTTGGTGCAGCGGGCTGCTGAACAGGAGGAACTGCAGCGCCGGTTTGCTGTGTGGGCTGCTGAGCGGGAGCAGCAACGGTCTGCGGCGAAGTTTCCCGCACTGCCGCAGATATTGGCTGTGCCGCAGGCGCGGTTTGCCGCTGTACGGCTTGCGCCTGCTGGATCTGCTCCTGTGTGATGGCTGTAAACGGCATCGTAGAGCGGGGCGGATGCACAAAGTTGCGTGAAGGCGGAGGCGGCGCAGGCCAGGAGATCGGCTTCACATTCAGCTTTACGCGCTGGTCGCCCTCGGGCTGCTGCACGGTGGGCTGCGGCGTGGGTGCCGGCTGAGGGGGAGGCGCGGGAACCTGCACAGGCGCCGGAACCGGCTCTGCTTCCGGTTGGGGCGCAGGTTGCTGCTTACGCCGGCCGAACAGGCCCAGAAAACCGCGTTTTTCTTTGCGCGGAGCCTTTTCCTGTGCCGGAGCGGCCTGTGCGACACGCGCGGGTTCATTGAAGGCGGCATTGGGTGCTGCAGCCGTCCAGGTGGTTTCTGGCGTAGGCGCAGCAAGCTGCTGCGGTACCGGTTCAGCAGGAATATCAAACTGGATGGGCGTCCATGCTACCCACTGGTTTGTACCGGGCTGTTCGGCTTTCGACGGCTGGGGAGCGCATTGAGAAGGTACCGCCTGAGGTGCGGGCTGAGCAGTCTGGGATGCCTGAGCTCGCTGCGTCTCCTGAGCCAGACGTGCTTCTTCAGCCTGGCGCGCAACAGCAGCAAGCTGAGCCTCTTCGGCGGCACGGCTCTCGGCAGAGCGGCGGGCTTCCTGTGCATGGCGGGCGGCTTGCAGGCGCATGGCGTTCGCTTCTGCGCGGCGGGCGGCCTCAGTGTCCGCCGTCGGTTCCGGAAACACAGGCGCTGGCTGCGCCTGTGCTTCCGGAACCGCTTGTGCGGCAGGCTGAAGTTCCGGCTCTGCGGGAATAGAGAAAGAAACCTCGGCCACAGGCTGCGGCGCGGGTTCCTCCGGAATGGAGAAGGATATCTCAGCCGAAGGCTCGTCCCAGGAGAGAGGGATTGCATCCGCGTCCGTCTGCCCAGCAGTCACAGATGCAGGCGCAGCGTCCTCTGTGGGGCCCTCTGCGACGGGGCCCGTCTGAGCCGATGCGGCCTGTGCTTCCTCGGCCTGGTGAACCTCTTCCGCCAAACGCGCTTCCTCGGCACGGCGGGCTTCTTCCGCCAAACGCGCTTCCTCGGCGCGGCGGGCCTCTTCCGCCAAACGTGCTTCCTCGGCGCGGCGGGCCTCTTCCGCCAAACGTGCTTCTTCGGCGCGCCGCGCGGCCTCTATGGCGCGCTGGCGTGCGGCGGCTTCTTCGGCCAGGCGCTGCTGCATGGCGGCGTTGAAATCAATGGGCTTCCACTTGCGTTCAACGGACGGCTGTTCGGGCTGCGGCGCTTGCTGTACAGGGCGCGGCGGGGCGACGGGCGTGGGGGGCACCACCTCAATGGGCTGCAGCACGGGCTGCGCCGGGGCCATAGTCTCAGCAGCAGGCTGCTCCATTGCACGGCCGCGTTTTTTGCTGCGGCCCTGCTTGGTTTTCGGCTGCTGCTTGGCCTGCTTGGGCGCGGGCTGTGCAGCCGGCGCCGGGATGTCCGGCAGCGGCGGAAGCTCGATGGTGGTATGGTCCAGTGTCTGCAGGGGGGCCAGCTCCGGGCGAGGCGTTTCGGCCTCGCTCTGCTGCTGGGCGTCTTCGCTGCGGATGATCTCCCTCAGCGCACGGATTTCCTGTACCTTGGCCACCAGCAAGCCAATGGTGGCGACACCCAGCACCACGGTGCATACCAGCATCATGATGCGGATGGTGTCGCTGAACACATTGCTGCCCAGCAGCAGCCACGCGCACACGCCCAAAAGGCAGCACAGCGCAGTTACCGTGAGCACCGTCGCGGTGATTTTTCGTCTCAGTTCTCGTCTTGCCATATCATAGCTCCACTCATAGAGCGTTCATCCCCGCATCGCGGGAGGGAACGTTTTATTTTGTGCCGAAAATGCGGTCGCCCGCATCGCCGAGACCCGGCACGATGTAGCCGTTCTCGTTCAGCTTTTCATCCATCGCGGCCACATAGATGTCCACGTCGGGATGCGCCTCCTGCAGGCGCTGCATGCCTTCGGGCGCAGCGATGATGCCAATGAACTTGATGCTCTTTGCACCGCGCTTTTTGATTTGCGTGATGGCGTCTACGGCGCTGCCGCCGGTGGCGAGCATCGGGTCCAGAACGATGACTTCGCGCTCGGCGATATCATCGGGCAGCTTGCAGTAGTATTCCACAGGCTCCAGCGTCTCTTCGTTGCGGTACATGCCGATATGCCCGACTTTAGCGGCCGGGATGAGCGCCAGCATGCCGTCCACCATGCCCAGCCCCGCGCGCAGGATCGGTACCAGCGCCAGCTTGCGGCCGGACAGCATGCGCGTCTTTGCCACAGCGATGGGCGTCTCGATCTCCACCTCTTCGGTGGGCAGATCCCGCGTGGCCTCATAGCACAGCAGTGTGGCAAGCTCGCACACAAGCTCCTTGAATTCTTTGGTGCCGGTGTTTTTGTTGCGCAGCAGGCTTACCTTATGCTGTACAAGGGGATGGTCCATGATCATTGTTTTGCTCATTGTTTTCAGTCTCCTTTATGTTCGGCTTTCCGGGATGGCTCGGCGTGTATGTCAGCGCTGCTCCAGCGCGGATATCTTGGCGACGCGGCCCGCATGGCGGCCGCCTTCGAAGGGGGTGTCCAGAAACAGGTCCACCAGTTCGCAGGCAAGGCCCGGGCCGACAACGCGCCCGCCCAGACAAAGGGCGTTGGCGTCGTTGTGCAGGCGTGTGTATTTGGCGCTGAAAGCGTCGCTGCAGCAGCAGGCGCGGATTCCGTCCAGCTTGTTGGCCGCCATGCTGATGCCCACGCCCGTGCCGCAGAACAGCAATGCACAGGCGCATTCGCCGCGCACAACGGCCTCGCAGGGAGGCACGGCCATATCGGGATAATCAACGGATGCTTCGCTGTGCGTGCCGTAATCAACGTAGGGCACGCCGCGTTCGTCCAGGTGCGCCCGGACGGCCTCCTTCAGGGCAAAACCGCCATGGTCGGCGCCCAGTGCAACGGGTTTCTCCATATGATACAACTCCTTGTCCGCGGGCGCAAGCCGGCGCGGTATGTTTTTTATCTTTTGCGCGGTCAGGGCGCGGCCTGCAGACGCGCCGCCCGTTCCCGCTCCGCCTGCGAAAGGCGGTGGTAATCGGGGATAAGCTGTGCAGCGGGCACCGTTTCACCCGCTGCCAGCGCAGCCCGGCACACGCCGCCGGCGCGGCCCAGGCGGTAGGCTTCGGGATACAGGCGGGTCTTGCCCGTGCCGTTCAGCGCCTCGTCCACCAGCTGCGCGCCGTCGCCCAGCAGCCACACCGGCTCCCGCGCGCTTTCCACAAACCCGCGCAGGGAAGCGGCGGGCGCGCTCTCGTCCGGGCATAAGCGCTCCACCGCACCGTCCGCGGCGAAAAAACCGGCCCAGTACACCTCGCCCCGGCGCGCATCCAGCGCGCACAGCAGCGTGCCTTCCACAGCCGCGCTGTATGCCAACGCCTCCAGTGTGGAGACAGCGGCGCAGGGCGTGTCGTGTGGGAAAGCAAGTCCCTTGACGGCAGCCAGCCCGATGCGAAGGCCCGTGAAGCTGCCCGGCCCGGCAGCGGCGGCGAACACGTCTATTTCCGCGGGAGAAAGCCCTGCGGCGTCAAAGGCGTTTTTGCACAGGCAAAGCAGCGTTTCGCTGTGTGTATGGCCCGTAGCCAGATAACATTCATAAATCAGCCGGCTGTCCCGCAGTATGGCAATGCCGGCGGTCTTTCCCGCAGAATCCAGGCCAAAGATCGTCAAAGCTGAGCCCCCTCGATGGTGATGCGGCGGCGGTGCTCGTCCAGCACTGCGATGTCCACATGAACAGCGGGTTCGCCCGCCACGAGCGGCGCGACGTTTTCGCTCCACTCTGCGGCAACCACCGCGCCGTCGTCCAGATAATCAAAAAAGCCCGTTGCCTGAAGGTCCTCCATGGTGGAGATACGGTACATGTCGAAATGGGCGAAGGGCTGAGGGCCGCGGTATACGTTCACGATGGCGAACGTGGGGCTGGAGACCTCGTCGGTGCAGCCCAGCCCGCGGGCGATGCCCTCGCAGAAGGCTGTTTTCCCCGCGCCGAGCCCTCCGGTAAACAGCACCAGGGAGCCGCTGCGCAGCACCTTGGCCAGGCGCTCGCCCAGCGCTGCCGTTTCGGCTCTGCTGCCTGTTTCGTATACCGCCATGGCGCGCCTCCTGCATGCTGTTTGTATCAAAGTGCGCGCAGGTGCGCGCATTTATAGCATATTATATACCAAAAGTGGGGTTTCTGTAAAGTGCGCGGCGCACGATATGGACTGGAAATCCCGCCCGGGAGGGGCTTTCGGAGAAATTGGAACGACAAAAAACGGCAGCGGAGGCCCGCTGCCGTGGAGAGGGGCCGCCCGAAAACGCGTTTTGTGAACGCGGCGCACCGGACGGCCGGAAGAGAGGGAAAACGCGCGGGGCGTTATTCCGCCCGGCGCGCCTGCGGCTCGCTGCCGAACAGGCTGGGAATGGCGCACAGCGCGGCGATACCAACCACGGTATATACCGCGCGGGAGAGCAAACTTGCGCTGCCGCCCAGCAGCCAAGCCACGGCGTCGAAGCTGAACAGGCCGATGAGGCCCCAGTTGATGCCGCCGATGATGATGAGAATAACGCAGATCTTATAGAAGATATTCATGGGAACACATCCTTTCTGCGCTTAGTTTGAGCGGCAAAAAGGGAAAATATGCGCGCCGTGCCCTGTGCGGCGCGTCCTTTTGCGTGATTGGTGCGTTCCGGGGGCTGTTCGGCCGAAAGGAAAGCGGGGCGGCGGCACTTCCGTGCTGTTCCACGAACTGGGAACAGCTGCGCCGCTTTCATTTATATAGGCATTTTTCGACATAGACCATCATTCGGTTGTTTTGAAAGCCGTATTCAACGAGCGCGACCAAAGGTGCTATACCGAGAAGCCATGGTTTGTGAAATACCAGGGGAAATACGACGGCGGCAATCAAAATCAAAGCCAGGACAGCAAAAAGAGAAAAATGTTCCCTGCGCCATTTCTTTTTGAAAAATGTTTTTCTTTCTTTCAACGAAAAGGCGCTTGTACTTGTTGTTGCGATTGCATTTTCGTCTGCTTTATGACGAGATTCTTCATCGGAAAATTTTTCCCCGGCCAGAATTTCGCTGATACTGATACTGAATTCCTCAGCGAGAAGCTGAAGCATTTCAATGTTCGGCATATAATCTCCGTTTTCCCAACGGGAGATGGTTTTGTTGGTAACTCCAATTTTTTCGCCAAGGGCTTCCTGTGTAAGTCCGGCCCGTCGGCGAAGTTCAGCAATGAATTTTCCGATTTTTACTTGATCCATGAGAATCCCCTCCGGCATTAGAGTACCACGGTGTCCATGAGAATTCTATCCCGCAGATAGCGAACAACCTATCAGAATGTCGAAAAAGGCAAAGAAGCATCTGGGGAAAAGCCTGAAAAAGGGATGGTGACCGCGCCCGCGGGCGCGTGTCGGAGCGGTGCGAAGCCTCCCCTGCGGACAACCGCGCTGAAAGCGCGGCTCTTAGCGCTTAGACGCCACTTTTTCATTTAAAATAACCCCGCGACGTCCCGCAGGGCCAGTATAGAGCGAAGCGACCGCCGAAGGCCGCTGTGCGCGGTGAACGGGACGAAAGGCCCTGTTCGCAGGCAGCTTTTCTGACAAGCTGCAACCAGTTTCTCTGCTTTTCAATTGAACTTTCTTTCACAAGATTTGGAGTTATTACCTGTTTAAAGAGTATCATCCCAGTGCCGAATGTGCAAGCTGCATTTTTATAAAAAAAGCCGCCCCGCAGAGGGGCGGCACAGAGAAAGTTCAGTTTTTCAGCGCCTGCAGCGGAGCGGGGATGCGTCCGCCGCGGTTGACGAACACCGACGGCGAGAACGTGCTCACGGGCAGGATGGGCGCATAGCCCAAAAGGCCGCCGAAGTCCAGCACGTCGCCCTCCTTGCAGCCGATGGCCGGGATAACGCGCACGGCCGTCGTTTTGGTGTTCACCATGCCGATGGCGGCCTCGTCCGCGATGAGCGCCGAGATGACGGCGGCGTCCGTCTCACCCGGGATGACGACCATGTCGATGCCCACGCTGCACACGGCCGTCATGGCTTCCAGCTTTTCAATGGATAGGCTGCCGCGCTCCACGGCTTTGATCATGCCGTCGTCCTCGGACACAGGGATGAACGCGCCGGAAAGCCCGCCAACGTGGTTCGAGGCCATCACGCCGCCCTTTTTTACCGCGTCGTTCAGCATGGCCAGCGTGGCCGTCGTGCCGCAGCAGCCGCAGCTCTCCAGCCCGATTTCTTCCAGAATATTCGCCACGGAATCGCCGGGCGCGGGCGTGGGCGCAAGTGAAAGGTCCACGATGCCGAAGGGCACGCCCAGCCGCTCGCTGGCAAGGTTGCCCACAAGCTGGCCCATGCGTGTGATTTTGAACGCCGTGCGTTTGATCAGCTCGGCCACGGTGTCCAGCGAAGCGTCCTTGGGCAGCTGGGCCAGAGCCGCACGCACCGCGCCCGGGCCGGAGACGCCCACGTGGATAACGCAGTCCGGCTCGCCCGGGCCGTGGAACGCGCCCGCCATGAAGGGGTTGTCCTCCGGCGCGTTGCAGAATACGACAAGCTTTGCCGCGCCCGCGCACATTTTATCCCGCGTGCGCGCCGCGGCTTCCTTGATGACGGGCCCCATCATCTTGACGGCGTCCATGTTGATGCCGCTCTTGGTGGAGCCGACGTTGATGCTGCTGCAGACGTAGTCCGTACAGGCCAGCGCCTCCGGGATGCTGCGGATGAGTCGCTCGTCCCCGGCGGAAAAGCCCTTGTGCACCAGCGCCGAATAGCCGCCGATGAAGTTGACGCCCACGGCCTTGGCCGCAGCGTCCAGCGTTTTGGCATACCACACCGGGTCCGCGTCCGGCGCGCTGGCCAGCAGCATGGCGATGGGCGTTACCGAGATGCGCTTGTTTACGATGGGCATGCCGTAGGTGGCTGAGATGTCCTCGGCTGTTTTGACAAGGTCCTTTGCTTTTTCGGTGATCTTGCGGTAGATCTTTTCGCAGGCTTTTCGGCCGTCCGGGTCCGCACAGTCCAGCAGGGAGATGCCCATGGTCACGGTGCGCACGTCCAGATGCTCGTCCGTGATCATCTGGATGGTCTCGAGAATATCGTTCGTGTTCAACATATGCGCTCCATCTCCTTAAATACGGTGCATGGCGTCATAGATTTCCTGCCGGGTGCAGCGCACATCCACGCCCAGCTCGTCGCCCTTCTGCTTCATCTTCTCTGCAAAGGCCGTAAAATCCATCGAGCAGCTGGACACATCCACCAGCATGATCATGGCGAAGGTGCCGCGCAGGATGCGCTGCGTCACTTCCTCCACGTTTACATTGGCCTCGGCGCACGCGGTGCATACCTGTGCAAGAATGCCTACTTTGTCGTTGCCCACGACAGTGATAACAGCTTCCATTTTATTCCCTCTCCTCCGTTGTGCCCGCGCCGTCGGGGCGCGGCGTCCGCAGGCGGGCCCGTCCGGCCCGCGGTCTGTTTTACCAGTATAACAAAAAAATCCGCCGGGGAAAAGAGCCGAAACCGCCGAAATCCCGGCTCCGTGCGCGGTGTGTTTTGTGCGGATGTTTACTTTCGGCGCCGGATTTACTATAATGTACCTAATATCGCCTAATAAATATCGCCTCATAAATGAAGAGGCGAGATGTACAGCGAAGAAAGAGGGGAACATCCATGGAAAAGATACTCAAGATCCTGGAGGAAAACGCCCGTATCAGCCTTGAGGATATCGCCACGATGGTGGAGAGCACGCCCGAGGAGGTGGCGAAGCAGATCGACGCGTACCAGCAGGCCCACGTCATCAACGGCTACAAGGCGCTGATCGACTGGGACAAGGCCGGAGCCGACCGGGTGCAGGCCATCATCGAGCTGCGCGTTTCGCCCAAGCGGGACTGCGGCTTTGACGAGGTTGCGGCCAACATCGCCCGCTTTGACGAGGTGGACAGCGTGATGCTGATGAGCGGCGGGTACGACCTTTCGCTGGTGATGAGCGGCAAGAGCTTTCAGGACATTGCATTGTTCGTGGCAAAGCGGCTGAGCCCGCTGGACGACGTGCTGAGCACGGCCACGCATTTCGTGCTGCGCACCTATAAAAAAGACGGCGTGCTGTACGGCCTGGAACCCACCGACGAACGGGAGCTGCTGTGATGGATTATGCAAAGATCATTTCCGCCGCCGCGCGCGACATGCGTCCCTCGGGCATCCGCAAATTTTTTGACATTGCGGCCGAGATGAAGGACTGCATCTCGCTGGGCGTGGGCGAGCCGGATTTTAAAACGCCCTGGACGGTGCGCGACGCGGGCATCCGCAGCCTGGAAAAAGGGCGCACCTGGTACACGAGCAATTCGGGCCTGGCGGAGCTGCGGGAAGAGACCTGCAATTACCTTTCCCGCCGCATGGGCCTTTCCTACACGCCCGGGGAAACCGTCGTTACCGTGGGCGGCTCCGAGGCCATCGATATGTGCATCCGCGCGCTGGTGAACCCCGGCGACGAGGTCATCATCCCGGAGCCGTGCTTTGTCTGCTATTACCCCATCACCACGCTGACGGGCGGCGTGCCCGTGCCGCTGCCGCTGAAAGCTGAAAACGGCTTTAAGCTGACGGCGCAGGAGCTGGAGGCGGCCATCACGCCGCGCACAAAGCTCATCATCTTCCCGTTCCCGTGCAATCCCACGGGGGCCGTGATGCGCCGGGAGGACCTGGAACCCATCGCGGCGCTGCTGCGGGATAAGGACATCATCGTTCTGTCGGATGAGATCTATGCCGAGCTGACCTACGGCGGCGAGCGCCATGTGAGCATCGCCTCGCTGCCGGGCATGAAGGAACGCACCGTTGTGGTGAACGGTTTTTCCAAGGCCTATGCCATGACGGGCTGGCGTCTGGGCTATGCCTGCGGGCCGGAGCCGATCATCAAGGTAATGACGAAGATCCACCAGTCCGCCATCATGTGCGCGCCCACCACCAGCCAGTACGCGGCCGTGACGGCTCTGCGCCGCTGCGACGCGGATATCGAGGCCATGCGCAGCGAGTATGACATGCGCCGCCGCTTCCTCGTGAGCAGCCTGAACCGCATGGGCCTGGACTGCTTCGAGCCGGAGGGGGCGTTTTATGCCTTTCCTTCCATTCGGAAAACGGGCCTTTCCAGCGAGGAATTCTGCGAAAAACTGCTGTTCGGCAAAAAGGTAGCCGTGGTGCCGGGCAACGCCTTCGGCGATTCCGGCGAAGGGCATGTGCGCATCAGCTATTCGTATTCCATCGGCCATTTGTCCGAGGCGCTGCACCGCATCGAGCTGTTTTTGCAGGAGCTGGGCGTGTAAGCGATGGGGAAGGAAGTACATTGTTATTCCGTGCCGGACTATGCGTCCGCGGCGCTGGCCGCGGACGTGGAGGACATTTTTGCCCAAAGCGCGGCCGCCCGGGCGCTGGGCCCGCGCAGCCGCGTGCTTGTGAAGCCGAACCTGGTGGCGAAACACGCGCCCGAAAAGGCCGTCACCACCCACCCCGCCGTGCTGGACGCCGTGTGTGCGGCGCTGCGGCGGCGTGGCGTTGAAAGTATCACCGTGGCGGATTCCCCCGGCGGGCTGTACAACCCCGCTGTGATGAAGAGCATCTATAAGGCCAGCGGCCTGCTGGCGGTGTGCGAGCGCCACGGCGCGCTGGCCTACACGGCGTGCGAGGCAGCGCCGCGTAAAACGGACGGCGTGCGGGTGAAGGAGTTCAGCCTGCTGCGCCCCGTTCTGGAGGCGGATTTCATCATCGACCTGCCCAAGGTCAAGACCCATGTGATGACGGGCATGTCCTGCGCGGTGAAAAATCTGTTCGGCACGGTGCCGGGCCTGCAGAAAGCCGAATTCCATATGCGCTTCCCGGAAAAGGAGCCGTTTGGAGAAATGCTGGTGGACCTGTGCGAGACCGTGCGGCCGCAGCTTATCATTGCCGACGGCGTGCTGGCCATGGAGGGCGACGGCCCCGCGGGCGGCACGCCCCGGGCGCTGGGGCTGGTGCTGGGCGGAGAGGACGCGTATGCGGTGGACCTTGCTGTGTGCCGCCTGATGGGGATGCCCGCGATGCGGGTGCCGTACCTTGCCGCCGCCCATGCCCGCGGCTTGTGCGAGGCGGCACTGGAGGAAGCGCTGCTGCGCGGCGACACGCAGGCGGCAGCGCCCGTAGCGGACTATAAACTGCCCGCGGGCTTTGCAGACATCAGCTTTGCCGACAAGGCACCCCGGGCGCTGCGCTGGGCCGTTCCGGGCGTGGAAAAGTGGCTTGCCCCGCGCCCGAAGATCCACCGGAGCAAATGCATCGGCTGCGGCAAGTGCGCCGAGATATGCCCAGGGCACACCATCACAGTGGAAAACGGAAAGGCGCATATCGTGCCGAGGGCCTGCATCCGCTGTTTTTGCTGCCACGAGATGTGCCCCGCAAAGGCCATCGATGTGAAGCGGGCTGGGATATTCAATCTGTAGACGGAAAGAGGCAGAAATGAAAAAAGGAATTTCAACAGCTGTTTTGCTTTCGGCGCTCCTGCTGCTCACGCTGGCGGCCGTATTTCTGCTGCAGTGCTTTTTGGGCGGCATGCTGTTCGACTGGAATTACAGAGAGCCGCTGCTTTTCCTCGCCTGCCTTTTTGCGGGGATGGTGCTGTTGGGGATTTTCAGGATCATTGAACTGCTGGAACAGCGGTAAAGGGAGGTCGTTTTCATGCGCAGCGTCACCGTGCTTGCACCCGCAAAGCTGAATCTCACGCTGGACGTGACGGGGACCCGGCCGGACGGATATCACACGCTGGATATGATCATGCAGGCTGTCAGCCTGCGGGAGCGCGTCACTTTGCGCAGAAGCAGGGGACTTTCGCTTTCGCTGCCCGGCTCCCGCGTGCCGGCCAACGAGCACAACACCGCCTATAAAGCGGCGCTGGCGTTTTTCCACGGCACGGGCCTCCTGGCGGGCGCGGCCATCACGGTGGAAAAGCATGTGCCCGTGCGCGCGGGCATGGCGGGCGGCAGCGCCGACGCCGCCGCCGTTCTGGTGGGGCTGAACGAGCTGTACGGTGCGCGCCTTTCCGCGGCAGAGCTGTGCGCGCTGGGCGCGCAGGTGGGCGCGGACGTGCCGTTTTCCATTGTGGGCGGCACGGCCCGGGTTACCGGTGTGGGCGATATCCTGGAGCCGCTGAAGCCCTGCCCGCCCTGCTTTTTTACGGTATGTATGCCCGCGGGCGGCATTTCCACGCCGCAGGCATATGCAAGGTACGACCGCATTGGTACCGACGTGCGTCCGGACAGCGCGGCTGCGGCGGCCGCCATCGCACGGGGCGATTTGGCGGGCCTGTGCGCGCAGATGAAGAACGCGCTGGAATATTCCAGCGCCAGCGCCGCGACAAAGCCCATCTGCGAAACGCTGCGCGCCCACGGCGCGTTGGCAGCGCTGATGACGGGCAGTGGGGCGGCGGTGTTCGGCGTGTTTGCAGACGAGGCCCCGGCCCAGGCCGCGAAAGCGGCGCTGCTGCGGGTTTACCCACAGTGCTGGGTGCTGCGGCCGGAGGCGAAAGGTGCGCGCGTCGTGGGGCGCGGATGAGGATTAAACGCTGTGGGACCGAAAAACAGGAGGCGCTGTGCCATGGAAACAGAACGCAAGCTGGATGTATTGGCCGATATTGCGCGGGCGCTGAACCAAAGCGGCGTCACCTGGGCCGTGGGCGGTTCCCTGCTGCTGTATTTTAAGGGGAAAACGGGCGTGTTCCGCGACATTGACCTGATGGTCTGTGAAACGGATGTGGAAAAGCTGAAGTAGGCGATGCTGCCGCTGGGCGCGCCGGCCCCGTCCGACCCGAACGCACAGTATAGGACGCGCTGCTTCCTGGAATTCACCGTCCGCGGCGTGGATGTGGACGTGATGGCGGGGTTCGTCATCTTGGAAAACGGACAGGAACACGACTGCGCGCTGAAGCCGGAGCAGGTGGCGGAGCATATCCTTGTACGCGGCGAAGATATCCCGCTGCAATCTCTGGAGGACTGGCGCAGATATTACGCATGGATGGGCCGGACATCCAAGGTGGCGATGATAGACGGAAAAACAATGCGGTGAGAGCGGAGCAGCGGCCCCGTCCGGCAGTGCGCCGGACGGGGCCGCTTTGCGGCGGACGCCGGACCGTGCCCAAAGGGGTTGCAAATCCGGGCCGGGCATCGTACAATAGAGTGGCGCGGGGCGCTGTGCTGCCGCGCAAATTGAAACGACAAAGGAGGAAGCGTCTTTGGAACCCGTTGGACGAAGTATGGGATTGCCCGGCAGACAACCGGATCAGACACCACCGGCGGCCGCAGGGCGCTTCGGGCCTGTTTTCTGACGCTCTTTTTCGGGGCGCAGAGCGGGCTGTGCGCGCTGCACGCCCGCATTTGCGTGTTTTGGTTTTGTTTGCCGCGGCGGCGGGCCTCTGGTGCCTGCTTCCGCGGCTTTTTTGTCCGGGCAGGCACCCCGTGTTCGTCCTCCGACACACAGGAAGAAGGAGGAAACACAAATGGATCGGCAGTATGATTTTGCAGCGCTGGAGGCGCTGCTGAAAAAACGTTCCTTTAAGGCTCTGCGCGAGGCCCTGCTGGAGCTGAACGAAGTGGATATTGCAGAATTTTTGGGACTGCTGAACGGTGAGGAGGCCGTGCTGGCTTTCCGTACGCTGCCCAAGGGCGTGGCGGCCGACGTGTTCGCAGAGCTGGAGCCGGAGACGCAGCAGCTCATTGTCGCCGCGGCGACGGATGCGGAATTGGCCGTCATCGTGGAGGACCTGTACGTGGACGACGCGGTGGATATGCTGGAGGACATGCCCGCCAATGTGGTCAAGCGCATCCTGAAGAACGCCACACCGGAGATGCGCGGCCTGATCAACCAGTTCCTCAAGTATCCCGAGCATTCCGCCGGCAGCATTATGACGGCGGAATTTACAGATCTGCGCCCCACGATGACGGTGGAGCAGGCCATTGAGCACATCCGCCGCACCGGAGAGGACCGGGAGACCGTCTACACCTGCTATGTGGTTGGCCCCCGCCGCAGGCTGCTGGGCGTGGTGACGGTGCGCAGCCTGCTGCTGGCGCGGGACAGCCAGCTCGTCAGCGATGTGATGGAGGACGGCGTCATCTCCGTCGCCACCGGGACGGACCAGGAGGAGGCCGTGCGGCTGCTGCAGCGGTACGGCTTCCTGTCGCTGCCCGTGGTAGACGCGGAAGGACGTCTGGTGGGCATCGTTACCGTAGACGACGCGGTGGACGTTATGGAGCAGGAGGCCACTGAGGACTTCGAGAAGATGGCCGCCATGGCCCCATCGGAGAAGCCGTATCTGAAAACGGGCGTGTTTTCCCTGGCAAGGCACCGCATCGTATGGCTGCTGGTGCTGATGATCTCCGGCATGATCACAGGCGGTATCCTGGGTCGGTATGAGGCGGCCATTGCCGCGATGCCGCTGCTCGTCACGTTTATTCCCATGCTTACGGATACCGGCGGCAACGCGGGCAGCCAGAGCAGTACGCTGGTCATCCGCGGCCTTGCGGTGAACGAGATTACCCTGCGGGATTTTCCCCGGGTGCTGTGGAAGGAGCTGCGTGTCAGCCTGCTGGTGGGCGTGGTGCTCAGCGCGGTGAATTTTGTTCGGCTGATCCTCACCTATCCCGGCAGCGAGATGGTGGCCCTCACTGTGGCGCTGACGATGCTGTGCACCGTGATCGTGGCAAAAACCATCGGCGGCGTGCTGCCGCTCATTGCAAAGGCCTGTCGGATGGACCCGGCCATCATGGCCTCGCCGCTCATCACCACCATTGTGGACGCGGTGTCGCTTGTGATCTATTTTGCCGTGGCGCACCGGCTGCTGCCGCTGTGACGCGCCGGAAAAGCCGCCGCCCCGTGTCCGGGAGCGGCGGCTTTTTCATGCCGGCAGGCAAAACCGCCGTAAAAATGTGAAATCTTTGTTTTGCGGGAATGCTGGGAATAATTGGCGTAAGGTCTGTCCACACTTCGGCCATAGGGAGTGTGAATACCGATGAGATTACTTAAAAAATGCAAGACACTGCGCGCGGCGCTGGGCGGACGCCTTGCCCGCATGGGGCGCCGGGGCCGGTGGGAGCTTTCCGTCCTGCTGGGGCTGGCGCTGGCGCTGAGCCTGAGCAGCTTTACCCGGTTTTCCGCCGCATGTGCGGGTGTACGGGAGGATACGCTGCGCCTGCATATATTGGCCAACTCCGATTCAGAGGCGGACCAGGAACTGAAGCTGGCGGTGCGGGATGCGATCCTTCAGGCGGAGGGCGGCATGTTCGCTGCCGAACGGACAAAGGAAGGGGCGCTGCGCGCCGCCGGGGCGGACCTGGAGGCCATCCGCGCTGTGGCCCAGCGCACGGTGCGTTCCCGCGGATACAGCTACCCTATAGCGGTTCGGCTGGAGAATATGTATTTTTCCACTCGGGAATATGACGGCTTCACGCTGCCCGCCGGGCGCTACGACGCCGTGCGGGTGGAGATCGGCGCGCATGCCGGGAAAAACTGGTTCTGCGTGCTGTTTCCGCCCATGTGCGTTCCCGCGGCAACATCCGACGGCGGGCAGGACATGTCGGCTTATTCCGGTGCGGAGCAGCAGGCTGTGTGCAGTTCTTATAAGGTCGGCTTTGCGGCTGTGGAATGGCTGGAGGGGCTGAAGGAAAGCCTGTCCGGCCAGGGGGTGCGGACGATGGCCGAGGCGGACGGGCAGGCGGAACAGGACGACGAAGCACAAGAGGAGGCGGACGGGGCGGAACAGGACGCGCGGCGGGCGGACAAAAAAGAGAACGCCTCTCGCGCAGGGACGGAGCATTCCGGCGGGCGGACGGTCACAACGGCAGATCGCACACAGGCGCAAGCTGCACGTACAGAGGACTGAAGCGATCGGCCATATAGTCGGGCACGCTGGGGGCGGCACCGGGCGGGCACAGCGGCAGGCAAAGGGAAAAGCACGCGCCGCGTTCCGGCGCGCTGCCTGCCAGCAGGCGGCCGCCGTAGGCGCGGGCATAGCGCCGTGCAACCTCAAGCCCAAGGCCCAGGCCGCGGTCCCCGGCGGAGGGCGCGCATCCCGGGCCGTTGTCGGCCACAGTGAGAAGCAGCGTTTCCCCGCGCCGCGCCGCACGCACGGATATTGCGGGCCGCTCGCCGCCATACTGCACCGCGTTGGCCAGCAAATTACCCAGTGCGGCGGCAAACAGCCGCGCATCTCCCATGGCCCACAGAGGCGCCCGAGGCCATTCGGGCACGAACACCGCGCTGCGGCACACACCCGCCGCGCCGCTGACGTAGGCCGCGGCCAGCGCTGTAACGCACACCGGCTGCGGGTGGGGCGGTGCGGTGCAGAGCGCGGCGTGAGCGGCCAGGTTTTCGGCGGTGCGCAGCGTGCGGTAGGCCGCGCGGGCGATGCCGTCCAGCGTGGCTTCGCCGCCGCCGGGGCCGCCCGCCGCCGCACGGCGGGCCGCGGGCAGCAGGGCCAGAAGGTCGGCTGTATCCTCACGCAGATGCGCCGCAAGAAGTGCGCTGTTTGGCGTCGGGGCCATGGGAATCCTCCTTTCCGCATGCGCGCCACAGGGAGCTGGAGGCGGCGCGCAGGGTCAAACTGCACATAGTGTATGAAGTTTGCACGCCGCTATGTATGGATTGTTACAAAAGTGTAAGAAGTTCGTGTTTTCGGCGTTAAACTTTTATCAAACTCTTGCAGTCCGGCGGCTTTTGGGGTACAATAAGTGATAGTCTTACGGGCAAAATACAGCGCCGCAGGGTGCGGCGCACACCGTGCCTGAATATAAGGAGGATGTACTAATATGGCAGTAAAAGTTGCAATCAATGGCTTTGGCCGCATTGGCCGCCTGGCGTTCCGCCAGATGTTCGGCGCCGAGGGTTACGAGATCGTCGCGATCAACGACCTCACCAGCCCGAAAATGCTTGCCCACCTGCTGAAATATGACACCGCGCAGGGCCGTTACGAGGGCCACACCGTCGAGTCCGACGAGACTTCCATCACCGTGGATGGCAAGAAGATCGAGATCCTGGCCGAGAAAGACCCGGCGAACCTCCCCTGGGGCAAGATCGGCGTTGACGTTGTGCTGGAGTGCACCGGCTTCTTCGCTTCCAAGGCCAAATCCCAGGCCCACATCGACGCGGGCGCCAAGAAGGTCGTCATTTCCGCTCCGGCCGGCAACGACCTGCCCACCATCGTTTACAGCGTGAATGAGAACACCCTGACGGCTGAGGACACCATCATCTCCGCCGCTTCCTGCACCACCAACTGCCTGGCGCCGATGGCCAAGGCCCTCAATGACGCCTATCCCATCCAAAGCGGCATCATGACGACCGTTCACGCCTACACCGGTGACCAGATGATCCTGGACGGCCCGCACCGCAAGGGCGATTTGCGCCGCGCCCGCGCCGGCGCCGCCAACATCGTGCCCAACAGCACCGGTGCCGCCAAGGCCATCGGCCTGGTCATCCCCGAACTGAACGGCAAGCTCATCGGCTCCGCCCAGCGCGTGCCTGTTCCCACCGGCTCCACCACCATTCTGGTGGCCGTCGTCAAGGGCAAGGACGTAACGAAGGAGAGCATCAACGCCGCTATGAAGGCAGCCTCCTCCGAGAGCTTCGGCTACAACACCGACGAGATCGTCTCCTCCGACGTCATCGGCATCCGCTACGGCAGCCTGTTCGACGCCACGCAGACGATGGTCACCAAGCTCGACGACGACACCTATCAGGTGCAGGTCGTGTCTTGGTACGACAACGAGAACAGCTACACCAGCCAGATGGTCCGCACCATCAAGTATTTCGCTGAGCTGGCGTAACCCATGTTTTCCGGCGCTCCCGCTTCTCAAACGAGGCGGGGGCGTTTTTTGTTCTTTGTATCTGCAGCATTTACAGCTTTTTCACACAAAACACACACTGCCGCCTAAAAAGTGGCAGGAATCACGGTTGAACAACGGGGACAAACAGGGTATAATATTTTGTATATTGGGGTACTTTTGGTATCCGTAAAAATGAGCCGGAAAGGAGGGCGCACATGGAGCAGCGGCACATGCAGGAAAAGAGCCGCGGCGCGGCGCGCCCTGATGTAGACGCCCGTGCCCGTGCCATTCAGGAGCAGATCATCCATATCCCGCGTCCGGCGCAGCCCGGCAATGCGCGCCCGGCCGCCCAAAGCACGGCCGGACACCCTTCGGGCGCACAGCAGCGTCCTCCTCAAGCGGCACGCCCCCGGGATGACGCTTGCGCCCAGCGGCGGCGCGCAGCGCCCGCTCCGGCACACACAGCGCCCCGCGGGCAGGCTGCGGGCGGACGCCACTATGCCGCAAAGCCGCGCAAACGCAGGCGCGCGCCAGGCGGCGGTATGTTCTTTGCCTGTGTGGCCGTTGTTATCCTGAGCCTTTCGTGGGTCATTACCACGCTCATAGAGCTGCCCGCCAAGCGCGCGGCGGCCAGCAGCTTGGCTGCTTTGTCGGCTTCTCAGGCTGCTTCCTCTCAGGCGGACGGCAGCGTGGCGCAGACAGGGGAAGCGGTGCTTGGCCCTGTACAGCAAACAGACGCTTCGTATACGCAGCCTTCCGCTTCACTGGTGGCGCTGCCGGAGGCGGGCCGTGTGGATATGAGCTACTTTGACGATGCGCTGTTCATCGGCGATTCGCTGACGCGGGGCTTCCAGGAATATTCCAGCGGCATCCCCAACGCGAAATACGCCGCTTATCTGGGCGCGGGCCCCAAGCAGTTCATGGAGGGCCTTGTGGAAAACATCAGCGGCCAGCAGGTGGCCGCCATAGATGAGATCTTGGCCGCGGCGCCTAAAAAGGTGTATATTCTGCTGGGCACCAATTCCATGGCTACGCTTACCGATGAGGCATTCCTGAAGTATTACAACGATTTCCTTGACTTCCTGCTGCCGCAGCTGCCGCAAGATACGGTGTATTACATCCAGGGCATCCCGCCTGTCTCGGCGGAGAAGATGGCCGGGGACGAAAACTTTTCAGTGGAACGCATCCGGGGGCTGAACGAAAACCTGGCGAAAATAGCATATGACAGGGATCTGCATTATCTGGACCTGTTCTCCGCTCTGGCCGACGAAAACGGCGCGCTTCGGGCGGATATTGCTTCGGGCAGCATCCATCTGAACAACGAAGGCTACAATGTATGGCGGGAGTTCCTTGTGACACATACGGCGTACAGCAAGGAGAATCCGTACCTGCCCGGCTCACCTTATTACACGGCCCCGGCGGCCTGACGAAAACACGGCACACGCGCGGACGGCGGAAAACGCCCTGTGGGAGGGACTGGCCTTGGCAGAGAGCACGTTCAAACTGTATAGCAAACGCCGCCGAAGCCGGGCGCTTCTGGCACAGGCGGGCCTTGGCGTGCTCATTGTGGCGCTGCTGTTCGGTATTTCCTATGCTGCGGTAAGGATCATTTACGGCCAGCCGCTGCTGCGCGCGCGTGCCGCCGTGTCCGCCGCGCCGCCGGCACAGCCCGGCGGGGTCCCCGCGCCGGGGCCTGCACTGGAAAGCCAGCCGCATGCGCCGTCCGTGACAGCGGCCGTATCCGTGCAGGCGTGGAACACCGAAACCCCTGTGGAGCGCACGCTGGATGCCGATGTGACGGCCAGTGATGCCCGCCTTCTGGCCGTACCGGAAAACGGGCGTGTATCCGATGACTATTTCCGCGATGCGCTGTTCATCGGGGATTCCGTTACACAGGGCTTCGCATGGTATCCGGAATACAGGGACTGGATGCGTGTGTGCGCCTACAAGGGCGTGAACCCCCAGAGCATCCTGCAAAACTATGTGGGCCAGCGGGCCGATGGCACCAAAATCGAGATGTGGGACGAGATCAACGTCCAGCAGGATGTAGCGAACATCTATATCCTTCTGGGAGCGAACGCGCTGCTGCAGCAGACGGACGAGGGCTTTTTGAAATTTTACGGCGAATTGCTGGACAAATTGCGGGTGCGTTTCCCGGATACGCCCATCTATGTGCAGAGCATCACTCCAACGACACAGGAATACGGCGAGAAGAAACCGCAGCTAGAACGGGAGCATCTGAAGCTTATCAACAACGCCATCGCCAAGCTGGCCGTGAGCAAAGGGCTTTATTATGTGGACCTGTGGGAAGTGATGGCGGACGAGAACGGTTACCTGCGGGCGGACCTGGCAGGGAGCGACGGCCTGCACCTGCTCGACGGCTCCAAATACCGCCCGTGGCTGGATTACCTTGCCGCACACACCATATACAGCGCGCACAACGCGCAGTTCGCCCTGGCGGACGGGGGCGCATACCGTTAGCACGCCCGCAAATATCCTTTGGAGGCACCAATTTGGCAAACAATATCAAGCCGTACAAAGTGCACAGCAAACGCCGCCGCAACCAGACGCTTCTGGTGCAGGCGGGTCTTGGCGTGCTCATTGTGGCGCTTTTGTTCGGCATTTCCTATTCGTCGGTGAAGATCATCCACGGCCAGCCTGTGTTCCCGGTGCGCGGCGCGCAGCAGGACGGGGGCCCGCCATCGTCCGAAAGCACGCCGCCTGCGCCGGAAAGCGTATCTACGCCCTCCGGCGGCGGTGCGCAGGAGGTGGGCGGCCGGCCGGAGGCAGCGGCGCCCGTGCAGGCTTGGAACACGGAAGTGCCTGTGGAGCGCACGCTGGAAAGCGACGTTACTGCCAGCGATTCCCGCCTGTTGGCCGTGCCTGCCAACGGCAGGCTGAGTACGGAGTATTTCCGCACGGCGCTGTTCATCGGGGATTCCCTGTCCCAGGGCTTTGCGCTGTATGCACCCACGCGGGATGTGGCAACAGTATGCGCGTATAAGAGCACCAGCCCCAATCAGGTGCTGCAAAATTTTGTGGGCCAGCGGCCGGACGGCTCGCGCATTGAGATGTGGGACGACATCAAGGTGCAGTCGCCAAGCAATATCTATGTGCTGTACGGCACCAACGCGCTCATCAGCCAGTCGGATGAAGCGTTCCTGAAATATTACAGCGATCTGCTCGACAAGCTGCGGGAGCGGTTCGCGGGCGTGCCCATTTATGTGCAGAGCATCACGCCCACCACGGCCGAACAGGGTGTAAAGCAGCCGCCGCTGGAGAACGGCCACATCCGTCTTATCAATAACGCCATCGCCAAGCTGGCCGTGAGCAAGGGCCTTTATTATCTGGACGCACAGGAGGCTCTGGCAGACGCAGACGGAAACCTGCGCGGGGACTATGTGGGAACCTACGACGGCATTCACATGAACCCCACGGGCTATGCGGCCTGGGCGGATTATATCCTGACTCACACCGTATACAGCGATTACAACAAGCAGTTCGTGACGGAGGGGCCGTATGCCTGACGCACCGGCCCCGGTGAAAGATAACAGCAGGGCCCCGGCTGAAAAGCCGGGGCCCTGCTGTATCTGCTGTGAGCCGCTGTCAATCGTGCAAAAGGTTGAGCGTGATCTCGTATTTGCTGTCCACTGAATACTTCTCCGGTGCGCTGGCCTTGTATTTGTTCAGCGCGGCAGTGGATTTCACCGGGTTCTGCAGCGTGCCGGCGCCCGCCACGCAGCCGCCCGGGCAGGCCATGCCCTCCAGCAGGTAGCCGTTCAGCTTGCCTGCCTTGGCCAGCATCAGCATTTTTTTGCATTCCTGCAGGCCCTGGGCGGCCATCACCTTTACCTCGCGGTCCGGGTCCATCTTGTGGATGGCGTTCACCACCGCGTTCGCCACGCCGCCGGAAACCGCAAACCCGCGGCCGTCGGCGGTGGCCTCCACCAGCTCGGGCCCGGCGGCCACTTCGGAGAACTTGATGGCCTTCGCCTCAAACATGCCCATCACTTCTTCAAATGTGAGCACGAAGTCCACGTCGCTGCGGATGGTGCGGCGGCTGGCTTCCAGCTTTTTGGCGGCGCACGGCCCGATGAAAACGACCTTGCAGTTTTTGTGCTCTTTTTTCAGCAGGCGGGCCGTCAGCACCATGGGCGTCATGGCCATGGAGATATAGGGCGCAAAATCCGGGAACAGCTTTTTCGCCATCACGCTCCAGGCCGGGCAGCAGGACGTGGCCATAAACGGCTGCTGCTCGGGCACCTCGCGCATAAAATCCTTGGCTTCTTCAATGGTACACAGGTCCGCGCCGATGGCGACCTCCACCACATCGTCAAAGCCCAGGAGCTTCATGGATGGCTTCAGCTTTTCAGGCGTCATGTCCGGGCCGAACTGGCCCACAAAGGCCGGAGCCACGGCGGCGATGACACGGTCGCCCTGGTTGATGGACTGGATGACCTGGAAGATCTGGCTTTTGTCCGCGATGGCGCCGAAAGGACAGTTTACAAGGCACATGCCGCAGGACACGCACTTGTCGTAATCGATCTTCGCGCGGCCCAGCTCGTCGGAGCCGATGGCATCCATGCCGCAGGCCTTGGCGCAGGGGCGTTCCATCTTATGGATGGCGCCGTAGGGGCATACGTTGGCGCACTGCCCGCACTTGACGCACTTGCTCTGGTCGATAACGCTTTTGCCGTGCACGATGGACACCGCGCCCTTGGGACATACTTCCACGCAGGGATGTGCCAGGCAGCCCTGGCACATATCCGTCACGTGAAAAGATTTTTCCGGGCAGGCGTTGCAAGCGAATTTGATGATATTGATGAGGGGCGGCTCGTAGTATTTCTCCGGCCGGGCGGCCTCCTCGATACCGGTGGAAAGGGGCGCGTGCTCGTCGATGGGGCGCAGCGGCAAACCCATGGACAGGCGCAGGCGCTCGCCCACGATGGCGCGCTCCAGAAAGATACTGTCGCGGTATTTGCTCACCTCGCCCGGCAAAATCTTGTACGGCAGCTCCTCAACGCGGCTGTAATCGCCGCCTTCGTATGCCATACGGGCCACCTCGGTGAATACCTGGCGGCGGATGTCGGTAACGGAAGAATAAATACCACGCATGTGTGAAAACTCCTTTATCAATCAGGTGTGGACAGACTGTTACAAAAGTATCATACCATAGTGCAAAAAGCCGCGCAAGTGCGCGCCGTGACAAAGTTCTTTGCTCCGCACAAAAAAATAGTGGTACATCTGCCCAGCGCCGGGCGGATGCCCCTCGGGGGCTTCTTGTAAAGGCCGGGCGAAGGGCATATAATACGGGAGTGGTATGATTTTCCGGCGCGGCATGCGCCGGCTGTGAGAAAAGGAGAACCCTGTTTTGATTTTGGAACTTTTACTGGACGCGCTGCTGGACAGCGTGAAAATGCTGCCCTTTCTGTTCGCGGCGTACTGGCTGATCGAATATGTGGAGCACCGCCACTCGGAGGGCATCGAAAAAGCACTGGCGGGCGGCGGGCGCTTTGGCTTTGTGCCGGGCGCCGTACTGGGCCTGCTGCCCCAGTGCGGGTTTTCGGCCATGGCGGCAAACCTGTACGCCAGCAAGGTGGTCACGCTGGGTACCCTGCTGGCGGTGTTCCTTGCCACGTCCGACGAGGCGGTGCCGCTGCTCATCGCAAACCCGGAACACTGGCGGTCGCTGGCGCTGATCCTCGGCATCAAGCTGGCTGTGGCGCTTGCCGCGGGCTTCTGCATTGATTTTGTGTTCAAAAGGCTGATTCCTCAGAGCGTGCGCGGCGGCTACACAGGCAGCAGCAGCGCTGTGGATTGCCACGAGCACGAGGAACGGGACGGCATCCTGGCGGCGGCGCTCAAGCACACGCTGCACATCTTTTTGTTCATTCTGCTGTTCAACATTGCTTTGGGCGCGCTGGTGGCTCTGGTGGGCGAGGAGGCCATAGGGGCATTCCTGGCGGCCAGCGGCCCGTGGCAGCCTGTGCTGGCCGGGCTTGTGGGGCTCATTCCCAACTGTGTGTCCTCGGTCCTCATCACCCAGCTGTATGCCGCGGGCCAGCTTTCGCTGGGAGGCGTGGTGGCGGGGTTGTGCACGGGCGCAGGCGTGGGGCTGGCGGTGCTGCTGCGCGCCAACAAAAACGCCAAACAGAATTTATTTATCGTGGCGCTGCTGTACGGCATCGGCGTGGCGGCGGGCCTGGTTTGCAGCCTGTTTGCATAGCAAAATCAAAAAGCACCCCGCCGCACGGCGGGGTGCTTTTTGCGCGGTGCGGGCAAGGGACAGGGAAAGGCCGTGCGCCATACAATTTCCGCCAATTGCCGAATGACACGGCGGACCGTTTGTGGTATAATATGTCCGGTTGGTGAATGCGAGCCGCAGGCGAAGCATGAGCCTAGCGGCATAGATACCATGTTTCTTAGTGAACACGAGCGGTACGCGAAGTGTGAGCTTAGAAATATGGTATAATAACCTCAAAGTTGCCGCTTACGCGGCTGCGCGTGTGCGCTGCACACGCCCCTGTGCTGGCGCACAGGGCTTTGAGAACATTGAACCCTGCAAAACCGCAGTGAATGCGGTTTTGTTGAGGCCGCCTGTGGCGGCGTCATGGTATAATATGTCCGGTTGGTGAATGCGAGCCGCAGGCGAAGCATGAGCCTGGCGGCATAGATACCATGTTTCTTAGTGAACACGAGCGGTACGCGAAGTGCGCGATGGGAAACATAGTTTGCCTGGAGCAACGGAAAATCCGGCGCGCCTCAAAGCGCGTGCGGCAAATAAAGGCGTGTCCCCCGGTGCGGGCGGTTTTGGTCCGCTGTGCCGCCGGCGGGCCGCTGCGGAGGGAAACGATATGCTGGATGTGGCCGTCATCGGCTGCGGCATCGTGGGCGCAAACGTGGCCTATTTGCTGTCGCAGCACAAGCTGCGCGCGGCGGTGTTTGAAAAGGAGAACGACGTCTCCATGGGCACCACACGCGCCAACAGCGCCATCGTGCACGCGGGGTACGACCCTGAACCGGGCACCGCCATGGCGCGGCTGAATGTGCGGGGAAGTGCGCTGACGAAAGAGCAGTGCGCTGCGTTCGACGTCAAATACCGCCAGATCGGCAGCCTGGTGCTGGCTTTTTCCGATGAGGAAATGGCAACCGTGCGCCGCCTGTACGAAAACGGTGTGGCGAACGGCGTGCCCGGCGTGCGCGTGCTGACGCGGGAGGAAACGCTGGCCATGGAGCCGAATCTTTCCGATGCGGTGTGCGGCGCGCTGTATGCGCCCAGTGCGGCCATTGTGGAGCCGTGGGATCTGGCGCTGGCGCTGGCCGAGGCCGCCGTAGAAAACGGCGTGGAACTCCATTTGGAAACAGCTGTGACAGGCGCGGAGAAAATCAGCGGCGGCTGGCGGCTGCATACTGCAAAAGGCGATTTTGAAGCCCGTGCCGTGGTGAACGCGGCGGGCGTGGAGGCGGACCTGGTGGCCGCGATGGCGGGTGAACCGGGCTTTACCACGATTCCCAGCCGGGGTGAATACTACCTTCTGGACAAAAGCCAGGGCTATGTGGTGAACCACGTTGTTTTCCAGTGTCCCAACCGCGACGGCAAGGGTGTGCTCGTTTCGCCTACGGTTCACTACAACCTTATCGTCGGCCCCAATGCGGAGCCCAGCGGCCGCGAGGACGTTTCCACACAGGCGGACGCGCTGGCATTCGTGCGGGAAAAGGCCGTCAAGAGCGTGCCGGGCGTAAACTTCCGGGAAAATATCCGCAATTTTGCGGGCGTGCGCGCCAATACCGACCAAAGCGATTTTATCATTGGGGAGACCGCGCCCGGCTTCATCACGCTGGGCGGCATCAAAAGCCCGGGCCTTTCCAGCGCGCCGGCGATTGCGGAGGACGCGCTGGCGCTGGTTGCGGGCGCGGGCGTGACGCTGGAGAAAAAGGAGAGCTTCGTCCACACCCGCACCAAAAAACGATTCAACGAAATGACGCCGCAGCAGAAGGCGGAGGCCATCCGGGAAAACCCGCTGTACGGCCGTGTCATCTGCCGGTGCGAAACCGTGACGGAGGGCGAGATCGTGGACGCGCTGCACCGCCCCATCCCGCCGCGCACCATCGACGGCGTAAAACGCCGCTGCACCGCTGGCATGGGCCGCTGCCAGGGCGGCTTCTGCGGCCCCCGGGTGCATGAGATCATTGCGCGGGAGCTTGGCATCCCCCAGCAGGACGTCCTGAAGGACAGGGCCGGCAGCTATATCATCACCGGCACCACGAAGGAAGGGGGCCTGCATCATGGAGAATAACCGGTACGACGTCATCGTCATCGGCGCAGGCCCCGCCGGGCTGGCGGCGGCCGAGGCCGCGCACAAGGGCGGCGCGGGCCGCATCCTGCTCCTGGAGCGCGACAACACGCTGGGCGGCATCCTCAACCAGTGCATCCACAACGGCTTCGGCCTGCATTATTTTAAAGAAGAGCTCACGGGCCCCGAGTACGCGGGCCGCTTCATCGAGCTGGTGCGCAAGACGAACATAGAGGTAAAGACGGACACGATGGTGCTGGCCGTCACGCCGGAAAAACGCGTCCACGCCGTCAATGAAAAGGACGGCTACATTGTGCTGGAGGCCGCGTCCATCGTGCTGTGCATGGGCTGCCGCGAACGCACGCGCGGCGCCATTTCCATCCCGGGTGCACGCCCGGCTGGCGTATTCACCGCGGGCGCGGCCCAGCGGTATCTGAACATTGAGGGCTATATGGTGGGCCGCCGCGTGGTGATTTTGGGCTCGGGCGATATCGGCCTTATCATGGCCCGCCGCATGACGCTGGAGGGCGCGAAGGTGCTGGCCTGCGTTGAGGTGATGCCTTATTCCGGCGGTTTGACGCGCAACATCGTGCAGTGCCTGCACGATTATAATATCCCGCTGTATTTGTCCCACACGGTGACGAAGATCGAGGGGGAGGGCCGCCTGACGGGCGTGACCGTGCAGAAGGTGGATGAAAACCGCGCTCCCGTCCCCGGCACGGAGATGCATTTCGACTGCGACACGCTGCTTTTGAGCGTGGGGCTCATTCCGGAAAACGAGCTTTCGGGCGGCGCGGGCGTGGAGATGGACCGGCGCCACAACGGCCCCATGGTGTATGAAAACATGGAGACCAGTGTGCCGGGCATCTTCGCGGCGGGCAACGTGGTGCATGTACATGACCTTGTGGATTTTGTCACGGGCGAGAGCCAGCGCGCGGGCGCGGCCGCGGCCCGGTTCGCACGGCAGGGTCCTGCGCCTGAGGGGCGCGTGCTGGAGGTGGAAAACGGTGCGTCCGTCACCTATACGGTGCCCGGAAAGATCCGCCTGGCCAATGTGGATAAAGCCGTGGAGGTATTTTTCCGTGTGAACCGCGTGTGCGGCAATTCCGTCATCCGCGTGACGGCGGGCAGCGAACAGCTGGCGGCATACAAGCGCGAGCATCTGGCCCCCGGCGAGATGGAGCGCATCAGCGTGCCGAGGGCACTGCTGGAAAAGGCGGACGGCTGCATCACCGTCAGCGTGGAGGAGGCATGAGAAATGGCGAATATCATTTGTATCGTGTGCCCCAAGGGCTGCCGCCTGACGGTGGATGAAAACACGCTGGCTGTGACGGGGAACGGCTGCCCGCGGGGCGCGGAGTACGGCAAAAACGAGCTGACGCACCCGGTGCGTGTGGTGACGAGCACCGTGCGTGTGGAGGGCGCGGATATCTGCCGCTGCCCGGTGAAAACCGCGGGCAGCGTGCCCAAGGAGAAAATGTTTGCCGTGATGGACGCACTGGACGGCGTATGCCTGCACGCGCCTGTGCATTGCGGAGACGTGGTGCTGGCGGACGTGTGCGGCACGGGCGTGGACGTCGTGGCTACGCGGGAGCTGCCGGCGGCGGAATAAGGGAGAAAATAAAAAAGGGGAGGGGCCTAAGCCCCTCCCTTTTTGCATGCAGAAAACCACTCGCTGGGCGAGCGGTACAAAAGAAGGATAATGCTGACGATGAAAAATCCCTGTGACAGGATAGGGAAGTGCGGCCGGCCAACTGCACAAACGAAAAAACAGGGCGGGCCGTTCAGATGAATAATTTATCGGATACAGGATGGAATTGCAAATATCATATTACGGTTGCGTCAAAATATCGCAGGAAAGCCTTTTGCGGAGAAAAAAGGCGGGAATTCTGGCGCAGAGGATATTACGCAAACACAGCAGGAAAGAATGCGATAAAAATCGTGGAGCGCGTCGAACATCAGATGAAGAAAGGCAGAGCAGGAGAGCCGCCGACGATGCTGAAATAAGCCCGCTTGCGGGCCGCCGGCAGTAAAATTTCCGTGGCCGGCGGACCCTGCCTGCGCCATCTGGCGCGTATGCTGGCAATATAGGGCTTTGCCCGGATATGCCCCCCGACTTTGCCGGGGGGCTTCGCCGGGACAGCAGACGGCGTTACCGGTATTGCGGCAGCCAGCTGCCGTGGGCCTCGATCAGGTCATCGACCAAGCGGATGATGTCGTCCAGGGAGAGCTCGGCGGCGGTGTGCGGCTCCAGCATGGCGGCATGATAGATGTGCTCGCGCTTTTTCGTCGCGGCGGCCTCAATGGTGAGCAGATGTACATTGACATGCGTCTGGTTCATGGCCGCGAGTTGTACGGGCAGCCTGCCCACATAACACGGGGCTACGCCGGCGCCGTCCACCAGACAGGGCACTTCCACGCAGGCCTCACGGGGAAGATTTTCAATCAGCCCGCCTGTGTTGAGCACGTTGCCGCCCAGCTTATAGGGGCGGCCCGTAACCATAGCCTCGATAATGCGTGATGCGTATTCCTTTGAACGCTCGTGGGGCAGCACGCCCTTGCTGCTGAGGTCCGCGTATTCCTTATCCCACTCGGCAATCTGCCGGATGCAGCGGCGGGGATACTCGTCCAGTGGGATGTTGAAGCGGTCGATCAGCTCCGGATAACGCGCCTTGATATAAAATGGGTTGTATTCGGCGTTGTGTTCGCTGGACTCCGTACAGTAATAACCCAGTTTTTCAATGTAATCGAAGCGGACCATATCATGGTGCTTCTCGGAGGCGTTTTTCTCCTTTGCACGCCGGCGGATCTCAGGGTACAGATCGTTGCCGTCCCGGTCGCGGATGTCCAGCAGCCAGCCCATGTGATTGATGCCGGCGATCAGCTCCCGGCGTCCCTCCAGACGGTCGCTCATGCCGATGGCGTCCATCAGAGTTTTGCTGCACGTCTGTACGCTGTGACACAGGCCCAGCGTTTTCACACCTGTATAACGCAGCATATATCCCGTGAGCATGGACATGGGGTTGGTATAGTTCAGAAACCATGCGTTGGGGCATACCGCCTGCATATCACGGGCGAAATCCTCCAGCACGGGGATGGTGCGCAGTGCACGCATGATGCCGCCGATGCCAAGCGTATCGCCGATGGTCTGGCGCAGGCCGTATTTTTTAGGGATCTCGAAATCTGTGATGGTGCAGGGATCGTAGCCGCCCACCTGGATTGCGTTGATGACGAAATCCGCTCCGGAAAGCGCTTTCCGGCGGTTCTCTGCGCCCAGATAAGAGCGGATCGAAGCAGGGCAGCCGTTGCCCTTGTTGATGGCCTCCAGAATGGCTGCGCTCTGTTCCAGACGCTGGCCGTCGATGTCATACAGGGCGATCTCCATGCCCTTGAGCGCATCCGTGTAGATGCAGTCTCCCAAAACGTTGCGCAGAAAGACCGTGCTGCCTGCGCCCATAAATGTGATCTTTATCATTGTACCGCCTCCTTACACACAGTCTAGCAAAAAAATACGGGAAAGGGTATTGCAAACTGCGCTGCATTTTTGGCATAATGTGACTGATGGAAGGGCGGCGGGAGAAATGAAGGATACGCTTCTGGACAATCTGCACATGGCAGACATCAATCCGAGGATATGCGGAGTGGAGGCGTGTGCGCCGGGGCATTCCTTCGGCCCGGCGGTGCGGGAATACTTTCTTTTGCATTATGTTGTGCGCGGGAAGGGAATATTCCGCCGCGGGAAACGGGAGTACACACTGCAGGCGGGCGAAATATTCGTGATACGCCCCGGCGAGGTGACATATTACGAAGCGGATATGCGCGACCCGTGGGAATACATGTGGGCCGGATTTGACTGCGCGCCGCCCTTTGCGGCGCTGCTGGAGCAGGACGTGCTGCGCCTGCCCGGCGCGCTGCAAAATTTTTCGCGCATTGCAGGCTGCGGAGATATGCCTGCAAAGGAGTGGCGCATCTGCGCGCAGCTCTATGAGCTGTTTGCGGAGCTGGACGCGGCCCGCGGCCCGGCGCAGGGGCACGGCGGCAACTATGTGGGACAGGCTGTGAACTACATCAAATCGAATTATTCCCAGCCTATGCGGGTACAGGATATCGCCGCGGGGCTGGGCCTGAACCGCAGTTATTTTTGCAGGCTCTTCCGGCAGCAGACGGGCCTTTCTCCGCAGGAGTACATCGTGTCCTGCCGTCTGGCAAAAGCGGCGCAGTTCATGACGGAGCACGGCATGTCTCAGGAAGAAGCGGCGCGTCAGGCGGGATATCCGGATGTGTTTTCCTTTTCGCGCATGTTCCGGCGCAAATACGGCATGCCGCCCGGCCGTTATGCCGCGCGTGCCAGGCAAAAGCAGGGGGGATAGGCCGGGCGCGCCGCCTTTGCCGTGCTGTGTGCGAAGAATATAGAACAAAAAGGCTTCCGCTGTCGGAAGAACTCCCATAAGGAAATTAGCGCCCGCTGAAAAGTGTTTGCTTTCCAGCGGGCGTTAACTTTATTTTTTCAGCTTCAGACCATCTTTGAATGCTTCACCAACACGCTCCGTCACCTTGTAATACCCATGAGTGTACGGATCAAAGGCGATGGCGTTTACCAACGACATATTAAGCTTGCCGTTTTCCATAACGCTTTCATCCGCAGTGACATTGACGACCTTTCCAATCACTCCACAGCCATATTTGCCATCCTGATATTCAACAAATTCACATTCGAGACAAAGTGGGAACTCGTTGATAACAGGGGCGTCTACCATTTGGGCTTTGCTGACGGTAAGGCCGCTGCGGGTAAACTTGTCGGCAGTCCTGTTCCCGGATTCCACGCCGAAATAATCCGCTTCTATCACGTGAGCGGCATCGGCTATACTGACAGTAAAGGCGCCGCGTGCCTTAATATTTTTCACAGTCTTATGGGTTTCGGTTAAATTGAGAACCACGGTTTCCCGCTCCTGCATGGTGCCCCAAGCGGCGTTCATCACGTTAACGCTGCCATCTTCATTGTAGGTGGCGACCATCAGAACAGGCATCGGGAAAATGCCCTCTGTGATGCTTAGCTTTGTCCGCATCATCATTACCTCACTTCATCGTTAGAATTGACAGGATCAGCTATCCTATATATAATTATAGTGTTTGTTGTCAACAATTCAAGTACTGTCATTTTGGATAGGTACTACTTAAAAGGATAGTGTACGATGATAAAGAATTTTATTGAGAACGCGAATTTTGAGGATACCGGATTCAGTTATACGCTGTCTCTCATATCCGGCAAATATAAAATGGTCATTCTGTACTGCCTTATGGAGTATGAAGTCGTGCGGTTCAATGAACTGAAACGGTATTTGAAAAACATATCTGATAAAACTCTCAGTACAAACCTAAAAGAGTTAGAATCAGACCGGCTGATTATAAGAAGAGAGTATCCGCAAATTCCACCAAAGGTAGAATACAGCCTCAGCGACCGAGGAAAATCCCTGATGGCCGTTCTGGACCAGCTGTGCATCTGGGGCGAAAAGAACAAATTGGGATAGATAACAGCTTTATCGTTCTCCCCGCTGGCATTTTCCCCGAAAGTGTCATAGTGGGTTACACAATAAAAAAGGACAAGGCAAACCATTGCGGTCTGTCTTGCCCTTAACTTCTTTATGAGGCCTTCTCCTCCGACGGAGGCCTTTTTGTTGTTTTCATTTGCTTTGGTCGGAGAATTCCGACGAAAGGACGGCGTACAGCCAGGCGTCCGCAAAGCACCCGTCTTTCCGGTAGCGTCGGCGCAGTATGCCCTCCCGGCGGAATCCGCATTTTTCCAGCACGCGCACAGAGGCCGCATTGCCCGCCAGTACTTCTGCACAGATGCGGTTGAACCCCGCCTGTGCGAAGCCAAAGCGCAGAACGGCCCCCAGGGCTTCAGGCATCAGCCCGGCGCCGCGGTACGCGGGTGAAAGAGCATAGGAGGTCTCGGCGCAGCAGTGCGCCTCATCCACGCCGTGCAGATTGACGACGCCGGCCAGCGTGCCGCTTTCGCGCAGCGTGACGGCCCACTGGAGAAAATCCGGCTCCGCGTAACGTCCCAGCCAGTTTTCCAGCCGCACCTGCGTTTCCTGCAGAGCAGCGCAGGGCTCCCAGGGCAGATACCGGCAGCAATCCTCCCGGCCGGCCCAGCCGTGAAAGACAGCGGGGGCGTCGCCGGGCAAAAAACGCCGCAGGACAAGGCGTCCGGTCTCCAGCGGCACGGTGCCTTGAAGCTTCATTTCAAATTTCCCCCTTTGCCGGTTGGAAGGATGGGCCGCGGCGCCCCGAAAAGGGGCGCCGCGGCGGTTTATGCCTCGAAGGCGTTCCGTGTGGCTTCTGCGCGGTACTGATGGGTGTACAGGCTGTAATAATATCCGCCCAGCGCCAGCAGCTCGTCGTGGGTGCCGGCCTCGGTGATGCGCCCGCCGCGGATGACAAGGATCTTGTCCGCGCTGCGGATGGTGGACAGGCGGTGCGCCACGATGAAGCTGGTGCGCCCTGTCAGCACCGTCTGGATGGCGTTCTGGATGAGCTGTTCCGTCTCGGTGTCGATGCTGCTGGTAGCCTCGTCCAGAACGAAAATGCGCGGGTCGGAGAGGACCACGCGGGCGAAGCACACAAGCTGCTTTTGCCCTGTGGAAAGGCGGCCGCCGCCCTCGCCCACCTCTGTGCCGTAGCCGTCGGGCAGGGCTTCGATGAAGCGGTCCGCCCGCACCATGGCGGCGGCGCGCTTCACCTCGTCCAATGTGGCGTCCTTGCGGCCGTAGCGGATGTTGTCCGCAATGCTGCCGCTGAACAGGTGCGGCGTCTGCAGCACATAGCCCAGCGCGGAGTGCAGCCAGAGCTGGCTGCGCTCACGGTAGTCCACACCGTCGATGAGTACCTGGCCCGCGGTCGGCTCGTAAAAACGGCACACCAGGTTGACGATGGTGCTTTTGCCCGCGCCCGTCTCACCCACCAGGGCGATGGTCTGGCCCGGCTCTACCTTTAAATTGAAATCGCGCAGCACGGTCTCGCCTGTTTTGTAGGCGAACGTGACGTCCCGGAACTCCACGCCGCCCGCGATGGGAGGCCAGTTCCCGCGCCGTGGCGCAAAAGCGGTGCCGTATTCGGCTTTCACCTCGGGGCTGTCTACGATATCCGGCTGGGTGTCCAGCAGGTCGATGACGCGCTCGGCGCTGGCCTGTGCGGACTGCATCTCGGCCAGAATGCGCGCTAGCTGCTGGATGGGGTCAAACAGCTGCGTCGTATAGCTGATGAAGGCCGCCAGCGTGCCGAAGCCCATGGCTCCGGCGAACACCAGGCTGCCGCCCCGGCTCAATGCCAGCGCTGTGGAAATACTGCCCAGCGCCATGACGAGCGGCATGAACAGCGCGCTCAGCAAAGCCGAGCGGATGCTGGCCGTGCGCATGGCGCCCGTCAGCTCCCGGAACTCGGCGGCACTGGCCTCCTCGCGCACGAGGGTCTTTGTGGTCATGGCGCCCATGATGCCCTCGTTGAACGCGCCTGTGATGCGGCTGTTCGTTTTGCGCACGGCGCGCTGGTATTTGAGGATACGTTTTTGGAAAAACACGCACAGCGCGGCCAGAACGGGCGTGATGCACAGCACCAGCAGACCCAGCTTCCAGTTCATGGCAAGCAGCACGGCCACGATGCCCACGGCGAACACACCCGCCCACATCAGGTCCACAAGGCTCCAGGCGATCATATCCGACAGCCGGGCGATATCACTCACCATGCGGGCCATCAGCCAGCCAACGGAGGTGGTGTCGTAAAAGCTGAACGAAAGCTGCTGGAGCTTTGCAAACGCATCCTGCCGGATGTCGTAGCTCATGTCCATTTCCAGCCGGCCCGCGCCGCGCACAAACAGGAACACGCCCAGGCTCTGGACGACGACCAGAGCGGCATATACAAGGCCGTACAGCCAAAGCCCCTCGGTGGTGCCGCCCTCGATGAAATGGTCGATGGCATAGCGGGAGAGCTGCGGATAGGCAAGGTCGATCCCCGCCACCACCAGCAGCACGAGCATCACGGAGACCACCGTGCGCCGGTGGCGCATGGCATAGGCGATCAGGCGTTTCCACAGCCGCAGGTCGATCTTCTGGTCGGCAGTGTCTCTTTTGTTTTCAAAATCATTCTGTGCCATTACGCCTCGCCTCCTTTCGGGGACGCCGCCTGCGGCAGCTCGTTCTGGATGGCGCACACGCGCCGGTACAGCCCCTCCTGCGCGGCCAGCGTGTCATGCGTGCCCATCTGCACCACGCGGCCTTTGTCCAGCACGAGGATCAGGTCCGACTTACGGATGGTTGCGATGCGGTGGCTGATGAGGAACATGGTGCCGTGGCGGCGGGAATGCAGCGCGTCGCGGATGGCGGCGTCCGTCTCAGCGTCTACGGCGGAAAGGGAATCGTCAAAGATCAGGACAGGGGTATCCTGCAGCAGCATGCGGGCGATGGCCACGCGCTGCTTTTGTCCGCCGGAAAGCGTCACGCCGCGCTCGCCGACCACGGTGTCGTAGCCCTCGGAGAAGCTCTCGATGACGTCATGTACCGAGGCCGTGCGCGCGGCGGCATATACGTCCGAAAGATCCGCGTCCGGCCGGGCGATGGCGATGTTTTCGCCGATGGTGCGGCTGTACAGGAACGGTTCCTGCAAAACGATGCCCACGTTGCGGCGCAGGTGATGGCGTTCGATGTCGTTGACGTCAACACCGGAAAGCGTGATGCGTCCGGCGGTGACGGGGTACAGCCGCTGCAGAAGCTGCACCAGGCTGGATTTGCCCGCGCCCGTGCTGCCGAGGATGCCAATGGTCTGGCCGGGCCGTACGGTGAACGAAACATGGGAAAGCACGGGCACGCCGTCGCCGTAATCGAAGCACACGTCCTCGAAAGCGACGCTGCCGTCGATCTGCGGCGTAAGGGCTTTGCCCGGCTCCGCTTCGGCGGGCACGGCAAGGATGTCCTCCAAACGGGACAGGGAAATATCCGCCTTGCCCAGATCCGCCAGAATGCGGCCCAGCTGGCGCATGGGGAACGTGAGCATGGAGGTGTAGGTGGTGAACAGCAGCACGTTGCCCAGGCTGAACCCGCCGTGCACGGCGAAATAGACGCCGCACACGCCGGAAAGCGCGATTTGAAGATAGCCGATCATGTCGGAGAGGCCCCAGTATGCGCCCATCAGGGTGGTGAGGTGCAGCGTGATATCGTGGTAAGCCTTGTTGCGCCGGGTGAATTTGTCCAGCTCAGAGCTTTCCTGTGCAAACGCGCGCACCACGCGCACGCCCGTCAGGTTTTCCTGCAGCGTGGTGGAAAGCGCGCCCTCGGCTTCATCCGAGCGTGTGAACTGCCGCTGCACGCCGCGGAAATAGAAGAAGCTGAACACCACAAGAATGGGCAGCAGGCAGGTGGATACGGCCGTCATCGCGCCGCTGATGGGCAGCATGATGGAAATGGCCGTGCACACCATCACCACGGTGCGCACCACCTCCATGGCCTGCATCTGCACAAAGCGGCGAACCGTCTCCACGTCGCTGGTGCAGCGCTGGACAAGGTCACCCGTCTGCACGCCCACATGATAGCTGTATGGCACGGCCTCCAGATGCGTGAACAGCCTGTCGCGCAGGCGCTTGGCCAGTCCCTCGCCCGCAAAGGCGATGCAGTGGCCGCGCAGATAGGTGAATACGCCGCCCAGCAGCGTCACCAGAACCACAAGCGAGGCCAGCACCCAGATGTGGCTCGAGAAATACGCCCGCCCGCCCATGCGCTGGAACAGAGCGGACAGAGCGGCGGGCAGCTCCGGCGTTTTGTCGCCGATGACGCTGTCCACCGTGAAGGAAACGACGAGCGGCGTGACGTAGGTGAGAAACGTGGCGCACAGCGTCGCCGCCACGCCCAGGATAAGATACCGCTTCACGCCGTGAAAAATGTCGCCCAGCAGCCTTCGCCGGAAGCCGCGGGGCCGGGGATGGGTCTGTTCGGGTTGCATGATTACTCCTTTGGCGTTCCCCGCTCCGCCGCTCACGGTGCGCGGGAGGGAGAAAGCGCCGGTGCTGGGGCGCAGCCGCACGCCCGGTGGATAATGCGTTCAGGCGCGCGGAAGGTAACGGCACTCCGCGCGCATTTATATAAACAGGCCGGCAAGCGGCACGCCTTTACAGCGCTTTTGCACCGGGTCTGGTGCAAAAGGCCGCCGGACAGCGCCTCCGGCTGCTGCATCTGCGATACAATTTGTAATAAAGTGATTTAATTCGACAAAAAGTACAGAAAAGGGGGAGCGGCGCGGGACGGCGCCGCCTGCCCTGCGGAACAGCAGGGCAACGCAGCGCACGCCCGGGCGCCACTCCCAAGCGTAACGATTCAGTTGTAAGTCTCCGGAACACGTCCGCCCAAAAGGGCGGCCCGCTCACCGGTCACGAGCGCAGGTCTTTATACTGCTCACAGGTACATTTTTTAAACTTTTTGCCGCTGCCGCAGGGACAGGGGTCATTGCGTCCCGGCTTGGCGATCTTCTTGGCCGGCTGCTTTTTCACGCTGCCGTCGTCCGCGCCGGATTCACCCGTGGGCTTTGCCACCTGTTCGCGCTGGAGAGGCTGCTCGGTGCGCAGCTCCATGGTGAGCAGCATGCGGGAGGTGTCCTCGCGGATGGACGCCACCATCTCGTCGAACATGTTGAAGCCCTCGATACGGTATTCCACCACAGGGTCGCGCTGGCCGTAGCTGCGCAGATAGATGCCCTTGCGCAGCTCCTCCATGGCGTCGATGTGCTCCATCCACTTGGTGTCCACGGTGCGCAGCAGCACGACGCGTTCAAACTCGCGCATCAAAGGCGAGCCGTAGCGTTTTTCCTTGTCCGCGCAGATGGCGTCGGCCCGGTCCGTCAGGACCTTCACAACGTCCTCCTGCTTCAGCTCGCCCAGAGCTTCGGGCGTGTAGCGGAAATCGCCGTCCTTGGCCAGCCAGCCGCGGTAGTGGCTGCGCAGGCCGTCGAAATCCCAGTCGTCGGCAACTTCGCCCGCCAGGAACAGCTGGGCATTGGCCGCAATGGACTCGTGGATCATGGTGTGAACATTTTCGGATACATCCTCGCCGCGCAGTACCTTGCCGCGCTGGCCGTAGATGATCTCGCGCTGGCTGTTCATCACGTCGTCGAACTGCAGCACGTTTTTGCGGATGGAGAAGTTGCGGGCCTCCAGCTTTTTCTGGGCGTTCTCGATGGTGCCGGAGATCATCTTGTTCTCAATGGGCATGTCTTCCTCGACGCCTAGGGAATCCATGATGGTGCTGACGCGCTCGCCGCCGAACAGGCGCATGAGGTCGTCCTCCAAGCTGATGAAGAAGCGGCTGGCGCCGGGGTCGCCCTGGCGGCCGGCACGGCCGCGCAGCTGGTTGTCGATGCGGCGGCTCTCGTGGCGTTCCGTGCCGATGATGAACAGGCCGCCCGCGGCGCACACCTCGGCGGCTTCTTCCGCAATGACTTTTTTGTGCGCGGCCTCCAGCTCGGCATAGCGCGCGCGCACCTTTAAAATTTCCGGGTCGGTGGTATCGGCGTGGCCGGTGCTCTCCACGATCAGTTCCTCGGAGAAGCCCTCCCTGCGCAGGTCGGCTTTGGCCATGTGCTCGGCGTTGCCGCCCAGCATGATGTCGGTGCCGCGGCCGGCCATATTTGTGGCGATGGTGACCGCGCCCTTTTTGCCCGCCTGCGCTACGATCTCAGCTTCCTTTTCGTGGTGCTTGGCGTTCAGAACCTCGTGCTTCACGCCGCGGCGGCTCAGCAGCTTGCTCAGCAGCTCGCTCTTTTCAATGGAAATGGTGCCCACCAGCACGGGCTGGCCCTTTTCATGGCACTCGATGATCTGCTCGATAACGGCGTTGAACTTGGCCGGTTCGGTTTTGTACACCACGTCGTTGTAGTCGGTGCGGGCCACGGGCTTGTTCGTGGGCACCTCCACCACCTGCAGGCCGTAGATCTCCTCAAACTCGGCGGCCTCCGTCTGTGCGGTGCCCGTCATGCCGGAGAGCTTTTCGTACATGCGGAAATAGTTCTGGAACGTGATGGTGGCCAGCGTGCGGCTCTCGCGGGCGACGGTGACGCCCTCCTTGGCCTCGATGGCCTGGTGCAGCCCCTCATTGTAGCGGCGGCCCAGCATCAGGCGGCCGGTGAACTCGTCCACGATGATGACCTCGCCGTCGCGCACCACATAATCCACGTCCCGCTTCATCACGCCCCGCGCCTTGATGGCCTGGTTGATGTGATGCTGCAGCGTCATGTTCGCGCCGTCGGCCAGATTTTCAACATTGAAGTACTTTTCAGCCTTGGCAATGCCGCTGGCGGTAAGCGTGGCCGTCTTTTTTTCTCGTCCACAACATAATCGCCGTCCACCTGCTCGTCCTGGTCCTCTTTGTCGTCCAGCTCGGCCACGACGGTGGCCTTCAGGCCCTTGGCAAAATTATCGGCCAGCTTGTACAGATCGGTGCTTTTATCGCCCTCGCCGCTGATGATGAGCGGCGTGCGTGCTTCGTCGATGAGGATGGAGTCCACCTCGTCCACGATGGCGTAATAATGCCCGCGCTGCACCATCTGCTCTTTGTAGGTGACCATGTTGTCGCGCAGGTAATCGAAGCCGAATTCATTGTTGGTGCCGTAGGTAATGTCGGCATTGTAGGCGGCGCGGCGTTCCTCGCCTGTGACGCCGTGGATGATGAGCCCCACCGAAAGACCCAGAAATTTATACAGCTTTCCCATCCACTCGCTGTCGCGTTTGGCCAGGTAATCGTTCACGGTGACGACGTGCACGCCCTTGCCGGTGAGCGCGTTCAGATATACGGGCAGCGTGGCGACAAGCGTTTTGCCCTCGCCGGTTTTCATCTCGGCGATGCAGGCGCGGTGCAGCACGATGCCGCCCACCACCTGTACGGGAAAGTGTTTCATGCCCAGCACGCGCCAGCTTGCCTCGCGGCATACGGCAAAGGCGTCGGGCAGAATGTCGTCCAGCGTTTCGCCCCCTGCCAGACGCTCCCGGAGCGCGGGCGTCATCGCCTGCAGCTCGCGGTCGGTCATGGCCTGGTACCGGGCCTCCAGCGCCAGCACCCTGTCCGCGATGGGCTGTATCTTCTTGAGCTCCTTCGTGGAAAAGGAGCCGAACAGTTTTTCAAAAAAAGACAAATTTTTCACTCACCTTCCGCGCGGCGCGCCGCCGCACAATTCCACTTTATAATACTACTTTATAGAATACGGTGTCAAACCAAACCGTCCAACTTCGTACAAACAAACGGTGAAGCTGCAAAAACCGTGCGCATCCGCGCGTTCGGACACAAAAAAAGCGCCCGCGGATGCGGGCGCGCCAAAAGGTGAAACGGTTCACTTTTCGCCGAACATATTAAAGCGGAACAGCCTGCGCTGGTCCTCGGGGTCGGAGCACTCCAGCTTCGCCTCCGCGATGCTGCCGCCCTCGATCAGCTTGGTAAAGCCGATGAGCTGGCACAGCCTGCTTTTCAGGTTCAGGCGGTCGCCTTCGGGCGTTACCATAAACACATCGCCCTTGCAGGCGGCAAGAACCTCGTTGAATTCTTTCAGGTCGATATCATGCATATCAACAGATGCCATGACCGCATATCTCCTCTCACAATTCTATTTTCCACAACTTCCGTTTGACAGGCCGACGTTCCCCTGTCAACCACAGTATAGCATGTGAATCGTTAATGTCAACAAATTTATAGAAAACTTTTTGTAATGTTATACAAAACGGAAGCGAAGACAGCGGCAACCAGGCAAAAGCGCACAATGGGGGAAAAAGTTTTGATTTTCGGCCCCACGCACTTGCAATGCAGCAGCGCTTTCTTTATAATATAGGATAGCGCAAATGTGAAATAACTGTCAAAAGAGAAACACAAAAGAACATCACAAAGGAGCATCACTATGACTTATTCTCATGAAGTAGAACGTATGTGTCCGCTCACGAAAGGCCCGAACCATGGGCCGGCCCCCATCCCGGAGGAGGGCCAGTGGGTAAAGGCATATCAGATCTCTGATATCAGCGGCCTGACGCACGGCGTTGGCTGGTGCGCGCCGCAGCAAGGCACCTGCAAGCTGACGCTGAACGTGAAAAAGGGCGTCATCGAGGAAGCGCTGGTGGAGACCATCGGCTGCTCCGGCATGACCCATTCCGCCGCCATGGCGGGCGAGATCCTGCCCGGCAAGACCATTCTGGAGGCGCTGAACACAGACCTTGTGTGCGACGCCATCAACGTGGCCATGCGCGAGCTGTTCCTGCAGATCGTCTACGGCCGCAGCCAGACCGCGTTTTCCGACGACGGCCTGCCTGTCGGCGCCGGCCTGGAGGACCTGGGCAAGGGCCTGCGCAGCATGACGGGCACCATTTTCTCCACCAAGGCGAAGGGCGTGCGCTACCTGGAGCTGACCGAGGGGTATATCACAAAGGTCGCCGTCGACGAGAACGGCGAGGCCATCGGCTACCAGTTCGTCCGTCTGGGCAAAATGATGGAGGACATCCGCCACGGTGTGGACCCGAAGACCGCTTACGAGAAGAACATCGGCACCTACGGCCGCTTTGCGGACGCGCCGAAGTATATCGACCCGCGCGAAGAGTAAGAGAGGAGGAGAAGAACAATGGCTAAATTTGAAAGTCAAGAACGCCGCATGCCGAAAATCGAGGCATGCCTGAAAGCAAACGGCCTGGAGTCTCTGGACGCCTGCCGCGAGATGCTCCTCTCCAAGGGCATCGACGTTGACGCGATCGTCAAGGGTGTGCAGCCCATCTGCTTTGAGAACGCCGTCTGGGCGTACACGCTGGGCACGGCCATCGCCGTGAAGCGCGGCCTGAAGAGCGCCGCCGACTGTGCCGCCGCCATCGGCGAGGGCCTGGAGGCCTTCACCATCCCCGGCTCGGTGGCCGAACAGCGCGCCGTGGGCCTTGGCCACGGCAACCTGGGCGCCATGCTTCTGCGCGACGAGACCAAGTGCTTCGCCTTCCTGGCTGGCCACGAGAGCTTTGCCGCCGCCGAGGGCGCCATCGGCATCGCCCGCACCGCCAACAAGGCCCGCAAGGAGCCGCTGCGCGTTATCCTGAACGGCCTGGGCAAGGACGCCGCCTATATCATCAGCCGCATCAACGGCTTCACCTATGTGGAGACGGATTACGACTTCAAGACCGGCGAGCTGAAGGTCGTGCGCGAGAAGGCTTTTTCCGACGGCGAACGCGCCGCGGTGAAGTGCTACGGCGCCAACGACGTGCTCGAGGGCGTTGCCATTATGAAGAAGGAGGGCGTTGAGGTGTCCATCACGGGCAACTCCACCAACCCCACCCGTTTCCAGCACCTGGTTGCCGGCACCTATAAAAAATGGGCGATGGAGAACGGTAAAAAATACTTCTCCGTGGCTTCCGGCGGCGGTACGGGCCGCACGCTGCACCCGGACAACGTGGCCGCGGGTCCCGCTTCCTACGGCCTGACGGACTCCATGGGCCGCATGCACGGCGACGCACAGTTCGCCGGCTCCTCCAGCGTTCCCGCGCACGTGGAGATGATGGGCCTGATCGGCATGGGCAACAACCCCATGGTGGGCGCCACCGTGGCCTGCGCCGTGGCTGCCAGCCAGGCGTAAGCGTCCCGGCAAAATACAGCACAAAAGGCAGCGGCCGCCCCTTGCGGGGCGGCCGCTGTTTTATGTTCTGCCGCACTCGCGGACGGCGGGGCGTGGGGCGGTATTTCGCTTCTGCAGAAAGGCAAAAGCGCCGCAGCCGGTCAGCCGGCCGCCGCAAGGGCGTACAGAAGCGCCAGTGCGGCAACATTGACTGCGGAAAAGATGAGCAGATAGCGCCGTGTGCCGCCCGGCGCGGAGCGGGCATAAAGCTTGAGGGAGATCAGGCTTGCGAGAGAGGCAATGGGCGTGCCGAGGCCGCCAAGGTTCGTGCCCGTCAGCAGGGCGCGCCAGTCCTGTGAAAAGCCCGCAAGAAGGACGGCGGCGGGCACGTTGCTGACGACCTGGCTGACCAACACACAGGTGGGCAGCGCGTGCTTGTCCATAAGAGCGGAAAGAAGCGCGTTCACCCCGCCGATCTTTCTCATGTTGCCCGCGAAAATAAAGAAAAATACAAATGTGAGCAGCAGGCTGTAATCCACTTCCCGAAAAAGGTCCCGCATGAACAGCATAAGCATGGCCAGTACCACAGCCGTCAGGAGCTGGTATGGTGCCACACGGAATACGCACAGCAGGCACAGCACGAACAGTACGCTCAGCGCGGGCAGGCGGCGCGTGTTGTATCCGTGCACATCTCCCATGGCGACGGTGACGGCCCGGGGCGGCACGAACAGCACGCCCATGCACAGCAGCGCAAGGCTGGCCGCCGCAAGGGGCAGCATGGTGCGGAAAAAATCGGCGGGGGACAGGGCAAAACGATTGTAGAGAAAAAGATTCTGCGGATTGCCAACAGGCGTGGCCATGCTGCCGAGATTGGCCGCGACGGTCTGCAGTACGATGATGTACGGAGCATAGGCGGAAGCATCGGCCATGTTCAGAATCAAGATGGCAAAGGGGACGAAGGTGAGCAGGGCCACATCATTGGTGACGAGCATGGAACTGAAAAAAGGCAGCAGCACCAGCATGAGCGCCAGAAAACGCAGTGTCTTTTTACCGCGAAGCAGGCGCAGCGCCAGCGCCTCGAACAGACCGCAGCCACGCAGCCCGGCCACGACGGCCATCAGGCAGAAAAGCAGGCACAGCACGCGGAAGTCGAAATAGGAAATATACGCCGCGGAGGGCGGCACAAAAAGAGTGGAGGCCAGCGCGGCCAGCGCCGCGCAGCAGAGAACGGCCTCCCTGCGGATAAAGTTCAAAATGCGGGCGGGAGAGAGATGCATGGGGTACGCTTCCTTTCGTGAAATCCGTATCCATTATCATAACATATTTTTGTGCGGTATCCAGTGCCGAAGCCCCAAATTTGCGGGAGAAACACTGGAATCGACGCTGCGTTCCCGCCCGCCGCGCCGGGAAAGGCATTTGCAATTGTGCAAAACGACTGCAAAACGCAAGGGAGGAACGCGCTTTCTATTGAAAATGGAAAAATAAATAATATGCAAAATATTCACTTGACTTTGTATATTTATGCATGTATACTAAGACTCAGACAACAGGCCGGCCGCAGCGGTCGCCGCTGCGAAGCGCCCGCCTGTAAATATGCACTTGTTGAAAGAGGAGAATGGTACTTATGAAAAAGCTTGTAGCAGTATGCATGGCGCTTGTAATGGCGCTGGGCCTCGCCGCCTGCGGCGGTTCCGGCTCTTCCAGCTCCGCTCCCGCGGCTTCGTCCGGCGCGGTAAGCGCTCCGGCCGCGTCCGGCACGTCCGCTTCCGAAGCCGACGACGGCATCGCAATGACGGGCGGCAATGTGGAGGAGCACAGCGTGGAGGCCATCAAGGCCAAGGGCGTGCTCGTTGTAACGACAGAGGCCGGCTATGCGCCGTTTGAGTTCCTGGACGAGAACGACAATGTCGTGGGCCTGGACGCTTCCCTGGCGCAGGCGCTGGCAGATGATCTGGGCGTTGAACTGGATATACAGAACATCGCGTTCGATTCCGTTGTGGCTGAGGTCCAGGCGGGCAACGCCGATATGGCCATCGCGGGCCTTACGCCCAACGCAGACCGCAAAAAGAGCGTGGACATGAGCGATATGTACTATGCCGGCGGCCAGTGCATGCTGGTGCTGGAGGAAAACCTGGACAAATATGCCACCAAGGAAAGCCTGGCCGGCGCGGTGATGGCCACTCAGAAAGCCGCCCTGCAGGAGACGCTGATGGCGGAGCAGTTCCCCGATGCAGAGCCCCTGCTTTTGCCGGACTTCCCCCAGTGCATCGCCAACCTGAAGAACGGTGAGTGCGCGGCTGTGATGATCGACGAGATCAGCGCCGAGCAGTATATGCAGACAGTCGAGGGCCTGGCCATCGGCAAGGTGCCTGTGGAGATCGATCCCGAAGAGGGCGGCAACGCTGTGGCTGTGATGAAGGGCAACACCGATCTGCTGGATTGGGTGAACGAGCGCATCGCGGCATATGAGGCCGAGGGCCTGCTGGAGCAGTGGTTCCAGGAAGCGCAGGAGAAGGCTGCTTCCATGGGCATCGAGTAAGCTGCAGGACATCGCATTGAATTTGATACGCGGCGGAGGGCGCGTCCCTCCGCCGCGGTCTTTGTGTTTCTGCCGCCCCGCGGGCGGAGAATGCCGTTTTACCACGAAGGAGGATACGATGTTTTCATTTGAGCGAATGCTGAAAATATGGGAAAAGTACGGCCATATGTACTGGAACGGCCTTGGCTATACGCTGCTGTTCGCATTTGTGAGCGTGCTGATGGGCCTTGTGCTGGGGCTCGTGCTGGCGTCCGGCCGTATGGCCAGCGTACAGTCCCGCGACAATCTGGCAGTCAAGGCGCTCAAGGCTGTTGCCAAATTTTTTTGTACCGCATATGTGGAGGTGTTCCGTGCCACGCCGATGCTGGTGCAGGTGTTCATCATCTACTACGGTCTGGGCAATGTTTTCAAGCTGCCGGATTCCAGCCTCAACCGCATGTTCTGGGGCATGGTGGCCGTCGGCCTCAACTCCGCGGCTTATATGTCGGAGGTCATCCGCTCCGGCATCGGCGCGGTGCCCGGCGGCCAGATGGAGGCCGCGCGCTGCATCGGCATGAGCCATTGGAAGGCTATGCGCCATGTGATCCTGCCCCAGGCGGTGCGCAACATCCTGCCCGCCATGTGCAACGAGTTCGTCACCATCATCAAGGAGACCAGTATCCTGGGCATGGTGGGCATTGTAGAGCTGATGTTCCGCGCCCAGTCCATCGCCAAGCAGACCTATATTTTCCTGGAGCCGTATGTCATCGCGGCCATCATGTATTTTATCATTGTGTTCCCGCTGTCGAAGATCATCGCGGCTGTGGAAAGGAGGATGAGCAAGAGTGTCACCCGCTAAAGGAGAAAAACTCATTGAGGTCAAGGGCCTGGAGAAGCACTTCAAGCATGTGGAGGTGCTGCGCGGTATCAACATCGACATCTGCAAGGGCGACGTGGTGGCGGTCATCGGGCCGTCCGGCTCGGGCAAATCCACGTTTTTGCGCTGCCTGAACCTGTTGGAGGAGCCCACGGGCGGACAGATCGTGTTTGAGGGCGTGGACATTACCTCCAAGGAGACAAAGATCGACCAGATGCGCCAGAAGATCGGCATGGTGTTCCAGCAGTTCAATCTGTTCACCAACATGACGGTGCTGGACAACGTGAGCGCGGGGCCGGTGCTGGTAAAAGGAATGAAGAAAGACGAGGCCCGCAAGCTGGCCCAAAGCTTGCTGGAGCGCGTGGGTCTGGGCGACCGCGGCGGCGCGTATCCCATCCAGCTCTCCGGCGGCCAGCAGCAGCGTGTGGCCATTGCCCGCGCGCTGGCCATGCAGCCGGACGTGATGCTGTTCGACGAGCCCACCAGCGCGCTGGACCCGGAGATGGTACACGAGGTGCTGGACGTTATCCAGCAGCTTGCCCGGGAGGGAATGACCATGGTGGTCGTCACCCACGAGATGGGCTTTGCCCGCGAGGTGGCAAACCGCGTGGTGTTCATCGACGAGGGCGTTATCATGGAGGAGGCCGCTCCGGCGGAGTTCTTCGGCAGCCCCAAAAACCCGCGTTTGAAGGATTTTCTCGGTAAGGTGCTGTAAAGCGCCCGGAAAACAAGTGCAAAAAACAGCGCCGCTCCAAAGGCACACCTTTGGAGCGGCGCTGTTTGCGTATGCTTTTTTGTGCGGCGTTTGCCTGAAAGCGCTCAGAACAGGCCGCTGATGACGCCGTTTTCGTCCACGTCGATGCCCTCGGCCGCGGGCTTTTTGGGAAGGCCGGGCATCGTCATGATATTGCCCATCACCACAACGACGAAGCCCGCGCCCGCAGAGAGGCGCAGCTCCCGCACGGTCATTGTGAAGCCGGAGGGCGCGGCCAGCAGCGAGGCGTCGTCCGAGAAGCTGTACTGCGTCTTGGCGATGCACACGGGCAGGCGGCCAAAGCCGCCCGTGTCCAGCTCCGCAAGCTGCTTTTTTGCGGCGGCGGAAAACGCCACGTCCGCCGCGCCGTATATGTTTTTGCATACCGCGCGGACCTTGTCCGCCACGGGCGCGTCGTCCGGATAGGTGAAGCGCACCGGGCGTTTTTCCAAAATGCCCAGCACATCCTCGGCCAGCTCCAGGCCGCCCGCTCCGCCTTTTGCAAACACCTCGCTCAGCGCGCAGGGCACGCCCAGCCGGGCGCACAGGTCCCGCAGGTACTGGTGCTCCTCGGGGCTGTCGGTGGGGAAGGCGTTGATGGCCACGCACACCGGCAGGCCGAATTTGCTCTGCATATTTTCCACATGGCGGGCCAGGTTCGCGCTGCCGGCCTCCAGATATTCAAGGCTGGGCACGCCCAGCTCCGCCTTGGGGCAGCCGCCGTGGTGCTTGAGCGCGCGCACCGTGGCAACGACCACAACGGCGGAGGGTTCGATGCCGGACAGGCGGCACTTGATGTCGAGGAATTTTTCCGCGCCCAGGTCCGCGCCGAAGCCCGCCTCGGTGACGACATAATCTGCCAGCTTCATGCCCAGCTTTGTGGCGATGACGCTGTTGCAGCCGTGGGCGATGTTGGCGAACGGCCCGCCGTGCACCAGCGCGGGCGTGTGCTCCAGCGTCTGCACCAGGTTCGGGTCAAAAGCGTCCTTCAGCAGCGCGGCCATGGCGCCCGCCGCGCCGATCTGCTCCGCCGTGACGGGCGCGCCCGCATACGTGTAGCCCACTACGATGCGGCCCAGGCGGGCCTTCAGGTCGGCCAGATCGGTGGCAAGGCAGAAAATGGCCATCACCTCGCTTGCAACGGTGATGTCGAAGCCGTCCTCACGCGGCGTGCCGTTGGCCTTGCCGCCCAGGCCGTCGGTGATGAAGCGGAGCTGGCGGTCGTTCATGTCCACGCAGCGCTTCCAGGTGATGCGCCGCGGATCGATGTTCAGCGCGTTGCCCTGATAAATATGGTTGTCCACCATGGCGGCCAGCAGATTGTTGGCCGCGCCGATGGCGTGAAGATCGCCTGTGAAGTGCAGGTTGATGTCCTCCATGGGCACCACCTGTGCATACCCGCCGCCCGCGGCGCCGCCCTTTACGCCGAACACGGGGCCGAGGCTGGGCTCCCGCAGCGCGAGGACGACGTTTTTGCCCATTCGGTGCAGCGCGTCCGCCAGGCCCACGCTGGTGGTGGTTTTGCCCTCGCCCGCGGGCGTGGGGCTGATGGCCGTTACAAGAATGACTTTGGCGTCCTTTTTTTCGGCCAGCTTTTTCACAAGGCGGTGGTCCACCTTGGCTTTGTACTTTCCGTAGGGGATCAGGCTCTCGCCGTTCAGCCCCAGCGACGCGGCCACGTCGGAAATGGGTTCCAAAACGGCTTCCTGCGCGATCTGGATATCGGTTTTCATGCAAACGCTCCCTTTTTCACTCCCGTTTTTGCGGCGTGCGTAAAATATACACGCCGTTCGCATAAAATTTTAACAAATTTCTGATATGATTACAAGGGAAGAGGCCTTTCAATTGACTTTTTGCCCCGTAAAAGTTAGAATGGTATATATTGTGAGAGTAGAGGGAGAACAGGAATGGATATCCAGATCATTGTAGACAGCTGCTGCGACCTTACCCCCGCGCTGCGCAACCTGCTGCGCGTGTCTGTCGCAAGCCTGAAGATCGACGTGGGGAGCATCCACTATGTGGACGACGAGCGCATCGACACAAAAAAGCTCATCGCGGACATGAAGGCGTATAAAAACGCTCCCTCCACAGCCTGCCCCTCGCCGGATGAATACGCCGCGCTGATGGAAAAAAGCGAGGAGAGCTTTGTGGTGACGCTCTCCGGCAAGCTGTCCGGCAGCTACAACGCCGCCTGCGTTGGCCGGGAGATGGTGCTGGAGCGCAGCCCGGAAAAGAAGATTCATATTTTTGACTCCGAGAGCGCGTCCGCGGGCGAAACGCTCATCGCCCTGATGCTGCGCGACCGCATCGACGGCGGGCATTCCTTCGAGGACATCGTCGCCGAGATGACGGCGTTCATTGCGCGGATGAAAACGCGCTTCGTGCTGGAGGACCTTTCCAACCTTGTGAAAAACGGCCGCATCTCCAAGGTGGCGGGCCTTTTGGGCGGCATGCTGTCTTTGCGGCCCATTATGGGCGACGACGGCCACGGCAGCATCGTGGCCATCGAAAAGGTGCGCGGCACCCAGAACGCCATGCGCCGCTTGGTGGAGCTCATTGCCGAAGGCACGCGGGAGGCCGCAGCCTCCAGCCTGACGATGGTGCTGAGCTACTGCAACTGCCCCGAGCGCGCCATGATGCTGAAAAAGGAATTTCTGGAAAAATGTGCGGCACTGCGCGAGGTGATCCTGGTGCCCACCAGCGGCCTGTCCACGGTATACGCTTACGATGGCGGCATCGTGCTGGCTTACTGAAAAATGTGAAACAACAGCCGCCGGGAGGCGGGCGTATGCCCGTTCCCGACGGTTGTTTTTTGCGTATAAGCCCGGGAATGAAACAAATCTGATACATTCATCCGTTACTCTGATGGTAGAAACTGATGCAAGGGGGAAAGCGGCATGAACCGCATCCTGATCGTAGAAGACGAAGTACCAATCGCCCAGCTCATTGAAATGAGCCTGGCGCGGGCAGGTTATCAATGCGAGGCCGTCAACGACGGCTGCGCGGCGGCGGATAAGATCGAACAGAACGATTACGACCTGGTGCTGCTGGATATCATGCTGCCCAGGCTGGACGGCTATGAGCTGCTGGAGTATCTGCGGCCCATGGGCACGCCTGTCATTTTCATCACGGCTAAGGGCACTCTGGGCGACCGGGTGCGTGGGCTGAACCTGGGCGCGGATGATTACATCGTGAAGCCGTTTGAGGTGGCGGAACTGGTGGCGCGGGTGGAAAGTGTGCTGCGCCGTACCGGGCGCGGCGGCGCGCTGCTGCGCGCGTGGGACGTTACGGTGGACACCGTGGCGCGCAGCGCCACCAAGGCGGGCGTGCCGGTGGCCCTCACGCCCCGGGAATTCGACCTTCTGGAACAGCTTTTGCGCAACCGGGGCGCGGCACTGTACCGCGACGTGCTGTTCGAGCGTGTTTGGGGCGGCGAGATGGATGACGGCACGCGCACGCTGGACCTGCACATCCAGCGCCTGCGCAAAAAGCTGGGTTGGCAGGAGCATATCAAGACCGTCTATAAGGTGGGGTATCTTCTGGAAATGGAGGGAGAGCCGTGAAAAAAGAAAAGCGCGCCCGCGCCAGGCGGACGGGCGCGCAGGCGGCGGAAAGCGGCGCGGCCCGCCCGGCAGGCGGCGCCGGAAAGACGCTCCGTGCACTGGGCTTTGCCCAGAAGCTGACGCTGGCCATGCTTCTGGTGCTGGCCATGGCGCTCTCGCTGGGGGGCGCGGTGGTACTGGCCGGAAACTTCGACGATGCTCTGAACGAGGCGGGCCAGCAGGCGGAGGTGCAGCATCTGCTGCAATGCTATGCGCTGGAATCCGACCTGTTGGACGTGGCCGCGCGGGGCGAGACCGTGACGGACAGCCATCTGGCGCGCTACGGCAGCTCGCTGGAGGATTATGTGGGCGGAAAGCTGGTGGCCCTGTACCGCGGTGACGCGGCGGCACAGGGCGGGACGTCCTCCGCCGCGGCGGAGACGGAAACGGAAGCACAGGCGGCTTCCGATGCAGAGCGGCAGCCCGCGGCGCTGCGCACGGTGTATACCTCGTTTCCCTGGGACGAGGGCCCTACGGGCCAGACGGATACTTACCGCATGCACCGGGACGGCGGCAGGACGTATATGCTGTTCGAGGCGGAGGTGGAGACCGTGGGCAATCCGCCCGTCACGCTGCTGACGGGACACGACGTGACCAGCGTGTTCGCCGCGCGGGACCGTGCGCTGCTGCGCTTCTGGGAAATGGAACTGGTGGTGCTGGTGTGCGCGGGCGCGATGATCGCGCTGCTGTCCCGCTGGCTGACAAAACCGCTGGCGCGTCTGACACAGGCGAGCGAAAGCATTGCGGGCGGCGCGTACGGCGAGCGCACGGGCCTTTCGGGCGGGGACGAGATCGGCGTGCTGAGCCGAAGCTTTGACGCTATGGCGGCCGCCGTGCAGGAAAAGGTAGATGCGCTGGAGCTGTCGGTGCGCCAGCGCGAGGACTTTATGTCCGCGTTCACGCACGAGCTGAAAACGCCGATGACGGCGGTCATCGGTTATGCGGACACGCTGCGCAGCATGCAGTGCGAGCCGGAGCAGCAGCAGCGGGCGGCGAACTATATTTTCAGTGAAGCGCGGCGCGTGGAGGCGCTTTCGGAAAAGTTGCTGCAATTGCTGGGCCTGCGGGAGCAGGCGCCCGCGCTGGAGCCGCTGGAACTGGAGCGCGTGTTCGCACGCGCCAGGGCGGCGCTGGGGCCGTCCGTTGCGCCGGTGGAGCCGGTGTTCCAGCCCGCGCCGGGCGTGCGGGTGCGGGGCGACGCCGATCTGCTGGTGGACCTGCTTTACAATCTTGTGCAGAACGCGGCCCGTGCCAGGCCCAAGGACGGCCGCGTGTCCATCGGCTGGCACACGGCGGCGGAAGGCCAGGGCGTGGACGTGACGGTGCGCGACACCGGCTGCGGTATCCCGGCCGCGGCGCTGGCGCGTGTGACGGAGCCGTTTTACATGGTGGATAAATCCCGCGCGCGGGCGGGCGGCGGCAGCGGCATGGGGCTGGCCCTGTGCGAGAAGATCGCCGCGCTGCACGGCGGGCGGCTGCAAATTGAAAGCGTTGAAGGGGAGGGCACCGCGGTGACGGTGCGCCTGCCTGCGGCAGACGGCAAAGAAGGAGGCGCGGCAGTGTGAACAAATGGAAGAAATGGTTCGCGCGCCCCGCGGCCGCGGTGCTGTGCACGGGCGTTTTGGCGCTGGCCCTCTCGGCCGTGCCCGCCCTGACGCTGTGGCTGGGCGACGCGGGGCTGCTGGCCCAGCCGCACGCGCGCACGCAGAAAGCGGGCGCGCTGGCGCTTACGGGCGAGGATATGTATTTAACGCGGGTGCTGAAAAAATACAGCCGGCGCGGAAGCCTGAGCGGTTACCAGCGGGCGGGAACCAGCCCGGATTCCATGTATTATGTCGAGCCGGACGGCTTGCTCTTCCATGTGGAGGAACTGGCGTCGGCGGGCGTGCTGCCGGAGGAGTGGGCCGCCTATTTTATGGATCAGATTGGACTGTCCACGTATCAGAGCGAGGATAGCCTGGGCTTTGTCAACTACATAAGCTATGGCCGTCGGGATGAAAATCTGGGCTATTATATCATTGGCGTCACTGTGGAGAGCCAGTCCCAAAAGGTGGTGGGGCTCTGGGGTACGGCAGAGGAGTGGGCGGGCCTGCCGGAGCCCGACGCGCCGGCGGTGCTCGCGGCCTACAAAACATACCTCGGCATGGACAGCCTGGCAGACTGGGCCGGGCCGGAGGGTACGAAATATGCAGAGAACGGTCTGTATTCCGCCTCGGCCGGGCTGCTGCTCGCCTGCCAGAGCGGGTTTTATGTTGCATATCCCGATTATACATTTGAAGCCGGAGGCGACCAGCAGCGTATGTATTTCAGCCTGAGCGCGGCGTCCGTGGAAGAAAGCACCGTGCGCGGCTGGCAGGAATATCAGCGTTCCTTCGGCGCGGGGGCATTCAGACAAGCGGATGCGGACACGGCGCGGCTGCAGGAGGAGCAGCCGGAAGAGGAGGCGATGGGATGAAGCGGATTTTTGCACTGTGCCTTGTCCTGGCGCTGCTGGCAGGATGCGCGCCCGCCCCCAACGCCCCTTCCTCCGGCGCGCCGGCCTCCTCCCAAACGGTGCAGGAGCCGCCCGCGCCCACGTTCGCCGTAGGTGTGCTGGACACTGTGCAGTGGAGCGGCTATGGAACGGGAAGCAACGGCGGCGACGCTTATTACGAACTGGCTGTGCTGGCCGAGAACGCCGCCGGGCCGGACGGCCTTACCCGGCGCGTATCCATGCTTTTACGTACGGATTACGCTACGCTGACGCAGGCGCCGCTGTGCAGCGTGCCGGGCTGCGGCCACAGTGACGCCGCGTGCCCGGCGTACATAGAGGGAAACAATATAGCGGTTGCGGCCATTGGCGGGAACGTCTACCTGATGGGCTCCGTGTATGGGACGTGGTTTGTACAAAACGCAGCCTCATCGGCGGCCGCGGCTTATATCGACGTGGTGGACGCTTCCGGCGCCCGGCGCAAAAGGGTGATGGAATTCCCCCAGGGCTGGGAGGTGTACAGCGATTCTTTCTCCTACACGGACGGCGGAGCGCTGTACGGAAGCTATTACGACCATAGCGAAAATGTCTCCGGCGGCGTGCGGGTAGACCTGGCCACCGGGGAATATACGGTATTTGAGACAGGCGGAGACAGTATATTGGGCGTGTCCGGCAGCAGCTTCCTCATGCGGCATTATGAATATCCGCTGGATGACGGCGTTTATCCCGGCGTGGCTGTCGGCGAGGCAGAGCAGGTGCGGGGCCAGCAGATGGACGAATGGCTGGTGCAGTATGATTTGGCCGCAGGCACGCGGATGCGCCTCGGCAGCCCGCAGATGGATTGGTATGGGGAGTACGATGGCTACGGCTATCTTGGCGGCATGTATGTGCGGGACGGCAAGCTGTACCAGATGTTCATTCAGGATGATGACGGGGACGCCTCTCTGAAAACACTTTTGGAACGGGATATTTTTAACGGTACGCAGCGGGCGCTGGCTTCGTTCCGGCCGTCGGCCTCCGTACCATGGCTGGACTTTGGTCTTCATGATATACTTCCGGCATGCTGCGGCGAACAGGAACCGTATTTATGGGCGGGTGCTTTCAGCACAAGCGGCGCGGGCTGTGTCCCGGCCTATTTGATCGATGTGCGGGACGGGCAGCTGCGCGAAGTTTTGCTGCGGGCTGAAGAACCGTATACGGGCGGGGAAACGGCGGCCTTGCCGCTGGCCCGGACGAACGGCGGTTTATGGCTGGTGCCGGTGGCGGCAATGGAGGACCCGTGGGGCGGGATGCGCCGGTCCTATGCCCTCGCCGCGCCGGAGACCGTGTTTGCCGGCAGCGGGGAGCTGCAGTATATCCGGATGTGGACGCCGCCCGATGCAATGGGATGATTTTTGGAAGAGGCGGCGCCCTCCGGCGTCAATATGCCGATGACGGCGGCCTGTGGTCTTTTCCTCACAGGCCGCTGTTTTTTCTTTCTTTCCGTTGCCTTGCACTTTGTTTGGTAGTATAATAATTTTATATATGGTTTTTGGGAGGCTTTGCCTTTGCATTATCTGGATAACGCCGCCACCACACGCGTGGCTGACACCGTGGCCGACACAGCGGACGCGGTGCTGCGCGCCCATTACGCCAACCCGTCCTCGCTGTACGCGCCCGGCGCGCAGAGCGAGTTCGTTTTGTCCGGCGCGCGGGAAACGGTGGCCGCGTCCCTGGGCGCGCAGCCGGGGGAGATCGTGTTCACGGCCTGCGGCTCCGAGGGCAATAACCTTGCTGTTCTGGGCGCGGTGAAGGCGCGCGCCGCCTGGGCGGACCACATTGTCGTCACGGGCTACGAACACCCCAGCGTGCAGAACCCCGTGGCCGCGCTGGAAAAAGAGGGCTGGCGCGTCACCGTCGTGAGGCCGGACGCCTCCGGCCATGTGGACGCCGGGGCGCTGGTACGGGCCGTCGGCTCCAAAACAGCCCTCGTCACAGCCATGCATGTAAACAATGAGGTCGGTTCCATTCTGGACGTGGCCGCGCTGGCCAAAGCGGTGAAGGAAAAAAACAGCCGCACGGCCGTACACATCGACGGCGTACAGGCGTGGGGCAAGGTCCCGCAGCGGCTGAACGGAACGGCCATCGACAGCTACGCGGTGTCCGGGCATAAGATCCACGCGCCCAAGGGCGTGGGCGCGCTGTATGTGCGCCGCGGCTACAATCTGGCCCCCGTGTTTCTGGGCGGCGGGCAGGAACAAAAGCGCCGTCCGGGCACCGAAAACGTGGCCTATATCGCCGCCATGGCCAGGGCTATTGAACGGATGCTGGCGGACGGAGGCCGCGCCGGGCGCATCGCGGCGCTGAATAAAACGCTGCGGGACGCGCTGGCCGGAATGCCGGGTATTGTGCTGAACAGCCCGGCGGACGCGCTGCCCGAACTTGTGAATTTCTCGGTGGAGGGCGTCAAAAGCGAGACGATGCTCCATTTCCTTGAGAGCCGGGATGTGTATGTATCCAGCGGCTCGGCATGCAGCAGAGGCGAGGCCAGCCATACGCTGACGGCCATGGGCCTGCCGAAAAGCCGTGTGGACACCGCACTGCGCGTCTCGTTTTCCGGCGAGAGCACACCGGAGGATGTGCGTGCGCTGCTGGACGCGCTGGCCGAGGGCATGCGTACGTTGGCGAAAATACGCCGCTGACGGGGGGCGGACGCGCCCGCCCGGCAGAAACTCGCGGCTTTGTTTTCTTGTGGAAGCGCCCGTAAGGGCGGCCGCCTTTACTTTAACGAAAGGGAATTTTGCAGAATATGAAAGAGATCATTCTGGCCTATCAGGGCGAAATGTCGCTGAAGGGGCTCAACCGCGCCACCTTCGAGAGCGTGCTGCTCAAGACCATGCGCCGCCGCCTGAAATCCCTGGGGAATTTTAAAATCTACAAGGCGCAGAGCACGATGTACGCGGAGCCTGCGGGCGATGAGGACATCGACGCGGCGGAGGAGCGCATCGGCAAAATTTTCGGCATCGCGGCCATCAGCCGCGCAGCCGTGTGCCCCAAGGACTTTGCTGTCATTGCGGACACCGCGAAGGAATACCTGTGCGGCGCGCTGCGGGCGGCAAAGACGTTTAAGGTGAGCGCCAAGCGCTCGGACAAGACGTTCCCCATGGACAGCATGGAGATCGCCCGGGAGCTGGGCGGCGTGCTGCTGTCGGCGTATCCCCACCTCAAGGTGGACGTGCACCACCCGGACGTGAACGTGACGGTGGAGATCCGCGATTTTGCGGCGTATGTCCACGGCGGCAAAAAGCCCGGTGCGGGCGGCCTGCCGGTGTCCACCTCCGGCAAGGCGGCGCTGATGCTGTCCGGCGGCATCGACAGCCCGGTGGCCGCGTATATGATGGCGAAGCGCGGCCTTTCGCTGGCCTGCGTGCATTTCGCCAGCCCGCCCTATACCAGCGAGCGCGCCCGCATGAAGGTGCTGACGCTGGCCAAAAAGCTCACGCCCTATACCGGCAACCTGAACGTATATGTGGTGCCCTACACCGCCGCGCAGGAGCATATCCGCGACAACGCTCCCGAGGACCTGTTCACGGTGCTGATGCGCCGCAGCATGATGCGCATCACCAGGGTTCTGTGCGAAAAAGAGAGCGCGGACGCCATTGTCACGGGCGAGAGCCTGGCCCAGGTGGCCAGCCAGACGCTGAAGGCCATCGCCTGCACGGACGCGGCCCAGAGCCTGCCTGTGCTGCGCCCGTGCATCGGCATGGACAAAACGGAGATCACCGACATCGCACGGAAGATCGACACCTACGAGACGAGCATCCTGCCCTATGAGGACTGCTGCACCATCTTCACGCCGCCCCACCCGAAAACGAAGCCCCATCTGGATGAGATCGAGGCCGCGGAGGCGGGCATGCCGGGGCTGGCTGAGCTGGAGGCACAGGCCGCGGCGCAGGCTGAAGTGGTGTATGTGAACCTGTGAGCGGGTCTCTTTATTTTCTGCAAACCAGGGGATGACGAATATGGAAGCTGAGATCATTGCCGTCGGCACCGAGCTGCTGCTGGGCGATATCCTGAATACGAACGCGCAGTTTTTGAGCCGTGAACTTGCGGCGCTGGGCATTACCGTGCACTTTCAGACAGTGGTGGGCGACAATCCCGCCCGGCTGGAAAGCGTGGTGCGCCAGGCACGCGGCCGCAGCGACCTGCTGGTGTTTTCCGGCGGGCTTGGCCCCACGGAGGACGACCTGACCAAACAGACCGTGGCCCGCGCTTTCGGCGACACGCTGCGCTTTGATGAAGCGGAGCTGGAGAAGATCCGCGCGTTTTTCACGGCATGGGGCCGCACGATGCCCGAAAACAACAAAAAGCAGGCCATGGTGCCCACCCATGGCCGCAAGATCCCCAATGCCAACGGCACTGCGCCGGGCATGATCTTCGAGGACCAGGCCGCGCCCGGCAAATATGCCGTGCTGCTGCCCGGCCCGCCGAAGGAGCTGCAGCCCATGTTCCTGAACAGCGTCAAGCCTTGGCTGGCTGCCATGAGCGACAGCGTGCTGCACTCGGTGACGCTGCGCGTCACAGGCGTGGGCGAGAGCCATCTGGAAAGCAGGATCGGCCATCTGCTGGAAAACGCCAACCCAACGGCCGCCGTTTATGCCAAGACGGCGGAGGTCGTCATCCGCATCACGGCCAAGGCCGCGTCGGAGGACGAGGCCCGGCGCATGTGTTCGGACTATGCGAAGCATTTTTACGATATCCTGGGCGACTGCGTCTATGCCATGGACGCGGATTCGCTGGAGGAAGTGGTGGTGAAGGAGCTGGCCGCACGGGGCCTGACGGTGGCTACGGCGGAGAGCTGCACGGGCGGCATGCTGTCCCAGCGCATCACGGCCGTGCCCGGCGCAAGCGAGGTGTTCGCCTACGGCGCGTGCACCTATGCAAACGATATTAAGGAAAAAATGCTGGGCGTGCGGCATGAAACGTTGGAGGCATACGGCGCCGTATCGCCCGAGACAGCCGCCGAGATGGCCCGGGGCGTGCGCGAAGCCGCCGGAGCGGATCTCGGCGTGGGCGTCACAGGCATCGCGGGGCCGGGCGGCGGCACGCCGGAAAAGCCCGTGGGCCTTGTGTATCTGGCCGCTTGCAACGCCGATACCGTCTATGTGCAGAAGCTCGTTATCACGGGCCGCACGCGCGAGGTGGTGCGGCTGTCCAGCACGCAGCACGCGCTGGAGATGGTGCGCCGCCTGGCGCTGGGCCTGCCGCAGCCGGCCTGCACGGCCTTCCCGGCGGAGGAGCCGGCCCATCTGATGCAGAAAGGCACGCCTGCGCGGGACGTATAGCGCCCGCATGTAGCATACCAGAACCGCCGGAGCCGGCGTGAAAAAATAAAAAAGCGGCCCGGCGGCAAAGATCCCGGCGGGGCGGCAAGGAGGACACAGCATGCAACCTATGGAGAAGAATGTGGAAAAGCAATTGGTCGTGCGCACGTTTGAACCCGACATGAACGCGCTCAAGCAGACGGCAAAGCAGCTGGCCCACATGCAGGACACCAGCTTGAATCTGTACGGGCAGGCGGGCGAGGTGCTGATTGTTGTGACGGCGCGCGCGTATGCCCAGGCCGCCGCCACCGAGCTGACGGAGAACGTGGCCGAGCAGTTCGAGCTGGCGCTGGGCCCCGCGGCCTACGGCCGGGGCAAGGGAAGCCTTGCGTATTTTACGGCGGGCGAGCTGATCCAGAGCGAATCCACCATCGCTGCGGCGGATCCCGCCACGGGCGCGCTGCTGGCGGAGGAATTCTCCCACACCAAGCGCGGCCCCAGCGTATTTGATTTCGGCGACGGCAGCTACAACGATTCCCGCGTTGTGGCGAAGATCAAGAATGCCGTCTACAAATATGCCGAGGAGGGCAATGCGCCGCAGATCGCGGCGGCACGCGCGGCGGCGGCCGCCCGGTTCGCCCATGCGGATTTCGGCGTTGCCAGCGTGGGCATGGGCACCGGAGCCGAGGTGGTTTACCTGGCTGTGGCGCACCGGGGCTATGTGTATATCAAGCGCATCAAGAACGGCGAGGGCGCGGGTAAGGTGGTGGCGCTGTCGGCGCTGGACATGGTGCGCCGCCTGGCGCAGAAGCAGCCTGTGGACCGGGCGCGGATGTTCAAGGCGAACTCTGATTTTGACTGGAACGCACCGCTGAAAAAGCGCCGCTCCAGCAAATATGCCGCGCCCATCGCGGTGCTGGCCGTGCTGCTGGTTGCGCTGGCCGTGGCGTGCTGGTATTTCTTCACACACTTTTCACTGGGCGGCGGGAACGGCGCGGGCGGCGCGCTGCCTGTGAGCGGCAGCACCAGTGTCAGTGCCGGCGCCAGCACCAGGGAGCCGGCTTCCGCGCCGGGAACGGATGCATCCGTGAGCCAGCCCGCCGGGGACGGTGGCTCGGGCACGCCGGATGCGGGCGGAGCTTCCTCCACTCCCCAGAGCAGCGGAAACACGGGTGTGGTGCATCCCTTCGGCTGATGGTAAAAAAGCGCTTGCGGCGCGCTTGAAAGGCGGATGGCGCGGGCGGGAAAATCGACATGGAAGGTAGCCCACGGCTCACACGCGGCGCGCGGGCAAGCCAACATACCGAAGCCGTGCCGGCGACCACGCAAAAACCGCGCTTGCCAACAGGCCGAAAGCCGGCTGCCCCATACGACGGAAACGGCATGGCGACGGGCTTTTTACCGGTTGGCCGGCAAGCGTCTCCGCGCTTGCCAACACATTGTTATCTCAAGGCTGTTCCGGCGCGTTCCAACACGCCGCCAACAGAGACTTTGACACAAGGCCAACAACAATGGAATAAAGCAATAGAGAGTATGTGTGCGTGCGGGCGAAGAGCCTGCGCTGCGCCGAAGGGAAGCGTGAAAGCATGAAGCCGGTAATCGGGATCATCGCGGCCTGCACGCGGGAGGTGCACCCCGCCTATACCACAGGGCACGATTACGTGCGCGCGGTGGAACGCGCGGGCGGCCTTGCGCTGCTGCTGCCCGCCACGCCCGACGCCGTGAGCGCGGGCATGGCTCAGTGGCTGGCGCTGTGCGGCGGCTTTGTGCTGCCGGGCGGCGGCGACGTTGCGCCCACCTATTACGGCCAGAGCCCGGTGCCCCAGCTCACCAGCACCGACCGCCTGCGCGACAACGTGGAGCTGACGCTGTGCCGCGCCGCGGCGCAGCATAAAAAGCCGCTGCTGGGCATCTGCCGCGGCGCACAGGTGCTGAACGTGGCATTCGGCGGCACGCTGTGGCAGGACATCCCCGCGCAGTGCCGGGCGGCTATCTGCCATTATCAGGACAGTGCGGCGCGCGGCGAACTGTTCCACAGCCTGACGCTGGCGCCGGACAGCCTGCTGGCGCGTATCATGGGGCCGGGGCAGCACGAGTGCAACACGTTTCACCACCAGGCGGTGCGGGACGTTGCGCCGGGCTTTGCGGCGGCGGCACACGCGCCGGACGGCCTTGTGGAGGCGGTGGAAAGCGCGGACGGCCTTGCGCTGGGCGTACAGTGGCACCCGGAGAATCTTGCGCCCGAGCATCCGGACCATGCGGCCATCTTTACCTGGCTGGTGGATGCGGCGGCCGGAGGCGCGCTCCTAAAGCGCTGAACAAGGCCCCCGCGCAGTTTTTTGCGTGACAAAAGCTGCGCTTTTTTGCCAAATGCTTGCACGCCCGTACACGCGCCGTTATAATGAAAATGGCTGTTCCCGTGCGGGAAAGGCCAAATAAAGAAAACAGGTGTGTGGATATGGAATTTTTACAGGATATCCTTGCGGCGATCGGCGTCGTGCTCAACGGCATCCCGCAGGGGCTGCTGGCGCTTTCCATGGGCTTTGCCTCGGTACCGACGGCGCTGGGGTTTGGCGTGGGCGTTATCGGCTGCCTGCTGCTTGGTTCGGTGGCTCCGATCTCTTTCCAGGCCGAGACGATCGTGCTGGCGGGCACGATGGGCAAAAACATGCGCGAGCGCCTTTCGATGGTATTCTTCGCAGGCGTGACGATGGCTGCGCTGGGCGCGTGCGGGCTGCTTACGGCCATTGTGAACTTTGCGGGCGAAACCGTGCTGAACGCCATGATGGCGGGCGTGGGCCTGGTGCTGACGAAGCTGGCGCTGGGCATGATGAAGGAAAACAAATTGGTTGGCATTACCTCGGTGGTTACGGCGGTGCTGGTCTACTTCTTTCTGGGACAGAATCTGGTGTATACCATCGTCATCTCGCTGGTGGTGTCCAGCGCGGCGGCGAAGCTGGCCGGACAGGACATCGGCGGCGGCGTGGGCACGGCGGAAAAAATGGGCCGCCTGAAGCTAGAAAAACCCATTTTTAACCTGAGCGTACTGCGCGGTGCGCTGGCATTGGCCTGCCTGACCGTGGGCGCGAACATCGCGTTCGGCTCCATCACGGGCGGCATCGCGGGTGCCTCGCAGAATGTGGACCATCTTACGATATACTCCGGCCTGGCCGACGCGGTGAGCGCGTTGTTCGGCGGCGCGCCTGTGGAGGCGATCATCTCCGCAACGGCGGGCGCGCCCCATCCCGTTACGGCGGGTGTGCTGATGATGGGCATCATGGCCGTCATTCTGTTTTGCGGCCTGCTGCCCAAGATCGGTAAATACGTGCCCAGCCAGTCCATCGCGGGCTTTCTGCTCATCCTGGGCGCGGTGGTGACGGTGCCGGGCAACGCGGCGGCGGCTTTCGCGGGCACAGGCGCGGGAGACACCATCGTAGCGGGCGTTACCATGGGCGTGACAGCGTTTACAGACCCGTTCTTCGGCATGCTGGCGGGCATCGCCCTCAAGCTGTTGTTCGGGGCCGGGCTGGGCCTGTAACAGGCGGCGCGTGAGCCGTGCAGAGAAAGGAATTGGATTTATGTCTGATTGTTATGAGCTGAATGTGGCGGGCGTAACGCGCCAGCTGCCTATCATTCCCATCTCGCCGGAGCTGGCCATCGCCAGCTTCGTCATCCTGGGCGACTGTGAGCTGGTAACAGCCGCCGCGCCCTTGCTGGCGCAAAAGCTGCCCAAGGTGGATTATCTTGTCACAGCTGAAGCCAAGGGCATCCCTCTGGTGCACGAGGTCAGCCGTCTGCTGGGGCTGCCGTACTATATCGTGGCGCGCAAAAGCGTGAAACCCTATATGGCGGAACCGCTGGTAGACGAAGTGGTATCCATCACCACTCAGAAGGCGCAGACGCTGTGCCTGGACGGCAAGGACGCGCTGGCCGTAAAGGGCAGGCGCGTGGCCATTGTGGACGACGTGATCTCCACAGGAGAATCCCTGAGCGCCATTGAGCGCCTGCTGGAAAAGGCCGGTGCGGAGATCGTGGCAAAGGCGGCGATCCTGGCCGAGGGAGAAGCGGCCGGGCGCGGGGACATCATCTTTTTGGAGGAACTGCCCCTGTTCCCGCTGTGAGAGCGGGACGGCCGAAAAATACAATTAAAAGCTCCGGCTGCATTTCTCTGCAGCCGGAGCTTTTTGTACCGCAAAACGATACATCTCAATGTCTGCGGGCCCGTTTAAGCGCCATGTTTATTCTGCGCGCTTTTGCGCGCCGCGCGGGCCTCGGCCTCGCGCCGGGAGAACACGCACCCGCAGTAATCCTGCCGGTACAGGCCGTACCGGGCGGCCAGCTCGGTGCTGCGCTTGAAGCCGTTTTTCTTTTTGAAATCCGAAGGCAGCCAGCGCACGCCATACTCCGCGGCAAACGCTTCTCCCAGTTCACCCAGCCAAACGGCGTTTTTGTGCGGGCTGATGGACAGCGTGGTGGTGAAATAATCGTATCCGCCCGCCGCCGCGGCCTGTGCGGCGCGGCGCAGGCGCAGCCGGTAGCATTCATAGCAGCGGCGCCCGCCCTCGGGGATGTCCTCCAGTCCTTTCACGGCCGCGTAAAATTCCGCGGGCGTGTAAGGCTCCGCCAAAACATCCACCGCGCCGGGCAGAGGCATCTCCTGCACAAAGCGGGAAAGCTCCCGCGCGCGGTGGGCGTATTCCTCCGGGGTGTCGATGTTGGGATTGTAGTAGTGCGCCGTGATGGAAAAATGGGGCGAAAGATATTCCAGCACATAGCTGGAACAGGGCGCGCAGCAGCAGTGCAGCAGCAGGCGGGGCGTTTTGCCCTCGTTTTTCTGCAGTTCACGTTCCAGCTCCAGCTGATAATTCACAGCCATGCCACCGCCTCCTTTCCTGTCTGATATTGTATCACTTCAAGCCCTATTCATCAAATATTACAAAAAGGTTAAAGTTTCTATCAAACTTTGTTCACATCTTCCCTCTATACTAAAAGCATGCCACAAAGAGCGGCACGAATATAGATAAAAAGGAGCCGAACGCTCTTTGATATGCGCGGGCGGAAGAAGTCTTCCGCCAAAAGCGCGCGGCGGCACAGGCCGCCAAAGCCTTTTTCTTCCAAGCCGGGCCGCGCAAAGCCGCCGCCCGGCGGCCAAAGCCATTCCCGCGCGGCATTGCCTGCGGGTTTATATAGATTATAACAAGCCAACTTCTTTTTCATGAACTTCCTTTCACAAGAAATATGCGGCGGCCCGCTGCAAAAGGGCTGCCGCATATTTCTTTTTCCGGGAGGGAAGTGTAAAAACAGTTCTTACAATTTTGTTAAAAGCATACAAAAAATCTGTATTTGTGCTATAATTACCCCAAACCGACCACAGCCGCGGCCATGCGCATTTCGTGCGCTGATGCTTCTGTACACGGATGCTATTGAAAATCAATTGAACACCCTGTGCTCCGCGCCGCAGAAACGCTGCCGGAGCGCTGAAAAAGGAGGAACAGGCTATGACGGACGAAAAGATCGCGCGCATCAATGCGCTGGCCAAAAAGAGCCGTACGCCCGAAGGGCTTACCGCTGAAGAAAAAGCGGAGCAGGCATCGTTGCGTAGAGAGTACATCGACGCCATGAAGGGCTCGCTGAAAAAACAGTTGGACAACACGGTCGTTGTGGATGCGAACGGCAACCGTATGCCGCTGAAACAAAAGCGGAAACAATAACGTCTAATCGGCACACAGGGGGAAAGGAGGGAGCCGCATGCGCGACCGTGAAAAAGAACGCAACATCCGCTTGCCGGAGAGCTATGTGCAGCAGGGCGGCCCCGTGCGTCCGCCGCGTCCCTCCCGCGCCCGCCGCGCCGCCCCGCGCCCGGGGCCGGAGCCGCCCCGCGGCAAAAGACAGCGGCGGCGTCCCGTGCTGCGCAGGGTGCTGCTGGGCGTGCTGTGCCTGTTTTTGGCCGCGTGCCTCAGCGTGGGGGGCTATCTGTATGCTTCTACGCGCAACGACTTTTTGTGGCTGGATCTGGAGCAGCTGCCGCACCGGGAGGCGACCATCCTGTATGCGCAGGACAGGGAAACCGGTGAATGGGTGGAGTATGCCCGGCTGGAGGCCACGCAGCAGAAGATATGGGTGCCGCTCTCGGAGATTCCCGAGGACATGCAGCACGCATTTGTGGCCATTGAGGACAAGCATTTTTACGAGCATCACGGCGTTTCCCTCACGCGCACGGCGTACGCGGTGCTCAACGAGATGAAAAAGGCGCTCACCGGAACCTATTTCGGCAACGGCATCAAGCAGGGCGCCTCCACCATCGACCAGCAGCTCATCAAGAACCTGACGCGGGACGACGAGGCCGGCGGCCTGGAGGGCTATATGCGCAAGGTGCGGGAGATCTGGCGCGCTTATCGTCTGGACGCAAAGTACGACAAGGAGACCATCCTGGAGGCATACCTCAACGTCATAAGCTTTACCGACAACACGGCGGGCGTGGAGGCTGAAAGCATCAAGCTGTTCGGAAAATCCGCCAAGGACTTATCTCTGGCCCAGTGCGCCTCCATCGCCTCCATCACCAAAAACCCTTACCGGTACGACCCGCGCACCCATGAAGAAGAGCATTTGAGCCGCCGCAATTACATTCTGTACGAGATGTGGCAGCAGGGCTATATTACCGAGGAACAGTACAATGCCGCCTCGGCCGAGCCCATCGGCCTTTCGCCGGGCAATGTGCCGGTGGCGGAAACGCCTGTCACGACCTATTTCACCGACAAGGTGCTGACGGATGTGTCCGCCGCTCTTTCGGAGCAGTATGGCCTGGACAGCGCCGAGACGACCAATCTGCTGTACAACGGCGGCCTGCGCATTTACACCACGGTGGACCCGGACCTGCAGGCGGTGATGGAAAACGCGCTGGAGCGCGGATACAGCAGCTTTTTCCCCACCAGCGGGCTGGGTGTGGCAACGCAGGCCACGAAATACAATGAGGACGGCACCATCGCCCGGGATGAAAACGGCGATCCCATCCGGGAGGACGTCGTCGAGACGCCCCAGGCTGCAATGGTGAGCGTGGGCTACGACGGCAGCCTGAAAGCCATTGTGGGCGGCATCGGGGAAAAAGAGGTGAGCCGCGGGCTGAACCGCGGCACCGTGCCCCGCCAGGTGGGCAGCACCATGAAGCCCATCGGCGCGTATGCGCTGGCGCTGGAAAAAAACAAGATCAACTGGTCCACGCCGCTTCTGGACGCGCCCGTGCGGCAGCTGGAGGATGAAAAAACAGGCGAGCTGAAGGATTGGCCCGCCAATTTCAGCAAGACCTATGCCGAGGATGATATTCTCGTGGTGGACGCACTGGCACAGAGCATCAACACCATCGCCGTGCGCGTGGGCGAGCAGGCAGGCGTGGGGAATATCTACCGCTTTATGAAAAACAGCCTGGGCGTCACCAGTCTGACGCCGGAGGACAACGACTCCGGCCCCATGATCCTGGGCTCCCAGACCCACGGTATTTCGCCCTATGAGCTGGCGGGCGCGTATATGATGCTGGGCAACGGGGGCTCTTTCACCACGTTGCACTGTTATACCAGCGTGCAGACGGGCTACGGCCGCGAGATCGCCGCGCCGGAACTGAAAACAAAGCAGGTTCTGGGAACGGACACCGCATATGTGATGAACCGCCTGCTGGCGCAGGTGATGCAGGGCAGCGGAACGGCTGCGGGCTACCGTGTGCGCGGCGAAATGGACAGTGTGGGTAAGACGGGTACTTCCTCTGACAACCGGGATTACTGGTTCGTTGGCATGACGCCCTATTATGTAACGGCCACCTGGTATGGCTATGATTCCGGCTTTGCGCTGAACACGGCGTCGGGCACCCATGCGCCCACCACGGCCTGGAAATATGTGATGGAGCGCGCCCAGCAGGGTTTGCCCGTGCTGGAGTTCCCCGTGGACGAAAGCGTCGTGACGGCAGAATACTGCACGGAATCCGGCGGGCTGGCCGCGCCCGGCTGCCCGCGCACGGCGACAGGCTATTACACGCAGGGAAACCTGCCCGCCGTCTGCAGAGACCATGCGGCATGACATTGTCCCGCAAAACGGAAATGAAAAAGGAACAGACGCGCGCCGCACGGAGCTGAACGCTCCCGCGGCGCGCGTCTGTTTTGCACGGAAAAAGGCGGCGCGTTATTCCAGATGAAGCACAAAGGGGCGCAGAGGCGCGGGCACCAGCCCGCGGTACACCTCCCGCAGCAGCCCACGGAGCCCCGCCGCCGTGAGCCCGGCCGGCAGACGGCGGGCGATGATAGCGTAACGTACGCCGTACAGCCGGCAGGCCGCGCCCGTCAGGGAGAAGCCCGCCCGTTCGTAAAAGGCGATGCGGCGCAGGCGCATCGCGTTCAGGCCGGCGTCATGGCTGTCGGGCATCTCCACTTCGCCCAGGATGCAGACGCCGCTCAGCACGGCGTCCAGAGCGGCAAGGAACGCGCTGCCCACGCCCCGGCCGCGCAGCTCGGGCGTTACGGCAAAATAATCCAGCAACAGCACGCGGCTGTCGTGCCGGTAAAAAAAGGCATAGGCGGCCAGCCGCCCGTTCCGGTAATATCCGTAACACAGGTAACGCCCGCGCTCCATCAGCCTCAGCATCACGGCCAGGGGCTTCAGCTCGGCAGGTGGAAACGCCTCGTGCATGTATGCGTCGTAAATGCCGCGCAAAGCAGACTCGTTCAGTTTTCGTACAGTGCTCATGGGGACCTCCTTGTCCGGAAAAGGTTCACGCCGCGCGGGAGCAGAGCAAAAAAGCTTATCTCAATGGCCGCAGGCCAGGGACGGCCTGCATGGCCCTCAAAATAGCCTGCGGCTTATAGATGGAAATCGTCTTATATCTTCTTATAAATGTTTATAGCGGAGCGGTGAAGCCCTTGTAAATTAAGGCTCTTTGCCGTTTCTGCTTATATCCTGCTATATCTCGTTATAAGTCCTTTTTGTAAGCACGGGCGTCAAAAAAGCGTCAGACAGCATATTGAACCTGATTACATAGAAGCCCACAAAGCCATTCAAACACAGCTTCATGAGGGTTTGCACTATTTTACTCCTTATCGCTTGCTACAATAATTCCACTATTTTTTATGATATTTATTAGTATATCATATTTGCACGAAAAATGTGCTATACTGTGTTTTTGGAAACCAACAGGGGGGCAAAGTACATGAAACTTACGCATAAACATACGCTGGCGGCAAGCTATCTGGGGTACATCACGCAGGCTGTCGTGAACAATCTCACGCCGTTGCTGTTCGTCGTATTTGAGACGTCTCTGGGCATCTCCATTGGCCGCATCAGCCTGCTCATTACCGTGAATTTCGGCGTGCAGATGCTGGTGGATCTTTTATCCGCAAAATGGATCAATGTCATCGGAACGCGGCGGGCCATCGTTGCCGCCCACGCCTTTGCCGCGGCCGGGCTTGTGGCGCTGGGCGTTCTGCCGTACCGGACAGCGGACCCATATGTGGGCGTGCTGTGTGCGGTTTGCCTGTGCGCGGTGGGCGGCGGCATTACCGAGGTGCTCATCAGTCCCATCGTGGAGGCGCTGCCCAGCGAAGACAAGGCCGGCTCGATGAGCCTGCTGCACGCATTTTACTGCTGGGGCCATGTGGGGGTGGTGGTGCTGTCAACCCTGTATTTCGCGTTGGCGGGCACCGGACGCTGGGCGCTGCTGCCTGTGCTGTGGGCCGTGCTGCCGCTGTGCAACATGGTGCTGTTCGCGCGGGTGCCGCTGTGCACGCTGGCGGGCGACGAGCACCACACGCCGCTGCGCGCACTGCTGAAAAGCAAAATGATCTGGCTGTTCCTTTTGATGATGGTATGTGCGGGCGCGTCCGAGCAGGGGATGTCCCAGTGGGCGTCCCTGTTTGCCGAAACGGGCCTGAAGGTGCCCAAAGCGATGGGCGACCTGCTGGGCCCCTGTGCGTTTGCGGTGATGATGGGCCTGTCCCGTACGCTGTACGGCATATGGGGCGCGCGCATCAGCCTGAAACGCTGTATGGCGGCCAGCTGCCTTTTGTGCGTGGCCGGTTATGCTGCGGCAGTGTTCGCACCCTGGCCGCTGCTCTCGCTGGCGGGCTGCGCGCTGTGCGGTTTTTCGGTGGGCATTCTGTGGCCGGGCACATTCAGCCTTTCCATGGTACACTGTCCGGAGGGAGGCACGGCCATGTTTGCGTTGTTCGCCCTGGCGGGCGACGTGGGATGCGCGCTGGGCCCGGGCGTTGTAGGCGCGGTGTCCGGCATGGCGGGCGGCGCGCTGAAAGCGGGGCTGCTGGCCGCGTGTGCGTTCCCGGTGCTGCTGCTGCTGGCGGTGTCCCGGCTGCGCCGCCGCCCGAAGGGGGAACAGTAAGATGGCAAGAAGCGAAAAAGCTGTCGTCACCGTACTGTGCATGGTACATGACGGGACGCGCCTGCTGCTGCAAAACAGGGTGAAAGCCGACTGGCGAGGCTATACGCTTCCCGGCGGCCATGTGGAAAAGGGCGAATCCTTTGTGCAGGCGGTGACGCGGGAGATGCGTGAGGAGACCGGCCTCACCGTGCATGCGCCGCGCCTGTGCGGGATCAAGCAGTTCCAGACGGACGCGGACGAGCGGTATATCGTTCTGCTGTTCAAAACAGACCGTTTTTCCGGCACGCTGCGTTCATCGGAGGAGGGCGAGATGGTGTGGGTGGAGCGGGACGCGCTGGACGCTTATCCGTTGGTAGAGGATTTCCGGGAGCTTCTTTCGGTGTTCGACCGCGACGATCTGACGGAATTCCAGTACGAGCGCGCGCCCGGCACGCCCGCAGACTGGCGCGTACGCCTGTATTGAACGCGGGATGTCAGCCTTTGTCCGGCTCGTTGAGACGCACCATATGGATGTGGTCCTCCCACACGCCGTTGATGCGCAGGTAGCGGCGCGCCAGCCCTTCGGGGCGGTAGCCGCATTTTTCCAGCACCCGCAGGGAAGCTGTGTTGCGGGGCATCACATTCGCCTCCACCCGGTGCAGCGCGGCAGGGCCGAAGGCGAAGCGCGTGCAGGCCTCCACGGCCTGCGTCATATAGCCGCGGCCGCACAGCGCGCCGTCCAGCTTATAGCCCAGAAAGCACGACTGGAACGCTCCGCGCACGATATTGTTCAGCGCAACGCTGCCGATGACGCGCCCGGGGACGTCTTTCAGCGCAAGATAAAAGCGCACGCCCGTGCCTTGCGCCGCGCGCTGCACATCGGCGGCAAGCTCCCGCGCGTGATGCTCCGCCGTATAAAAGCCCGCGGGCCGCTCGGGCTCGAACGGTGCCAGAAACGCCGCGTTGCGAAGGTAATAGTCCAGCACGGCTGGGGCCAGCCCGGGCGCGGCGGGCAGCAAAATAAGGCAGCGCGTTTCCAGCGCGGCGGGGACAAGCTCCATAACAAGCCTCCTGTTCACTGTAAAAACGACGCGCCGCAGCTTGTCGAAAAAGCTTTGCTTTTCCGACAGACTGCGGCGCGCCTTGTGTTTAAAAAAATCAGTTCTCTTTCCAGATGGGTTCCTTGAGCATCCAACGGCCGTATTCGTCCTTTTCAAACAGGTCCCTGTTGTAGAACTTGTCCATGATGGCCCAGAACTCGGTTTCGGTGTAGCCGCAGAACGCGCAGAAGTCACGCACGCACAGCGGGTCCAGCGCGCCGTCCCGCTCCTTGATGATGGGAATGGCTTCCTCCCGTGTCATCATACCGTAGCGGATGTAGCGGGCCGTGTAGTCCGTGGCCGCCGCATGGCCGAACTTCGGGTATTTCAGCCAGGAGTGTACCAGATACGCGCGGCTGTCGATCTGATCGAAATTTTCCGCGTGATGGGTGCGGTCCCACTCATGCGACAGGTCATGGAAGCCGTGCTCCTTGGCGATCTGGTAATTTTTGTAGCTGTTCCAGGGCACGAAATAGCTCATATAGAACGGATCCAGCCTGGCCAGCTCTTCGGCGGAGGGCGCCTCGGTGAGGATGAGGTCGTTCTCGCTCACGCCGTAGCCCAGCAGCTCCTCCTTGGGGAACCCGACGGCAACGCCGTTCTCGATCTGGTCCTTGGCGGAATAGGTCTCTACATCGGCGTTGCCGCCGTATTCAAACGAGACGTTTTCACCGTAGCACAGGAAAGGCGTGTTAAACTTGGCCGCCATATGCAGCGGAAAAGTATAGATGAGCCTGTCCACATACCAGGTGGGCTTGCCGTATTTTTCAAAAAAGGTGCGCATCAGGGTTTTCTGCGCCTTGATATTGGGCTTACAGGAGATGATGGTGCAGCCGAACTCCTCGCTGATGTTTTTCAGGTTGTGCTTGCCCGCCTCCGTCATGGGGAAGTTGTCCTCTACGCTGAACAGGATGGGGTTCATGCGCATGACTTCCTTGAGCATATACACCTGGAAATGGCTGTCCTTGCCGCCGGAGACGGCCACGGCGCAGTCATATCCGCCGGGGCCGTTGCAGCCGCGGTATTTATCGCACATAGCCTCAAATTCCTTCCAGCGCGCGTCCCAGTCCACATCCTTGCGGTGGGCGTAATGGTTGCACGCGCTGCACACGCCGTTTTCGTCGAACGTAATGCCGGGGCGCGTGTCGGGCATGGTGCATTTTTTACAATATTTCATAGCTTTTCTCCTTTACAAGAAACCGCGCGGAAGAAAGCCGCGCATCGTAAGCACTCTTATTGTACCCCATTTTGCGCCCGCGCACAAGGCGCAGCGGCGCATTTGCGCACAAAAGAGGGGCTCTGCCGGGCGGGGGGCGCCGGGCAGTTCGGCTTTTCCCAAATGCGTGGCGCTTCGGGCGGCGGCGCGCGCGGGGGAAGCCGAACCGCCATCCGGCTGGACGGCGCGCACCGTTTTGACGCCGGGGCATCAGCCCACAAAGCGCGCGATCTTTTCCTCCATGGCGCGCGCCTCCTCTTTGGAAATGTGCGCCTTGTCGATATAACCGTAAATGCGTGAAGCCATATCTGCGAAGCCGGGTGCGACCCCGGCAAGGCGGGCCGGGTCGAATTTCACCGCGTACATCATATGCACACCGATGAGCGCGCAGAACTTGAGCAAATTGAAATGCGGCCGGAAGGGCGGGCTGAAGGGCTGGTCCCGCGGAGGGTTTTTGTAAACGTCCTCCAGCAGATCCGCCATGCGCACATAGGCGGGCGTATCGCTCCTGTCAAAGTAGCCTTCGATGACCTCTTTGGCAATGGGGAAGGGCGCGCTGTCCGGCGCGTCCGCCGCTGCGGCAAAGGCGGCGTAATCCGTGATGTGATCCGCCCCCTTATAAATGACGGGGTCGTACTCGTGCTCAATGGGAACGGGCCGCAGGATGCGGCAGCTTTTGCCCGCGAAGTATACCTCCGCAATGGCCGTGCTCATCCAGATGAAGATCTGGTCCGCCGCCACGATCCATTGCTTCACGCTGTCCGCGAAGATCACGCGGAAATTGGGCCGCTTTTGGGCCAGCGCCTCCAGCGCGGGGCTGTTCCACTCGCTGGGGTGGCGGCGGTAGACGAGCTGCACTTCGGGATGCCCGGCCAGATATTGGTCGAACCAGGCCAGCGTCTGTTCCATACTGGTGCGGTTGGTACCGGCAAAGCCGGTGAAATCCTCGCCCGCCATGTCGGAGAGCTCCTTTACTTCCTGCTCCGTCATGCTGGCATAGCCGAAGCTGGAGATGTACAGCATCAGTTTTTTGTCCGGGTCCAATCCGTGCTCCCGGCACAGCGCAGCCTTATCCTTGAAATATCCCCGGAACTCGGGCCGCAGGAAATCCATCATCACCGCGCCTGTCACGGGGCAGTTTTTTTCCTGCATGCCGTGGGCCACAAGGCGCTGCTGCGTGCGTTTGCCCCAGCAGGTCTGCACGCATTTTTTGGCGTTGCCGCCGAAGTTGAACCACGCGCCTTCCTCCTGCGTGTCGCTGAGCATCTGCTCCCAGTGCAGGTTCACCACTTTGTTGCACACGCCGATGTTGTTGTACACATGGCTGTTGATGGCCTCGTCGTCGTACATGCAGCTGGACACCAGAACCTTCGGCTTTTTCAGGGTGAAGTATTTGAGCTTTTTCCGGTCCAGCAGCTGGCGGAGCTCCACGGTATAGCCGCGCCGGGCCAGCTCCGCCTTCAAAAGCAGGATGCTCTCGTACTCCCGCACCACATGCTCATACAGAATCAGAAAATCCAGTGCCATGGCTTACGCCTCCTTTGCGCCGAACAGCGCGCGTGTAAATTCGGGCAGGCCCCGTTCCACATCCAGGTGGAACCCGTCGTAGTATTGCTCCTCCGCGTAAACGGCTTCCGGCTCTACCTCAAAATCCCGCACGGCCGCGCCGGTGTCCGCAAGCGCCTGCCGTATGGTGCGCATGGGCTCGTCCAGGCCCAGCGGCGCAACGAGATACTGCCGCAGCGCATCGTCGATGGGGGGCAGTACAAAGGTCAGTTCAATGCCGTTTTCCGCACAATAAGCCGCCAGCTCCTCCAGACGCCGCAGGTTTTCCCAGTTCAGGGAATAGGAGCTGTCGGCGGGCGTTGCGGCCAGCATCGCGTCCAGCAAAGCGCGGGGATTGGTGCAGCGCTCCCGCGCTGCGCCCCAGGCGTCGATATAAGGCTCTGTTTCAATCGCGGGCAGTGTGCCCGGCTTTGCGCAGTTTTGGTACAGCGTGGCGGCATAGGCGATCAGGTTGCGGCGTACGGGCAGCGCGTTGCCGTCCTCGTCCACAGAATCGATCGCCTCCCAAGCGCCTGCGTCCCGGGTCGCGCCCGTCTGCACGCCCTGCAGGCGCAGCAGAAGCTCACCCAGCATATCGGCGTTGTAATCGAAATTGAGCATATAGGCAACGGGGTTTTTCACCACGGTGCCGATGGCCTCCATGCGGTTGCGGGAATCGCCGGCACGCAGGGTGTAAAAGCTGACGCCGAAATAGCAGGTGTTCAGGCTGGGGTTGTTTTCGGCGGCGAGATAGAACAGGTCGATGCTCTCGTTCAGCGAAGCGCCGCCGAAGGCGAGGTTGCTCCAGCCGCGGCCGGAGGCCTCGGCCACGGCATTCATGTCGAAATGGGCCATGCGTGAGTCGCCCAGGATGATGGCGTCCTCGGGCGCGGACAGATAAGCCCGCACGCGCGTGATGACGGAGTCTTCGCTGGAAGCACCGCCTTTGACGCCGAAATAATCATAGGGCTCAAAGGCGAAAAACAGGGCAAAATAAACCAGGAACGGCGCGGCAAGCAGCGCCAGGCGGGGCAAAATTTTTTTCATGCGGCGCGCCTCCTTAAAAATTGTTGTACAGGAAATTCGCCGCCGTGGCGAAGTATCCGTTGTTCATCAAAAAGCCCGCGAAAATGAACGCGGCCAGCGCGTAGTACAGCAGCCAGCGGAAAATAAGCGGCAGGCTCAGCATCCGTGCGGAAAGATCCCCGCCCGGCGCTTTGAAGCGGCGGGCACAGTCCAGCAGCACGCCTCCCGCCAGTGCCAAAAGCACGAACGCCAGGAATGCAGCGCTCAAAAGAGATTTTGCATTGAAGGAGGCCGCTATGGCGCGGATGTCCGCCAGCAGGCCTGTCAGTGAAACGTTCCGAAACTGGGCCGTCAGCACATACAGCGCGTCGTGTACCGAAGCGGCGCGGAAAAATACCCAAGCGGCGTTTACCAGCGCAAAGGTGCACAGGCACTGCCACGCACAGGCAAGGCGGCCGGTGCGGCTGACATGCAGCGCTGCGTAAACGCGTCCGCGCAGCCTGTCCGTCGCGTCCCCCGCGATCTGGTAGACGCCGTGCAGCGCGCCCCAGATGAGATATGTCAGCCCCACGCCGTGCCAGACGCCGCTGACGAGGAATGTGAGCAGCAGGTTCAGATATTTGCGCGCCTTGCCCTTGCGGTTTCCGCCCAGAGGGATGTAAACATAGTCTTTGAGCCAGGAGGAAAACGAGATATGCCACCGGCCCCAGAACTCCCGGATGGAACGCGAAAAATAGGGCGTGTCGAAGTTCGTCGTCAGCTGAAGGCCCAGCAGTTCGGCAGCGCCCAGCGCCATGAGCGAGTAGCCGGAAAAATCAAAATACAGCTGCAGCCCGTAGCACAGCGCGCCGAAGGTGAGCGTCAGGCCTGTATACGCCGTTACGTCGCCGTAAACAGCGTTGGCAAACACCGCCAGAAGGTCGGCCACGGCCACCTTGGAGAACAGCCCCAGCGCAAAGGTGACCAGCGCGTGGGCCGCGCGGTCCGTACGCAGGGCGCGGGGCGCGCGCAGCTGCGGCAGCAGTTTGTCCCCGCGCATGATGGGGCCGCTGGAGATGAGCGGGAAAAAGCTTACGAACAGCGCGAAATTACAGGCGCTCGGCTCGGCCGCGTATTTTTTGCGGTATACATCCACGGCGTAGCCAACGGACTGCACCGTGAAAAAGCTGATGCCCAGCGGCAGGATGACGGAAAAAGCGCTGCCGCCCGCTTCACTGGCGAGGCCCAGACGGGACAATGCCTGCCAAAGCCCTGCGCTGACGGCCGCGCCGTGGAGCAGCAGAGAGGCGCCTTTCAGCAGCACCAGAAGGCCGAGGTTTACGCCCAGCGCGGCCCAGAGCCGCCGTTTGCGGGAGAGACCCTCGGCGGCGTCCATGCGGCGCACCAGCGCCCACGTGGCCAGGGAATCCAGAACCAGCACGGGCAGCCATGCAGGGGTATTGAAGCAATAAAACGCATAGCTGACGGCCAGCAGCGCGGCGTTCTGCCAGCGCCTGGGGACAAGCCGGCATACAAGCACCGCCAGCGGGAAGAATGCAAAGAACGAAACGGAGTTGAATGTCATAGCGCACATCCTATATCGACAGAGTATGGACCGCGCCGCAGAGCGCGGCCCGGCGCGCGGGAATCCTTGTTACATTATAAAGGGGGACAGGCGTTTTGTAAAGGAAGGGGCCTGCCGGCTGCGCGGGGCAAGGCGGAAGGCACGGCGGCGCTTATGCCCGGCCGACAAAAAAGCCTCCTTTTATTGCTATTTAGCCCGTTTTATATTATACTTAACTGGTATCGGTGTGCAAAAGAAACAGCGGTTTTCGGGCACGCGGCAGCGCATCGGCTGCGCTATCCGCGCTGCCTTCTGTCGGGAAGGCAACGCTGTCCGCCCCGCCGCTGCCCCGCCGCGCGGCTGAAAGCTTCGCGGGCCCCGGCCGGGCGCTGCTGCTTTTATACACGGATACCGTGATATACTATACCCGTAAGCAAAAAACGGGCGGCGCGCACCAGACCGGAATTTGCGGCGCAGCCCGGCAGAAAAGGAGTTTTCCATATGGCGCATACTGTTATGGTGACCGGTGCAGACGGCTTTATCGGCAGCCACCTCACGGAAGAACTGGTGAAAAAAGGCGAAAAAGTGAAAGCCTTCTGCTATTATAATTCGTTTAATTCCTGTGGATGGATCGATTCCCTCGCGCCCGAGATCCGCAGTGAGATCGAGATCTTCATGGGCGATATCCGGGACCCCAACGGCGTGCGCACCGCCATGCAGGGACAGGAGCGCGTGTTCCATCTGGCCGCGCTCATTGCCATCCCGTTCAGCTACCACTCCCCGGACAGCTATGTGGACACCAACATCAAAGGGACGCTGAATGTCCTGCAGGCAGCACGGGACCTGGGCACCCAGCGCCTGATGGTGACTTCCACCAGTGAGGTGTACGGCACGGCCCAGTATGTGCCCATCGACGAAAAGCACCCGTATCAGGGGCAGAGCCCGTACTCTGCCACCAAGATCGGCGCGGACCGGTTGGCCGAGAGCTTCTACCGCAGCTTTGACGTGCCGCTTTCCATCGTGCGGCCGTTCAACACTTACGGCCCGCGCCAGTCGGCCCGTGCCGTTATCCCCACCATCATCACCCAGCTTCTGGCGGGCCGCACGGAGATCCGTTTAGGCAGCCTGGCGCCCACGCGGGATTTCAATTACGTCAAGGATACGGCCGCCGGCTTCATGGCCATTGCAGATTGCGACGCCGCCGTCGGACAGGAGATCAACATCGCCACTGGCCGCGAGATATCGATCGGCGATCTGGCGGATGAACTGATCCGGCAGATCAATCCCGAAGCCAGGGTGGTGTGTGAGGCTGAGCGCCTGCGCCCCGGCAAAAGCGAGGTGGAACGCCTTTTGGGCGACGCCTCCAAGCTGCGCGCCCTGACGGGCTGGCAGCCGGCCTACACCTTTGAACAGGGCCTTGCCCAGACCATCGAATGGCTGCGCGGAAATATGGACGGCTATAAAGTGGATGCATACAATTTGTAATATATCGACAAAATATTACAAATCTGCCGCCTGCAGGACACAACGTGCGGGCGGCGAATGGAGTATTTATGGCGGAACTTACAAAAAAATGCAAACGGCTTTGGACAAAGCCCGGCATCCGCTGGCTTTGCGGATATTTCTTTGTGCTGCTGTGCGGCGTGGGGCTGGTATATTACTGGCGTGTGGCGTACTCGTTGGGCGCGGGCATGCCCGGCTTTGCCGCAGCGACGACACTCATCATCTGCGGCGGCTTTTCCGCCGTGTATCTTCTGGTGTTTCTGGCCGCGCATTTCCTCAAACAGAACCTGGCTCTGAAAACCGCTGTGCTGGTTTTTCTGGCCGGGCTCTGTTTCGTGTTTGCCAACCCGCCCATGCAGGCTCCGGACGAGACGATGCATTTCCTGCGGGCTTATGCCGTGGGCAGCGGACAGTTCCTGTTCGATGAAAAACAGCAGTTCCCAAACGATGTGAATCTGCTGGTGCGGGATTTCCCCGGGGCGTATATCAACGGCGTCAGCGGTGAAAAACTGGCCCCGGACGACCCGACCATCGCGGACGCCTTTGCACGGTACAGCGCGGACAAAGCTGCGGGGGCGGTTGCGCCGGGCGCGTTCACCCCGGTGCAGCAGCTGGTGCCGTACTTCCCCCAGGCGCTGGGCGTGGCCGTGGGACGGCTGTTCGGCGCGGACGCGCTGGCCTGTATGTATTTGGCGCGCGCGGCGAACCTGCTGTGCTATGCCGTATTGTGCGGTTACGCGGCTGCGGTCATCCGGCGCTTTTCGGCCGTGCTGATCGCGCTGGCCATTTCTCCGGTGTCGCTGTTTATGGCCGGCTCGTGCAGCTCGGACGGGCTGTTCATGGGCCTGACATGGATATTTATCGCGCTGTGCCTTTCGGACGTTGTGACGAAAAAGAGGCTTGCGGTGCTGGCGCTCTGCTTTGGCTTGACGTTCCACGCAAAATACACCACGCTGGCGCTGCTGCCGCTGTTGCTGCTGCTGCCGTTCGAGCAGAAGCCCCGCAAGGGAAAAAAGGCGCTTTCGGCCGCCGCGCAGCGCTGGGGCGTGCTGGCGGTATGCCTGGCCGCGGGCGTTATCATATATGCGCTGCTGACAGGATATACGGCGCTGGCCAGCAATTATGGCCGTGTGCCTTATGCGGACACCGGCGTTGACCCGGGCCGGCAGCTCGCGTTCGTTTTTTCCAATCTGCCGCGCTACCTGGCGGTCCTGCTCTATTCCGTCTACCGTGACAAGGCAAACCTCTTTACCATTGGGAATTTTGGATGGATGGACATGACGGTGCCGTTTGTCAGCTACTTTGCGCCGCTTTTTCTGCTGTTTGCATCGGGCGTATCGGCGCTGGAGGGCGCGCGGGAAAAGCTGCGCACCGCCTGGGTGTTTCTGGCGACGGCCGTGCTGATGTACGGCTTCACCTATACGGGCATGTACCTCACCAGCACGCCCGTCAGCCTGCCGGAGATCAACGGCGTGCAGACGCGCTATCTGCTGGGGGCGCTGTTTGCGCTGTTCGCGCTGGCATCCATGCTGATGGGCCGCACGATGGCCCTGCAGAACCTGCGCCCGGGCCTGCCGCAGAAAACGCCGCCCGCGTGGCGTGTGCTGCATTACGGTTTTTGCTTCGCGCTCGTCAGCGCGCTGCTGCTGTTCCAGGCGTATTACATCGGGCCGTGACGCTGTGCGGCGGCTCCGTATCGCTTTAAAGGAGGACCCTGCGTTTGATCGCTTTTGTTGAAATGACCGTTACCTTCGCGGCGCTCACGGCGCTGTGCCTGTTCCTCAACACAAAAATGCGTCTGGCCGCGGGCCTTACGCCGCTGTTTGTTTTGTGCGGCACGATGGTCTGGTACAGCACGCTGGGCAGCGTGCATATGCTGGTGCCTGCGGGCATTGTCTGGTTTGGCGCGGCGGCGGCCGCGTGCGTCTGGCTGTGGCGCAAGCACAAGGACATCCGCTGGCGGGAGTTTTTTTCGCCCGCCATGGTATATTTCCTGCTGGCGTCGCTGGCCGTTATCGTGCTGTTTGCCGTGCGCCGGCCTATTTTTAACGAGTGGGACGAGTTCAGCTTCTGGGGCATCGCGCCCAAGGTCGTCAAGACCGAGAATCAGCTGTATACCTATAACCCGGGCGAGATGCGCGTGAGCACCTTTGTGCCGGGCATCATCATGCTGGATTATGCGTTCCAGTTCCTGGGCAGCGTATTTGTGCCCTGGAAAGTGTACGCGGCGTACGACATTTTGTTTTTTGCAGTATTCGCGGCCGCCATTTCCATGCTGGGCCGCAGGCACTGGCACATTGCCGTACCCGCCGCCGCGGTGCTTACGCTGGTGCCATACATGGTTTCCGTGTATCAGCGCGGCATCTATGTGCAGACGACGTATATGAACGCCTATTCCGACATTCCCATGGGCCTGCTGTTCGGCGCGGGGCTGGTGCTGTATTTTGCGCCGCGAAAAAAAACACCCATACTGATGACGGGCGCGGTGCTGGCCGTTACGGCGTCCTGCCTTTCCAAGGACATGGGCTTCGCGCTGTGCCTTATTGCGGCCGCCATCATCTGCTTTGACCTGCTGTTCGTCCAGAAGGAGGACGTGCCGTTCTTCCGGCTGAAGGGCCTTGGCGGAAAGCTGTGCTGGTGCGCCTCGCTTGTGGGCGCCCCGCTGGCCGCGTTCTTCGGCTGGGCCGCGCACATGAGCGTTGTGCTGGGCTCCAACCGGTTCGACATCGGCGGCTCGGCCGATATGGGCATGGTACAGATGGTGACGACGGGCATTGCCGAGCTGCTGGGCATCGGCCGCACCCAGAAATTTACCGATATCATGGAGCTGATGAAAAGCGCGTTTTTCAACACACGGCTCACGATGTTCAGCGTTGGCGCGCCGGACAGCACGCTGGGGCGTATTTTCAACGGCTCGGGCTTCATCACCGTGCTGCTGATTTTGAGCATTCTGCTGGCGGCATTCCTGCTGGGCGACAAGCGCATGCGCGTGCGCACGGCCTGGACGGCGCTGTGGAGCACGCTGGGCTTTGCGGCGTTCTATATCTTCACGGGTTTCACCTATGTGTATGTGTTCAAGGAAGAGCTGGCCTATGGGCTGGGCGATTACAACCGCTATATTTATCCCTATTATGCGGGCTGGCTGGTGTTTGCCGTAACGATGCTGTGCGCTTCGCTGAAAAATGCAAAGCCCGGTAGTCTTGGCACGCTGTTCCTGCTGGCGCTGTGCGGAGGCTGCATTTGGCGTGCGGATGCATATTTGCAGCCCCAGCTTACGGTTCTGGATTACCCGGACAGCCATTACGCGGGCCGCCGTTTGCAGGTGGAACAGGTTGAGGCCGCGAAGCACTACCTGACGCGGGACGACAAAGTGTTCATCGTGTCCATGACGCAGCAGGGCGTGGGCTGGTTCCAGCTTTATTATGAATTTTATCCCGATGTGGCCGTAGATTACAGCTTCGGCGCAGGGGAGGAATTCAGCCCGGACATCGTGCGCCGGGCCGACGCGATGCCGGGGTTCTTTACGGAAGAACAGGTGGACTACTTCACCAGCCAGCCGTTTACACCCGCGGTCTGGTGCGATTACCTTGAGGCCAGCGGATGCACGGCCATCTATATGGATGAATGGGACGCGGCCTTTGCGGAAAATTACGGCGCGCTGTTTGCCGACGGCCTGAAAAGCGGCGCCACGCTGTACCGCGTAGAGGGCGCGGGGGCGGATATGCACTTTGTGCCGCTGAACGGAGAGGAGGCGGCGTCGTGAAGCGTGTGAAGGCTTTTTGGAACAGCATCTGGAAAAACGACAGGCGGCTGGTGGCGCTTTGCTATGCGGTGTTTCTGGCAGGCAGCATACTGGCGTCTCTGTACGGGTTTGCCGAGGACGCATACCAGCGTGCCCGGGGCAACGTGGCGCAGACGGAGATTTCCGGCGCGCAGGAAGACGTATTTGCTCTGACGGACCTGGAACAGGAGGGCGATTTATACACCTCTACCAGTGTGGACCCGCGCATGGAGCTGGACCTTGCCGCCGTATCGCCCACGGGCGTGCCCGCTTATGTGCGACGCGTTACGGTTCGGGTGACGTTTTTGAATATGGACCCCGGCGAGCTGAGCGTGTTCTACAAACCGCGGGCGGACATGGAGGAATACGACGCGACCTACCGGGTGTGGGCGCATAAGGAAGCCGAAGACGGGGTATATACTTTTACGCTGCCGCGGGGTGCGCTGTATGGTTTACGGCTGGACCCCGGCATTTACAGCGGCATGCAATTCCGGCTGAAGAGCGTCATCATCAATGAACCGCGCGGCTTTTTCGAATGGTTCCTGCCCACGCGTCCCTGGCTGCTGTGCCTAGTCGTCGTACCGCTGCTGACGGCCTCCGTGCTGAAATATCTGGCGCTGGCCGCGGCTGCGCTGGGCGCAAGGCGCGCGGGCGGCAAAACCTGAGGCGGCCGCGGCAAACGATACCGCGTGCGCGCGGGCGGCGCAGCAGCCGCCCGTCCCGCCCGCTATTTTTATAAAGGAAAGAAGCGAAGTATATGAGCCAGCAATTTATCCCGCTGTCCGTACCGAATTTTTCCGGCAACGAAAAGCAGTATGTAAACGAAGCCGTTATCAGCGAGTGGGTGTCCACGGGTGGCAGCAAGGTGTCCGAGTTTGAGGAAAAGATCGCCGAATACACCCACATGCCCCGGGCCGTGGCCTGCAACAGTGGTACCTCAGGCCTGCATCTGGCCATGCTCATGGCGGGCGTGGGCCGCGGCGATGAGGTGCTCGCGCCCGCGCTCACGTTTATTGCCGCAGTGAATCCCATCCGCTACGCGGGCGCGGAGCCCGTGTTCATCGGCTGCGGCGAGAGCCTGTGCCTGTGCCCGGCGCTGGCCGGGGAGTGGCTTGCCGCCAACACCGAACAGCGGGACGGCAAATGCGTGAACAGGCACACGGGCGCGCACGTGAAAGCGCTTCTGGCGGTGCATGTGTTCGGCAATATGGCCAATATGCCCGGGCTGGTGGAGCTGTGCCGGAAGTACGGCCTGGTCCTCATTGAGGATTCCACCGAGGCGCTGGGCACTTATTACACCGAGGGACCGTACAGGGGCAAAATGGCCGGCACCATCGGCGACATCGGCGTGTACAGCTTCAACGGCAATAAGATCATCACCACGGGCGCGGGCGGCATGGTGGTGTCCAACCACGCGGACTGGCTGGAGCGGGCGAAGCATCTTTCCACCCAGGCGAAAGCGGACGAGCTGCAATTCGTGCATGACGAGGTAGGTTACAATTACCGCCTGACGAACCTGCAGGCTGCGCTGGGCCTGGCACAGCTGGAGCAGCTGGAAGGCTTTATTGCCCACAAAAACGAAATGTACGATTTTTATAAAGAGCGGCTGGACGGAAAAAACGGATACCGCATTCTGCCTTTCCGGGACGGCGTGCGCTCCAACAAGTGGTTTTACAGCCTGTATCTGGAGGACGCGCGGCACACGCGGGACGGCGTTATCGCCGCGCTCAAGGCGCAGAACATCCAAACGCGCCCGGTGTGGGCGCTCATCCACGAGCAGGCGGACTACGGCCGCAACGAGACCTACGGCCTTGCAATGGCCGAGGATTTCCGCGCGAAGATCGTCAACCTGCCGTGCTCCACGAACCTGACGCGGGAGGATGCTCAGCGCGTGGTGGACGCGCTGCTGGCGCTGTAAAAGCATGGCGGAAGGGGGAAAAAAGATGCGCGTGGACGACCTTTTCATCACCGAGGACATTTCGGTGCTGGATGCAATGCGCAAGCTGGACGAAACGGGCCTGGGCGTGCTGTTCGTCGCGCCGGAGGGTGTGCTGCGCGCCGTTGTTACGGACGGCGATATCCGCCGCTACATCCTGAAGAGCCTGCCGCTGGAAGGGCCGGTGCGGGAGGCGGCGAATTACAGCCCATACGCGCTGCCCATGGAGGCGCGGGCGCGGGCCAAGACCGCGCTGCTGGAACACGGCATCGGCGCGCTGCCGCTGCTGGACAAGCGGGGCAGGGTGCAGGACGTGGTGTTCGCGGGCGGGCTGGACATCGACACACATAAAAAAGCATGCGCGCCCGTGGTCATCATGGCGGGCGGTTTGGGCACGCGTCTGTATCCCTACACCAAAATACTGCCCAAGCCCCTGATCCCCATTGGGGAAATGCCCATTGTGGAGCATATCATCCACCGCTTTGCGGATGTGGGCTGCAGCGCGTTTACGATGATCGTAAACTACAAAAAGAGCATGATCAAGAGCTATTTCAACGATCTGCAAAAGGATTACACCGTGGATTATGTGGACGAGGACACGCCTCTGGGCACCGGGGGCGGCCTGAGCCTGCTGAAGGGAAAAGTTACGCAGACGTTTTTTCTGACGAATTGCGACATCCTCATCGACGCGGACTTCGGGGATATCTACCAGTATCATAAGGAAAAGGGCAACGTCATCACCATGGTGTGCGCGGTGAAGCATTTCACCATCCCGTACGGCGTGGTGGAGCTGGGCGGCGACGGCGACATCAGCGGCATCACTGAAAAGCCGGAGATGAATTTCCTCACGAACACGGGTGTGTATGTGGTGGAGCCGTCGGTCATCGACGGCCTTGCGTACAACGAGCCGATCCCTTTTACAGATATCATCGCGGATGTGCGCGCCGCGGGCGGGCGCGTGGGCGTGTATCCCGTGAGCGAGAACAGCTGGATGGATATGGGCCAGCTGGAGGAGCTGGACAACATGCGCCGCCGTTTGGAGATGCAGTAGGCCGCCGCGGCATAACACAGGCAGCCGCGCCGGGCAAGGCCCGGAAAAACGCAGCGGCCCGGCGGGAACCGGGCGGACAGGGGGAAATTATATGTCAGTGCTCATCATCGCGGAGGCGGGCGTGAACCACAACGGCAGCCTTGCGCGCGCAAAAAAAATGGCCCTTGCGGCAAAAACTGCAGGGGCGGATATCGTAAAATACCAGACGGCGGTGCCGGAGCTGGTCGTGAGCAAATTTGCCGAAAAGGCCGAATACCAGAAGGCGCAGACGGGCGCCGGCGAAAGCCAGCTGGAGATGGTGCGCCGCATCCACTTCGGCTTTGACGGCCACCGGGAGCTGAAAGCTTACTGCGAGGAGATCGGCATCGAATACCTCTCCACGCCCTTTGATCTGGACAGCATCGATTTCCTGGCGTCGCTGGAGCTGCCCGTATACAAGATCCCTTCCGGAGAGATCACGAACCTGCCCTATCTGGAACGGATCGCCGCGCTGAAAAAACCGGTCATCCTCTCCACAGGCATGAGCACGCTGGCGGAAATTGAGGACGCGATGTCCGTGCTGGAGGACGGCGGCGTGGAGGATATTACGCTGCTGCACTGCAATACCGAATATCCCACGCCATTCGCGGACGCGAACCTGCGCGCCATGCAGGACCTGGCGTCCCATTTCGGCTGCGCGGTGGGGTATTCCGACCACACGCTGGGCTGGGAGGCCGACATCGCGGCCGTGGCGCTTGGCGCGTGCGTCATTGAAAAGCACTTTACCCTGGACAAAACGCTGGAAGGGCCGGACCACAAAGCCAGCCTGGACCCGGCGGAGCTTGCGGCCATGGTGCGCGCGGTGCGCAATACGGAGCAGGCTTTGGGCGACGGCCGCAAGCATGTGACGTCCAGCGAGGCGAAAAACAAGGCCATTGCCCGCAAGAGCATCGTGGCCCGGCGCGCCATTGCCGCGGGTGAGGCGTTCACGGAGGAAAACCTCACCACCAAGCGTCCGGGAGACGGCGTTTCGCCCATGCGCTGGCACGAGGTTCTGGGCCAAACGGCCAAACGCGCGTTCAGCGAGGACGAGAAGATCGAGCTGTGAGCGAAAAGAGAGGACTCCGCCGACGAGGCGCGGAAGCTTTTATTTCATAAACCGGGAGGGATTCAGATGACGAAAAAAAGCCTGTGCGTCGTCACCGGCACGCGCGCCGAATACGGCCTTCTTCGGCCTGTGCTGCAAAAGCTGCTGCAAAGCGACGTCATCGAGCCGCGCCTTGTGGTGACGGGCGCGCATCTTGCGCCGGAGTTCGGCAACACCGTCAGCGAGATCGAAGCCGACGGCATGCCCATCGCGGCGCGCATCCCCATCCTGAAGTTCGGCACCGGCTCTCCGCTGGCTACTGCGCGCACCGTCAGCTATACGATGGAGCGCTTTACCGATTATTTCAGCCAAAACCGTCCCGACGCGGTGCTTGTGCTGGGGGACCGGTATGAGATATTTGCCGCGGGCGCGGCGGCCGCGCTGCTGGAGATCCCGCTGGCGCACATCAGCGGCGGTGACGTGACGGCGGGCGCGGCGGACGACTGGTTCCGCCACTGCCTGACGAAGATGGCGTCCCTGCACTTTCCGTCCTGTGAAGTTTACGCCCGGAGGCTCATCCGCATGGGGGAGGACCCGGCCGCGGTGGAGAATGTGGGCGGCCTGGGGGACGAGAACCTGCGCAGCCTGCCGCTTTTGTCCCGCGCGGCGCTGGCCGAAAGCATCGGCTTCGGGCTGGAGCGCCCGTATGCGCTGGTGACCTACCACCCCGAAACAGCGGGCGGCGCGTCCCCGGCGGCGCAGTTCGACGCATTGTGCGCCGCGCTGGAGCGCTGCGGGCTGGCCGCCGTATTTACCAAAGCCAACGCGGATGCGGGCGGCGCCGACATCAACGCGCGGATCGACGCGGTGTGCGCGGCGCGCCCCGGACAGTATGTCGCCTTTACCAGCATGGGCGTACTGCGGTACCTTTCGGCCATGAAATACTGCGCCGTGGTGGCGGGCAACTCGTCCTCCGGCGTAGTGGAAACGCCCTCGCTGGGCGTGCCCTGCGTCAACGTGGGCGACAGGCAGAAGGGGCGGCTGCTCAGCGCCAATATCATCTGCTGCGCGGCGGACGAGGCGTCTGTGTATGCGGCGCTGCAAAAGGCGCTTTCGCCCGCCTTTGCCGCGCAGGCCCGGCAAGCGAAAAGCCCTTACAACGGCGGCGACACCAGCGGGCGCATCGTGCGGCGGCTGGAGGCGTTCGTGCAGAGCCCGTCGCTTGGAAAGCCCAAGCTGTTTTACGACGGCCCCGTGCCGGGGTGGGAAAAGGAGGGCAGCCGATGAGCGGATTGGCGGATTCCTTCCGCGAGATGTGGAAAACGGCGCTGACGGCGCTGGGACAGCTGAACACCTTGGTGCCCGCTTACTGGGACGGCGCGCTGGATACAGCCCTGCGCGTGGTGCGCACGGCGCTGCCTCTGTTTGCGGCGGTGCTGCTGGTGCAGCTTGTGCTGCTGGTTTTCGCGCGGCGAAAGCGCCCGCGGCGCATCCTCGTTTTCGCCGGGACGCTGGTCGTGGTGCTGGGACTGTGCGTTTGGGCCTGTTTTCCCGCATGGACGGCGGGGGCATAAACGGAACGCCCCGAGGCGGCGGGTCGGTAAAAGGGTCCATGCGGGGTTTGCTCCCGGAAGCGATACACCGATATTGAAAAGAGAGCTGTGCACTGCGCGGCACGGGGAGGAAATGATATGGAACTTTTGGTCGTAGGTCTGGGCAGCATGGGCAAACGCCGTGCGCGCCTCATCCGGGGCGTGGAGCCGTCGGCGGCGTTGGCGGGCGTGGATTTCGCCCCCGCGCGCAGGGAAGAAGCGCGGGCTTTGGGCATCGAGCCGTATGAGAGCATCGCGGCGGCGGTGGCGGCGCGGCGCTTTGACGCGGCGTTCGTGTGTACCGCGCCCCTTACCCACGCGGGCATCATCGGCGAGCTGCTGGACGCGGGCCTGCCTGTATTCACCGAGCTGAACCTGGTGGACGACGGCTACGACGCGCTCATTGCAAAAGCCGCGCAGAAGGGCCTGCCGCTGTTTTTGAGCAGCACCATGCTCTACCGCGCCGAGACGCAGTACATCAAGCGCCGGGTGGCGGCGTTTGCAAAGCCCGTCAATTACATCTACCACATCGGGCAGTATCTGCCGGACTGGCACCCGTGGGAAAATTATAAAAACTTTTTTGTGGGCGACCGGCGCACGGGGGGCGTGCGGGAGATCTTCGGCATCGATCTGCCCTGGCTGCTGGACGCTTTCGGTCCGGTGAAGCACGTCTATGCGGAAAAGGACAAGCTCAGCGGTCTGGAAATCGATTATCCGGACAGCTATTTCGTCACGCTGCGCCACGAGAACGGGACCAAGGGCCTTTTGGCGGCGGATGTCGTCAGCCCCAAAGCCGTGCGGAACTTTGAGGTATTCGGCGAAGGGCTGCACCTGTTCTGGGAGGGCAACCCCAGGGCGCTGTACAGCTACAACGCCGAAACCAGGGAGAAGGAATTTGTGGACACCTACGGCAGCTTCGAGCATGATGCGCGGTACAGCGACAATATTGTGGAGAACGCTTATGTAGATGAAATAACGAACTTTTTCGGCGTGCTGGCCGGGCGGGAACAGCCCCGGTGGTCCTTTGAAAAGGACAAAGAGGCCATCGCGCTCATCGAACGCATCGAGGGGGCGTAAGGCATGGACGTATTGTTTGTAGGGCTGGGCAGCATCGGCACGCGGCATTTGAAAAACCTGCACGCGGTGGCGGCGCAAAAGGACATTCCGGTGCGCGCGTGGGCGCTTCGCTCCTCGGCCCGTGCGCTTCCGGAGGAAACGCGCGCGCTGCTGGCGGGCGAATTCACATCCCTGCCCGAACACGCCCGCTATGATGCGGCGTTCATCACGAACCCGACGCACCTGCATTTCGGGATGTTACAAAATCTGCGGGGCAAAGCGGATACTCTTTTTATAGAAAAGCCGATCTTTGAACGCACGGACCGGGCCCTTGCGGACTGCCTGGCCCCGGGGCAGAAGGCCTATGTGGCCGCCCCCATGCGCTGGTGCGGCACGATGCTGGCCCTCAAGAAGGCGCTGCCGGCGCTGTCGGTGTATTCGGCCCGGGTGCTGTGCTCGTCCTACCTGCCCGGCTGGAGGCCCGGCGTGGATTACCGCACCGTGTATTCCGCCCACAAGGACATGGGCGGCGGCGTCACCATCGACCTCATCCATGAATGGGATTATCTGGTGGAGCTTTTCGGCAAGCCGGAAAAGATGTATAATTTTAAAGGGACGTACAGCCATCTGGAGATCGATTCGGACGACCTTTCCGTCTATATAGCCCAATACCCCACGCTGCTGTGCGAGGTGCACCTGGATTACTTCGGCCGGGAATACCGGCGCAGTATCGAACTCTTGTGCAAAAACGGCACGGTCACGGCGGATTTCGGTGCGGGCACGCTGACGCTGGAGGACGGCACGGTGCAGAATTACGCAGAGCCTGTGAACGAGCGTTATCTGCGGGAGATGGCCTATTTTCTGGATTACGCCCAAAGCGGCGCGGGACCCAGCGTGAACACGCCCGAGACCGCGCTTGACGTATTAAAACTCACATTGGGGGAACTGTAAAAGTATGGAACAAAAGCGTGTGCTCATCACCATTTGCGGCCGCGCGGGCAGCAAGGGGTTTAAAAATAAGAACCTGAAGATCTTCGACGGCCACCCGCTCTCGTATTACAGCCTTTCTGCGGCGGAGCTGTTCATCCGGAGCAGGCCGGACCTTGCCGTCGACGTGTGCCTGAACACAGACAGCGGGCTGCTCATCGACGTTATCACCAAAAAATATCCCGAGGTGACGGTGCTGCCGCGCCCCGAGGAGCTGTGCGGCGACATCGTGCCAAAAATGCCCGTGTACCAGTACAGCCTGCGGCAGATGGAGCAGAAAAAGGGATACGAATACGATACTCTCATCGACCTGGATATCACCAGCCCTCTGCGCCAGACGGGCGATATTGAGGGCGCGTATGAGGTGAAGGCATCCCGGCCGGACCTGGACCTGATTTTTTCCGTCACGCCCAGCCGCCGCACACCGTACATGAATATGGCAAAGCTCGCGGGAGACCATGTGGAGAAGGTCATCGACCACCACAATACCGCGCGCCAGCAGACGCCGCCTGTGTTCGACATCAACGCGTCCATTTATGTGTTCGAGCGGCGCTTCCTCATCGAGAACACCACGGGCTTTGTCTGGGACGGCAAATGCGGCATGTACCAGATGTTCGACACCGGCATCATCGACATCGATTCCGAAGAGGACTACCTGTTGATGGAGGCCATCGCCCATTATTTGTATGCCACCTACCCCGCGTTCGGGGCCATTCAAAATAATATCAGAAAGTAGACTGGGAAACTATGGCGACACCAAGCGAAAAACACGAGATACACTGCGCCAAGCGCTATCTGGAATATACCGAAACGCCGTTTTACCGCGCGTTCCGCGACAGGGAAAATCCCGAGAGCTTTGACTCCAACTATGCCGTGCTCAAGCGCATGGAGGAGGCCGAGCAGAGCCTTGCGGCTGTGGAAAGCTACTATGAGGGCCTTGACGTCACGCCAAAATTCTATTCCAAGCCCGACAGCGTGACGCTGGAGGAGAGCCGCGCTTTTTTTGAGGCGCACGGCTATGCCGTCCACACCTTTGAATGCCAGCGTATGATGCTGCTGACGCATACAAGCCCCGAGCTGCTGGTGCACAAATGTCCGGTGCAGATCTTTGCAGGCGCGCCCCTGACAGGAGCGGCGGCGCAGCTTGTGACGGAGAGCTGCGGCGAAAAGGACTTTGGCCTGCGGCTCATCGACAAGCAGCTGGGCGCGGGCGCGCGCGTTTCGTTTGCATACAACCGCGCTGAGATCCCCGTCAGCTTCTGCGTGGGCGAGGGGTACGGCAGTGCGTTTTATCTGTCGGACGTATATACGGCCGAAAATTTCCGCGGCCAGGGCTACGCGGCCGCGGCGGTGCTGGCGATGCTGGGCTTTGCACGCAACCCGGATATGGGGTATACCGACGTGTTCCTCTACGCCGACGACCCGGCGGCCATCCGTCTGTACGAGAAGCTGGGCTTCCGCGGTACGCCGGTGCGGGAATACCGCGCGTTCAAGGGCGGCCTGCCCGATCTTTACACCGAAGCGAAGGAGTAAGAGCATGGCGCTGCATGTCTCGCCCGAAATACTGGAGCAATACCATGGCTTTTACAGCCTTGCGCTGGACGGCACGACGGATGACGGCTGCGCGCTGGTGCTGGAGAATGTGCCCGCCGCGGGCCTGCGCGCCGCGCTTGAGGCCGTGCCGGAGCCAGACGCGCTGCGGACGGTGCTCATCGAAAGCTGTCCGGAGCTGCAGAGCCTTTCCTTCCTTGAAAATTTTCCCGCGCTGGAATGGGTGTATGTGCGCCGCTGCCCGGCGGTGGCCGCGCTGTGGGATACCGCGCGCACGCCCGCGCTGCGGGGCCTTGCTGTGACGGACTGCAAAAAGCTGCGGGACATCAGCGGGCTGGACGGCGCTGCGGCGCTGGAGCACCTGTTTTTGCAGTACAGCGCCTGGAGCGCCGTAAAGCTGGAGAGCCTTGCGCCCCTGCGGGGGCTGTGCGCGCTGCGCACGCTGGACCTGGGGTGCAGGGGCGCGAAAGACAAGGTGAAGCTGGATTTCAACATGCTGTATCCGCAGCTGGACTCCCTCACCATCACGCCCAGCCTGAAGGAATATTTCATCACCAATACGGAGGCGGGGCGCTGATGGAGGGACAGAGGCGCATTTTGGACCTTTGCGTGGACGCGGGCGAAACGCTGCTGGCCAACGGCGCGGAAATTTACCGCGTGCAGCAGACGATGGAGATCATCGCGCGCAGCTACGGCGCGCGCAGCTTTCATGTATATGTACTTACCAATGGGCTGTTCGCCTCGATGGAGGACGGCGGTGCGGTGCAGAGCGCGGCGGTGCGCAGCACGCCGCGCGTGGAGATGAATTTGGGCCGCATTTCGGCGGTGAACGCGCTCTCGCGGGAGATCGTGGCAGGGCGCGTGCCGCTGGAGGAAGCCTTTGCGCGGCTTGCACAGATCCGCGCCACACGTGGGCTGCCGGGCTGGCTGATGGTGTCGGCCTCGGCCTTTTCCGCCGCGTGCTTTTGCTATCTGTTCGGCGGCTCGGCCGTGGACGCATTCACGGCGCTGGCGCCGGGCTTTGCCGTGGGGCTGTTCACCCGCGCGCTGGCGCGCGCGCGCACGCCGCTGAACAAGCTGGTCTCCAACATGCTTTCGGCGGGCGTGGTGGCGCTGGTCAGCCTTGCCTGTGTGCAGGCGCTGGGGCTGGCGGGCGTTGCGTGCAGCCTGGATAAGGTCATCATCGGGGGCATCATCCCGCTGGTGCCGGGCGTCGCGCTGACAAACGGCATCCGCGACGTGGCCAACTGCGATTACCTCTCGGGTACCATTCGCGCCATCGACGCGGTGCTCATTGCGGCGGGTATCGCGCTGGGCGTGGGCCTGGTGCTCAAGGGCGCGGCTCTGCTGCCGGGGGTGACGATATGATATGGGAGCTTCTGGTGCAGCTTGCCGCAGCCTTCGGGGCGACGGTGGGTTTTGCCGTTCTGGTAAACGCGCCGCCCCGGGAATTTGTCTGGGCGGGCGTGACGGGCGCCGTGGGCTGGGGCTGCTATTGGCTGTACCTGCAATGGCAGCCCTCGGTGGCCGTGGCCTCGCTGCTGGCCTCATTGATGCTGGCGCTGCTTTCCCGGGTGTTTTCAGTGGTGCGGCGGTGCCCGGCCACAGTGTTCCTCATCAGCGGCATCTTCGCGCTGGTGCCCGGCGCGGGCATTTACTATACCGCCTATTATTTCATCATGGGCGACAACGCCATGGCCGTGGCCAAAGGTGTGGAGACGTTCAAGATCGCCGTGGCCCTGGCCGTGGGCATCGTGCTGGTTCTGGCTTTGCCGGGGCGGCTGTTCGAGGCGTTCGCGCCGTGTGCCGGGAAGAAAAAGGGAGAGCGATGAGATGAAAAAATTGCAGGCCGTCCTGCTGTGCGCACTGGTTCTGGCCGTGCTGGCCGCGGCGGATCTGGGATACAATTTCTTCGCCAGCCTTGTGCCGGAGATTAATGACGGTATTTCGGTGCGCGGTGTGCTGGCGCCGCTGCTGTTCAGCGACCATCTTTTGGGCGATTTTTGGTCCCGGGAGCGTTTTTTGAACGCCTTTGTCGCCGCGGCGTATGCCGTGGGCGCGCTTGCGGCCGCGAACGTGGTATGTGCTGCCAGCCGTATCATGCGCGGAAAAATAACGGCGGAGGAAGAGTAAGGCGGTTTTGCGCTTTGGCGCCAGAATGGTGTCTGAATTTTCTATGGTGACATAAAGTGATATGGGCAGATAGAAAGAAATGCCATTATGCATGCTGCATTCCAATCAAACAAATAAGAATTTGTAAAGGCGGTGGTTGCATGACTCAAGATGAAATCAAAAGGATTTGTGAAAAACGCTTTTTGGAACTTGGTGCTAATAAAATTGAACTACAGCCATCTGGTAAATGTTGGACATTGAATGGTGATTTTTTCAAAGTTACCACTCTTCAAAGCTGGTGGATATTAGAGTGGACTGATAATCGTTCATATGCATCGAATGATTGCTTTGAGGACGTTGACCCAATGCCATATGATATTTCTAAAACAGACATTTTGGAACAAACTAATTTGTTGCTGCTTAAATAATACCAATATCACAACTCCCAGTTTGTGCAAGGGTTGGAGAGATTCGCAATAATGGTTTAAACATGGTTGTCTTAGATTGCCTTTTGGGGTGTGATAACATCACCCTTTGCTTATATAAGGACCTATAAAAAGATTGCAATTTTATCAAATCACTAAAAAATAGCCGCAGGCTATTTTTAGGCCATGCGGGCCGGCCCCGGCCTGCGGCCATTACGATGAGGTTTTTATAGCTTTGCTGTGCAAAACTATAAAAACTACGGAAAGAACAGGAGGCAATGCTGTATGCTGCGGTGGATGCTTGGAAACCTTTTGGTCTGGGCTGTGCTGTTTTTCGGCGTGCCGTATGCGGGCGTGCGCTTTGTGCCGCCCGAAGCGGGCATGATGTTCACGATGGCGCTTTGGCTGGCGGTATACCCGCTTTACATCGCGCTGGCGAGCCATTCGGCCGCACAGCGCAAATGGAACACCCTGTGGCTGCCGCTGGTGCATCCCGCGCTGTACGCATTGGGAGTGTGGCTGGTTTTCCACACTGTGCCGGAGCTTGCATATTGCGCGGGTTATCTGGCCGTGGGGTACGGCTTCTGGGGAGCGGGCTGGGGCATGAAGCGCCGCCGCCAGCGCCGGGGACGGCAGGGGCCGAACAAGGATTTTCAATAGAGAGAAGAAAAGGCAGAACAGTGTGGATGTTATCCATGCTGTTCTGTTTTTATGTGGAGATGGAGAGGCGGAACGGCTCATAGCGGAAAGATGATTTTAAAAACAGGAAGGAGCGTGTCGAAATATGCGGGGAGTTTGATATAATTTATCAAAATAAGTATGTTTTAGATTCGCGAAATTTGCAGGTTATATACAAGGGAGGTGTTACGGATTCGCGGATCTTTAGAATGTACAAAACAATGAGGAGGTAATTTTATGGTTGGAAAAAAGGAAAAGCAAGGGTTTAAGGCCATGTTTAAAAGGATGCTTGCCTCAAGGCTGGCCGCGGGAATTGCAGCAGCACTGGCAGCGCTGCTGCTGCTGGTTATTGTTGGATTGGGCATACGCAGTGTTGTTTTATCTGAAAGTAAATCGACGAAACTGGGATTTGAAAACATTGGGGAATTGGCCACACAAACGGCCTATTGCACGTCGGTAAATGTTACAGAAGGCTCAAGAGAGCTTTTTGGTGTGACAATACCGTTTACACAAAGCAAATACATATACAGCTATGATATAGTTATAAAAGCAGGCTTTGACTTTACGGAAATTGAATGGGAGATAAAGGACACCGCTATTACAGTGAGATTACCGGAGGCAAAAATACTGAGCAGTGAGCTGAAATGGGATTCGTTTAAACTGTACCATGAAGACGAAAGCATTTTTAAACAGATCAAGATGGAAGAAAACAATGAGGCGCTGAAAAATCTGGTTCAAAATGCGGAAACGGATGCAGTTGCAAACGGCTTGCTGGACAATGCGCGAAGCAATGCTGAAACGATTTTGCGAGGTTTTTTCGGCAACGTGTACAACTTGGAAGAGTATGAAATAAGGTTCATCAATAAATAAAAACGCCGGGAAAGGATGTGCTTATGAAGAAGATGCTTTTGCTGATCGTGAGAGCAATCGCAGCAGCGATCGTGCTGTTCTACTTTGCTTTGCTCCTGACGGCATAAATAAAAGAGCCGCTTTGATAAAAATGCAGTCTGTCTGTGCTGCATGGAGAACGCTGCAAATAAAAAGGCTGCTGAATCGTTCGATGGGACAAGCGATTCAGCAGCTTTTGCTTTTACAGCAAACTCAAATTTGATGTGGAATTGAAAATTCGATTTCTTAAGCGGAACGGAACGCCTCGGCGCGCGTCGGCTTTCACCTCCGTTTCGCCTGCGGCGAAACCGGCCTGGCCGGTTACCAGCCCCACAGGAACCGCTCTTTGCTTGTTCTCTTAATACTAAGAGAGCGACACCATAGGCGGACTCCGCAATCAGGTCCCGCGAAAACACTTTTTATTTTTGTAAGCACGCGATCAACCGTTCTGCGAGCATTTGGCGGCGTCTATGGCCAGCACCACCATCAGGCAGTACAGTGCGTCGGCACTGTCGGCAATGTCCAGCACGTAGGTGTCCGTCCAGTTCAGTAATTCCTTCTGCACGGTCATTACCGTGCGGCCGTCCGCATCGCTGACAAGGTAATTCCATTCCCACATATCGCCCTCGATGCTCCAGCCGCTGCAGTCCAGCGTAAACACGGGTTTGAAAAACGTGAATTCTTTTTTGATCTGTCCCACGCATTCGCCGCCCACGTAAAGCACAAAACGCGGCAGGAAAGAGAATACCTCTTCTTTTACCGTGCCCAGCTCCGCGCCGTCCGGGCCGAAGATCTTCAGGCAGTGGCCCCAGCTCAGCACGCCCTTGACCTCGTAGACGGCGTCGCCCGCTTCGTTGTAGATATCATAGCTGTCGAACCATGAAAACATGCGTTGTTTGAACAAGAGCTTCATGCCGTATCCTCCGGTTTATGATTTTCAGGGCAGCGCATCCATCGAGGCGGTATTGTAGGCTTCTTCCGTGGAGTCCGCCGAGGCGCTCACTTTCCAGCCGTCGGCCCAGGTGAACGTGTACACACGGTATGCCGTGGCCGGCGTCTCCTCGTGGGATTCCCGGTCTGAATGCGTGTATGTCAGCTTCACATAGCACGATACGCGTGCAGTGCCGTCCGCCGCGGTGCTCTTGATGGCGGCGGGATTGCACTCGGCGGTACCCATCACATACAGGTTAGCCTTGTGTGTGTCGGAGACAACGCCCTGTGCGAGCGCGGCTTTGTATTCCTCGGTGCAGCCGGAGATCAGCGCTGTGTCCTGATTGTTCAGCGCATCCAGATATGCGGCATAATGGGCGGTGAGCAGCGTGTTCAGCTCCCCGGCCGCGGGTACGCCGCCCTCAGTCACCGGGTTTTCAAACGCCAGTGTGGTGACCGTTTTGTCTGCGAACTGCACGGAGGCTGTCGTCACAGCGCCCCACGGAGCCGTATACTGCATACCGATGGTGCTGCCCACGGCCACCTGCGGCAGCGTGACAACGCCGTTCACAGGCTTTTGCTCCACAGCCGCGCCGTCCACGGTGATGACCGCGCCGTCGTTCACACAGCCGGACACCGTGATATCCGCGATGGGCAGGGCGCCGCTGAACACAGTGGGTTCGACGGAGGACAGCAGCGCAAGGTCCGTCGCGTCGCCCTCCACCGCCTGCCCGGCAGCGGTGGTGCCCGTCACCGTGCAGGTGTACAGGCCGGGGAACAGGTTCTGATACAAAATTCCGTCCGCCGTCTGTTCGCCTGTGCGGGGCACGCCGTCCAGCGAAAGACGCAGGTTCTGCACCGGGGAGCTGAGCAGCAGCCGCACGCTGTGGACGGTGAGAGAATAGCGGCTGTAGCCGAAGAACACCGATTCCTTTTCCACGCCCAGCGCGGGGAACGCCCCCTGTGCGCCGCCGTCTACCACCTGGTCCTCCAGCTGTCCGCGCAGCGCTTCACGCTGCGCCGCGTCTGTGAAAGCACGGCACAGCGCGGCGGCGCCCTCGTCGGAGACCGTCAGGTCCTCGCCCTTGAGCAGATTTTTCAGCGCGCGGGCGTCGCCCGCCTCCAGCGCGGCGTCCACCGACGCGATGAACTCGTCCGGGTTGTATTTGTCATACATCACTGTGGCCGTGACGCACAGGCCTGTGAAGACCACGGCGAGCACGCAAACGGCGATGAGCATTTTGCGCGTGGTGCGGTTCATGCGCCGACGGCGCGCATGCCCGGCTTTTTCCTCCCGCCTGGTCCGCGCCTTTGCGTTTTCCACGGCGCGGCAGGCCGGGCAAAGCTCCTGGTCCGGGTTTTCCAGCGGCTTGCCGCAGTTTTTGCAGGTGTCCATTGCACTTCCTCGTGTTTTCTTGATTTTCAGCCGCCGCAGGGCGGCGGGCGCTTACAGCTTGGCGTAGGCCACGGCAATTTTGCCGGCCGCGCGGGCATTGTTGTACGCAAGCTGGATATTGGTCTTGAGAGACTGGCCGCCTGTGTATTCCACGATGTGCGCCAGCAGGTAGGGGGTGATGTTCTTCCCGCGCACGCCCTCGGCGTTGGCGCCGGCAATGGCCTTTTCGATGACGGCTGTCATCTCGTCAAAGTCCATGGCATATTCCTCGGGCACCGGGTTGCCGATGAGTATGCCGCCCGCCAGGCCCAGGTCCCACTTCGTTTTGGCAATGCGGGCGATCTCAGCCTCGTCTTTGGCGTTGTAATCTACGCCGAAGCCGCTTCTGCGGCAGTAGAACGCGGGAAAGTCGTCTGTGCGCAGGCCCAGCACGGGAACGCCCATGGTCTCCAGATACTCCAGTGTCAGGCCGATATCCAGGATCATCTTCGCGCCGGCGCACACCACGGCCACCGAGGTCTGGCGCAGCTCCTGCAGGTCGGCGCTGATGTCCATGGTCTTTTCCGCGCCGCGGTGCACACCGCCGATGCCGCCCGTGGCGAACACGCGGATGCCCGCCAGGCTGGCAAGGATCATCGTGGAGGCCACTGTCGTCGCGCCCGTGCGCTTTTCCGCCACCATGATGGGAAGGTCGCGCCGGGATACCTTGGCCACGCCTTCGCCTTTGCACATCAGCTCCAGTTCGTCCTGCGTAAGGCCCACCTTCAGCACGCCGTCGATGATCGCCATGGTGGCGGGCACTGCGCCCTCCGCCCGCACGATGCGCTCCACCTCGGCCGCAAAGGCAAGGTTGTCGGGGTAGGGCATGCCGTGGGAGAGGATCGTGCTCTCCAGCGCGACAACGGGCTTGCCGTCACGGATGGCGGCGGAGATTTCCGGCGTGATGGACAGATATTCTTTCAAATTCATAATACATACTCCTTTACAAGCTTGGCGACGAGCGCGGGGCTCATCGCCGGGTTGATGGTATCGGCGCTGTCGATGGCCGCAAGGCCCGCGCCCAGCGCAAAATCCAGCGTGTCCCCGGGCGAAAGGCCGTTCACCCATGCATACACGATACCGGCCATTGTGGCGTCGCCTGCGCCGGTGGCGTTTTTCATGGGGAAGGGGCGGCTTTTTTTGCGCAGCGCGCCGCAGCCCTGCCGCCTGAAATAAAGCCCCTCGCGTCCCAGGCTTACAAACACCTGGTACACGCCTTTTTCCAGCAGCATGCCGCAGGCGGCGTCCAGCTCGCGTTCGTTTGTGATGCGCATGCCGGAAAGCACTTCCATTTCCATGAGGTTGGGCTTGAGCGTGTGGAAGTATCCCGCCAGCGGCGCGGCGTTGCGCGCCCATGCCGTGGATACGGGGTCCAGCATCAGCGGGACGGTGCAGCGTGTGGCGAGCGTTTCCAGCGCGCCGGCCGAAAGGTTTGCGTCCGCCACGCAGACGTCCGCACCGTTCAGCACAGGCAGCAGCCCCTCCACATACGAGGGTGTCAGAGCCTCTTTTAAAATATGCATGTCGCTCATGGCTACGAGCATGTCGCCCTCGCTGTCCATGATGGAAATGTAGGCGGACGTATTCTGGGCGGGGAACACGGCCAGATGCCGCGTCCCGATGCCCGCGGCGGTGCAGGCGCCGCGCAGCATGTCGCCGTATGCATCACCGCCCACAGCGCTGCACAGCTCCACCGTCAGGCCCAGACGGCACAGGTTGTCGCAGATGTTGCGGCACACGCCGCCCGCCGAAAGATGCAGGCGGCCGGGGTTGGAATCCCGCATTACGATGGGAGCGTCGCTTTGGCCGTGGATGTCTACATTCGCGCCGCCGATCCCGGCAATGTATCCCGCCATGGGAGGAGCCTCCTTTCTGAAAAGGCCGCGCCCCGCAAACGGGCGGCATGCGGCCGGGAAGTATATAGCATTATTGTACTTTTTTAAGATTAAAAACGCAAGCCCGGCTAAAACGCACGGTGCGGCGGAAATGTAAATTTTTTTGCGGCCGTACCGCGTGGCCGGCCGCATGTATATTCGGGGCGCGCCTGTCCAAAATACTACTATCATGTGCCGCAGCCGCAGCCAGCGCGCCGCGCGCGGGCCAGGGCGGCAACACGGCAGGGAGGAAAAATATGAAAAACAATCAGGAATCCAAAAGCTTTTGGAAGGGCAAGGGCTTTTATCTGGCGTTGACGCTCGTCATCGCGGGCGCGGCCACGGCCAGCTTCCTTGCCATCAACAGCATGATGGACAAACTGGGCGCGGACCCCGCGCCGCAGATCCAAGGTGAGGAGGACATTCCATGGCAGGAAGAACAGCATACCCCCGTAGAAGAAAAGCAGGAGGACGTGCCCGTGGCGCCCACATCGCCATCCTCGTCATCGAAGCCGCAAAGTACGGCTTCATCTGCGCCCAGCTCATCGCCTGCTTCATCCGCGCCCGCCGCGCCTGCAAGCTCGCAGCCGGTGCAAACGCCCTCGTTCGCATCGCCGCGGGCTGGGGCGGCCTTGCAGGCTTTCAGTGGTGACGAGCTGGTGTTCAACGACACCATGAAGGACTGGCGCACCCACAACGGCATGGACCTGGCCGGCGCGGCGGGCGACGCCGTAACGGCGCCCACCGGCGCTGTGGTGGCCCGCGCTTATGAGGACCCCCAGTGGGGCGGCGTTGTGGAGCTGAACGCCGGAAAGCTGACGGTACGCGTATGCGGCCTTGCGGACATCGCTGTGAAAGAGGGCGACACCGTGGCCGTGGGCGACGCACTGGGCACGGTGGGCGAGCTGCCCGCCGAGAGCGCCATGGAAACGCATGTGCATCTGGAGTTCCTGGAGGACGGCGCTTATGTGGACCCGGCGGAATATTTCGCCCCGGTAGAATAAGGCTGCGCACGAACGGCGGCGCGCGGACGGGAAGACCCGTTGTCCGCGCGCCGCGTTTTGCTGCGCGCGGCCTTTGGAAGCCCGCATGCGCGGGATACCTTGAACGCGAGGCCGTTTTATGATATTCTATACTTGGCTTGTTCCATGCGGACGGGCCTGCTGCGGAATGAAAAAACAGGAGAGGACTGTTCTTGTTTATGAGCAAATTCAATTTTATCGCAACCGAGATCCCCGGCGTGATCATCATCGAACCTACGGTGTTCGGCGACAGCCGGGGTTATTTTATGGAGACCTATCAGGCGGAGGAATTCGCTGCCGCGGGCATTCCCGGCCCCTTTGTACAGGACAACCAGAGCAAAAGCACCAGGGGCGTGCTGCGCGGGCTGCACTTCCAGAAGGAGCATACCCAGGGCAAGCTGGTGCGCGTGGTGTCGGGCGAGGTGTTCGACGTTGCGGTGGACTGCCGCCCGAACAGCGAGACCTTCGGCAAATGGGTGGGCGTGACGCTCTCTGCGGAAAATAAGAAGCAGTTTTATATCCCGCAGGGCTTTGCCCACGGCTTTCTGGTGCTGTCCGAAGAAGCGGAGTTTACTTACAAATGCACCGACTATTACGACCCCGCGGCCGAGGGCGGCGTGAAGTGGGATGACCCGGACGTGGGCATCGTGTGGCCCGCGGTGGACGGCGAGATCCGCCTTTCCGCCAAGGATGGGGAGCACAGGGGCTTCAAGGAGCAGACCTATGAATTCTTTGAAAGGTGGTAAACCGGGATGCAGATGCTGAAGGCTTACGCCAAAGATTTCTGGCGATACCGCTATCTGCTGCAGAACCTGATCGGCCGTGATTTCAAGCTGAAATACCGCCGCAGCGTGCTGGGCGTGGTGTGGAGCGTGCTCAACCCGCTGCTGATGAATGTCGTCATGGTGGTGGTGTTTTCCACGCTTTTTGACATGCGCGGCAGCGGTATCGAAAATTTTTCCGTATATTTGATCATTGGGCAGCTGCTGTTCAACTTTTTCAATGAAGGAACA
>NZ_JXXK01000003.1 GCF_000949455.1 Ruthenibacterium lactatiformans | reverse complement strand
GGACGCAAGTGCACTGCCGGAAAAGGCGGCTGTGAAATACGGTGCCTCTGTAACAGTGGCGGAGGCCGCGACCGCAAAGGGCCATACCTTCAGCGGCTGGAGCACCGGCGACTTCACGATGCCTGCACAGGATGTGGAGATCACAGGCTCCTTTACGGCCAACCCGTACAACGTCACGGTCGAATATTACTTCGACAAGGTTCAGGATACGGATATGACCCGGGTGCAGTCTGTCACTTACGGTGAGACATTCACGACTGCGGCGGCCGCAGAAACGGACCGGAACGGCGTACACTATACGCTGGACTGGGTCGAAAACAACGGCCTGACGGTGAGCGACATTGAAGCCGACAACGTGGTCAGGGTGTACTACGCAAAGGATGAAGAGGGCGGCCCGGACGGCATCCCCGATTATGCGCAGATCGTATTTACCTATCAGAGTGCGGACGTCCAGAAGGGCACGGTTGACAAGAGCGTGGAGACCCACACCTTTGAACGGCTGAACGGCGAACTGCTCGAAGAGAAGAAAGCCAGCCCGGCCGGTGCAAATGCGGCGGGACGTGAGGGCTATGCATTCGATTACTGGACCGATGGAACCAGGCGCGATGTGACCTCCGGTATGGAGACGCTGAAGAGCGAGGTATACACGGACAATGCAGAATTCACCGCATATTTCGACGTTGATACAAAGGGCACTGACCCCGAAAACCCGGATAAGCCGGACAATGTGCCCGACAAGTATCAGGCGAAAGTGACCTATCAGGCTGTCAATGGCGCAGTTACGCTGGGCGGCAGCACGGGCACTGAGCTGGTCACCTATGTGACTCTGTTCGACGCGGACGGCAAGTGGGCCGAGAACGGCACAGGCAAGCTGGCTGAGGCTCAGGTCCCGACTGCAGCCGCAGCCGCGGATTACGACCCGGCCACCGAACGCTGGACACCGGCCGTACCGGCCGAAGGGGCTGAGATCACGGCTGACGGCGCTGTCTTTACAGTGACGTGGGAGCTGGCGATCTCCGGTTACCAGGTACACTACTACTACGACGGCGTTGAGGATACCGCTTCTGCTGTGAATGCCACCGGCAAGATCGGCGACGCGATTCCCTACGACACCGGCAAGACCACTTTTGACGGCGCGAACTACGTGCTGGAGAATGTGGACGGCGCGGGCAAGCTCATCTCGAAGGATGCGGCTGCGAATATCGTGAACGTCAACTTCACAAAGGATGAGAAGTCCGACCCGACCAAAGACCCCGACCCGGAGGTCCCGGGTGACAACATCCCGGATAAGTATCAGGCAACTGTCACATTTGAAGCGATCAACGGCGTACTCCAGCCCAAGGGCGGCACGGACGCTCAGAATACGAAGCAGATGACCACGGTCGTGACACTGCTGAACGAGAACGGCGAACCCGCTGAGAACGGTACCGGTTATCTGACTGAAGCACAGATCCCGACAGCGCTGGCGAATCTGGGATACATCGCCAACACGCTGTTCTGGGGCCCGGCGACTCCGACGACCTCTTACGCCATCACAGGCGACATCACCTTTGTGGCGGACTTCAATGCGGAAGGCGTCATTCCGGAAGAACCCCCGGTGCCTCCGGTGACCCCGGTAGGTCCGACGGCGCCGGAAGAAGGCCCGGAGGAAACCATCGACGAGCCTGAAACCCCGCTTGCTCCGGCTGAACCCGAAGCACCCGCGGAAGAGCCCGCCGAAGAGGAGATCGAGGAAGCCGATACGCCGCTCGCTTCCGGCGCCGCATGGGCGCTGCTCAACCTCATCCTGATGCTCTGCACGGCCCTTGTCAGCATCCTGCTGCTCATCGGCTTCCTGGGCAAAAAGAAGAAAGAGGATGAGAACGAGAACGTGGAGTACACGGTGAAGCGCAAAGGCGTGACTCGTGTGCTGAGCCTCATCCCGGCCATTGGCTCCATCATCGCCTTCCTCCTCACGGAGAATATGCGCAATCCGATGGTGTTCGTGGACCGCTGGACATGGCTCATGGTGCTCATCGCTCTGGTGCAGGTCATTGTGTGCATCTTTGCCCGCAAGGAAAAAGAAGAGCCCGATGACAACGCGCAGACCCCGGCTCAGGCGTAAGCACGGAACGCGAACCTCAGGCAAATCCATAACGAAAGCCCCCGAAGGATAATCCCTTCGGGGGCTTTTTGTACATCCTGTAAATTTTGCGGAAAATACGGGACGCGGCGGCAGAGGCTGTGATACAATGAAAAAAACACGTCCTTCGTCCGCATACGGACGGAGGCGAAAGCGGCGGGAAGGGCCGCGGAAAAGGGAGATGCAAAAGCCATGAAGGTAACGTTTATCGGCGCCACGCATGAGGTTACGGGGAGCTGCTCCCTGCTGGAGGTGGGGAACAGCGCTTTCCTGGTGGACTGCGGGATGGAGCAGGGGGAAAACCGGTTCGAGAATATCCCGCTGCCTGTGAACCCGGCAGAACTGAGCTGCGTGCTGCTGACGCACGCCCATATCGACCATTCTGGATATCTGCCCCTGCTGTACAAAAACGGCTTTCGGGGCACCGTGTATGCTACGGAATCCACTGCCAGCCTGTGCCAGATCATGCTGCGCGACAGCGCGCATATTCAGGAGAGCGAGGCGGAGTGGAAAAACCGAAAGGCGCGCAGGGCCGGACGCCCGGAGGCGGAGGCGCTGTACACGATGGCGGACGCAGAGGGCGTTTTATCCCGCTTCCGTCCGTGCCCGTACAACAAGCTGACGGCCGTTGGCGAAGGCGTTGCGGTGCGCTTTACGGATATCGGGCATTTGCTCGGCTCCGCCGCCATTGAGATATGGATGAGCGAGGGCGGCGTTACCAAAAAGATGGTGTTCAGCGGTGACGTGGGGAATACGCATCAGCCCATCCTCAACGACCCGCAGCGGGTGGAGCAGGCAGATTATCTGGTGCTGGAATCCACCTACGGCAACCGGCTTCACGGTGAGCGCCCGGATTATGTGGGCGCGTTGACGGAGATCCTGCAGCAGACTTTTGACCGGGGCGGCACGGTGGTCATTCCCTCCTTTGCTGTGGGCCGCACGCAGGAAATGCTGTATTTTATCCGGGAGATCAAGGAGCAGGGCCGGGTGCACGGGCACGACGGATTCCCTGTTTATGTGGACAGCCCGCTGGCCAATGAGGCAACGAGCATTTTCCTGCAATGCCCCACGGAAAATCTGGACCCTGAGGCGCGGGAACTGGTGCGGAGCGGGGTAAATCCGCTCTGGTTTGAAGGGCTTAGGACCAGCGTGACGAAGGAGGATTCCCAAGCCATCAATGCGAATGCCGTGCCGAAGGTCATCCTTTCTGCCAGCGGAATGTGCGATGCGGGGCGTATCCGGCATCATTTAAAGCATAATCTGTGGCACAGCGAAAATACGGTGCTGTTTGTTGGTTATCAGGCAGAGGGCACGCTGGGGCGCGCGCTGGTGGACGGCGCACCATCGGTAAAAATATTCGACGAAGCGATCGCAGTCAACGCAGAAATCCGCGTGCTGGCGGGCGTGAGCGGGCACGCGGATAAAAACGGGCTCATCCGCTGGCTCCAGGGTGTTTCACCGAAGCCGGCGCAGATATTCGTCAATCATGGCGACGATGAAGCATGTACGGATTTTACCCAGTGCCTGAGAGAAGAATACGGTTACAATGCGATGGCCCCGTACAGCGGAACGTGTTATGATCTGGCCGCCGGGGCGTTTCTGGCCCAGCCCGCCGGAGTACTGCGCAAAAAGCCGGAGGAGGCCGCGCGCGACCCGCGCGCAATGGCGGCCTTCAGTGAGCTGCAGCGGGCCGTCAAGCAGCTTTCCGCATTGGCCCAGGGGGCGGGAGGAAGACCCAACAAGGAACTCAAGCGCATGGCTGCGCAGGTACAGGCCTTGTACGACGCCTGGCGCGCATGAGCGTATCCTTTGGGGCGTAAAGAGAAAAGAAGTGTCCGCAGAGCCTCAGGAGGCTCTGCGGACGTTTTTTGCCGGAAGCGAGGTCTCACGGCTGCGGCCGCTGCTTTGCGCGGCGCGTACTCCGTTCCGCGCGAGCGGGAGAGGTTGTCAGGCGATAGCTGTCGGAGATCATTTCGCAAAGGTCCTCCGGCGGGACACCGGCGTTCACCTCCACGGTGTTCCAGTGGGTATGGTTCATATGCCAGCCCGGCGTAACGGCGGGGTAGGCCGCCCGCCAGAAATCGGCTTTCATTGGTTCACATTTCAAATTTACGCATAATTTTCCGTCGCGTTCAAAAACAAGAGCAAACCATTTGCGCCCGGCGGCGTGACGTACCACGACATTGCCGCCGTCCTCAAACGGGCAGTCCACAGCAGCGCCGGGATATGCGGCGCACAGGGCAAGCAGCTCGTCCTTTGTCATTTCCCGGTTCCTCCTTATTCTCAAAGCCCTGCGCGCCGGCACAGGGGCTTGTGCAATGCACACGCGCAGCCGCGCAAGCGGCGGGTTTGAGGCTATTATACCATGGCGCCGCGAAGCGGCCCCAACAAAACCGCGCCTGCTGCGGTTTTGCATGGTTCAATGTTCTCAAAGCCCTGTGCGTCAGCACAGGGGCGTGTGCCATGCACACGCGCAGCCGCGCAAACGGCGGGTTTGAGGTTATTATACCATGGCGCCGCGAAGCGGCCACAGCAAAACCGCGCCTGCTGCGGTTTTGCATGGTTCAATGTTCTCAAAGCCCTGTGCGTCAGCACAGGGGCGTGTGCCATGCACACGCGCAGCCGCGCAAACGGCGGGTTTGAGGTTATTATACCATATTTTTAAGCTCACACTTCGCGCACTGCTCGCGTTCACTAAGAAACATGGTATCTATGCCGCCAGGCTCATGTTTCGCCTGCGGCTCGCATTCACCAACCGGACATATTATACCATGACGCCGTGAAACGGCTACAACAAAACCGCACCTGCTGCGGTTTTGCATGGTTCAATGCTCCCAAAGCTCTGTGCGCCAGCACAGGAGCGTGTGCAGCGCACACGCGCAGCCGTGTAAACGGCAGCTTTGGGAGTTATTATACCATAAAATATCCCACCGAGAGAAGTTTGTGCTATACTGGAGAAAAAGAGCGGTTCGCGCCGCGCCAATACAGGGAGGACACGGGAATGGAATATGAGATCGACGAGGTCCGGAAAATATCCATCGGCGGAGTGGGACAGAAAATTCATATCCGGGGCGAGAAAAGAACGAATCCGGTGCTGCTGTTTTTACACGGGGGCCCCGGCATCAGCAACCGGGACAGTGTCGTCAACCGGGAAAAAGACCTGTGCGACGTGTTTACCATTGTTGCGTGGGATCAGCGGGGCACGGGCGGATCCTACTGGGGTGTAAAAAAGGAAACGCTGAATCTGGAGCAGCTCATCTCCGACGCTGCGGAGCTGGTGGAGTATCTGTGCGCCGCTCTGGAAAAAGAAAAGCTGTTCGTCTGGGGCGGAAGCTGGGGCACGGAACTGGGAACGTATCTCTGCTTCCGGTATCCTGAACACATCGCGGGCTATGTAGGCAGCGGCCAGCTGGTAAACGGCGTACTGAATGAAGAGCTGAGCTATGATTTCGCCATGGATGAAGCCAAAAAAGCCGGGGACACAAAGGCCGTCTCCACGCTGGAGCGTATCGGACGCCCGGTGGATGGATGCTACCGCGAGGTGTTTAAAGGCATGATGGCCCAGCGGCGCATCATGAAAAAATACGGCGGACACTCCATGAACAAGGGGACCTACTGGACGGATACCGCCCTGCCGCTGCTGAGGAGCCGTGAGTTTTCGTTCACAGACAAGCTCGGCCTTGCATTGGGGTATAAAAGGTGCCTGACATATATGTGGCCCACGACGTCCAAATGTGACTTCCCGCGGGAGTGCACGCGCTTTGCCATGCCCTATTATATCTTTCAGGGAGCTCATGACAACAACACGCCCAGCGCGTTGGTGCAGGCCTATTATGACGCAATTGAAGCGCCGGATAAGGATCTGATCTGGTTCGAGCACTCGGCTCACGGCCCTCTGCGGGAGGAGCCGGAAACGTACAAAAGACTGCTGCGAGAAAAGCTGCTGCAATGGATATGAGCTGCAGTGTGCACGCGGACAGGCGGGGCCGAAACAGGCGGTGATGCGGCCACGGCGGCTGTTTCCGCGCATTTTGCCCCGAATGGGCAGGAACGCCCTGCCGCAGACAGGCAAAAACCGCATTGCAGGCCGTCGAAGCGGCGCAATGCGGTTTTTGGGGCCGCTGCTGCGGCTTGGGGCGGGACGTCAGTCTGCCTGGATGTCGATGACGCTTACCGGGCAGCCGTCACGGGCCTCGGCGGCCGCAGGCAGCTCTTCCTCGGGAATGTCCCCAGCCATGGCGACGGCGACACCGTCCTCCAGCGTGAATACAGCGGGGCAGGTGGAGGCACACAGGCCGCAGCCGATGCACCCTTCGTTGACAATGGCTTTCATAATGCTTCCTCCTTCTGGTAGTTCATAAACGGTGCCCTGCACGGCACAGAGGCCGGAGACCGCTTTCGCGGCGGACCGCCGCCCTGCAGAGCCGCATGTGGAAAGGATAGGCGCTTTCGTGCCGTTTTATGCGTGGAAGCACTGTTTTCCTGCCGCACGGTGGAAGAAAAGCGGAAAACAAAACGCGCGCGGCAGAAAAGCCGAGCGCGCAACGTGCAGGAAAAAGATGGCCTTACAGTGTCAACCCGGCCACGGTCATACAGCCCAGCTCGCCGATGATATACGCTGTAATGCGCGTGCCGGCGGGCATAGCGGCGGTGTCCAGCAGGACGTTGCCGGCCTGGGACACGTTGGTGTAATAGAAGCGTTTGTGCGCCGTGGTGGCATAGGCATGGCCGTCCTGTACGGTGTAACATACCGTGCCCGTGCACAGGCCGTCCTTTTCGCAGAAATCCGTGGCAAGGCTTTTGCGTTCGCCGCGGAGGAACAGCGCGTATTCCCCGGCGATCTCTGTGCGGCGCAGTTCGCCGGTCACACGCTCGGGCGGGGCGACGGCGCGCGCGCCGTCCTTGCCGTGAATGAAATACGCCACGCCGCCCCAGGCGTGGGCGAACTGGTCCAGCCGGTAGCGCCGCTGGGCTGCGGCGTCGCCCGGCGCGTAAGGGTCATTGACAAGCACGTACTCTGTGCCGTCCTCGCCGGTTTCAAAGCCGCGCACCACCATCAGATGGCCGTCGGTACAGCCCGTCGTGCCCTCCAGCAGAGGCAGGCCGCGTTCTTCAGCATGCTCCGGCGTATCCGCGTAATGCACGCTCACCCCACACGCAAACCCGTTTTTTATCTCTTTCTTCAGTCCGGCGATATCCGCAAAGGCGACATAGCACTCATATCCGTAGCAGCCCGCAATGGCGGTGGTAAAACTCCAGTTGCCGTTGCCCGCGTATGTATAATCGTAGTTGGCGTGGGCCACCTCTTCGGGAAGCAGGTCCTCGCCCCAACGGTTCATCAGCATGGTGACCGTGGTGGGGCTGCAGATGACAGAGCCGATGCGCGGGTCCCGGATGAGCTGAGAATAAGCGGGAACAGGGACGCACCGGTGCTGAAGCGCTTCGCCCGTTTCCCGCTGCCAGCCCGTGGGACGTACGGAGGCGGCAAGCAGATATACGGAGGGGGAACGGCGCACGTCGTCTGTATAAAGGCTGGCCCGGAGCTGGAACAGAGAAGCACCGCCGGGCGCACGTACATTGACCATGTCGGTATCCAGATAAGCTGCGGCGTCTTCCGGGTGCTGCACAGGCAGGCTGGCGCGGCGCAGGAACGGACTCCATTTGCCGTAGGGCATCCAGGGCGTCCACGCCCCGGCCGCAAATACGCGCACGGCGAGCTCCACCGCGGTGCCGGCGGGCGTGGCCGCATTCCACGAAGCGACCAGCGCATTGAACGCGGGGGCCGAAATTTCCGGTGTGGTGTAGCAGCCAGCCTGTACGTAACGCCCGGCATACTGTTCCAGGCGCAGCGCTCCGTCTGCGTAGGCGGTATTTTCAAACGCGCCGGACGCAAAGGCTTTTTCGTCTTTCAAAACGAACGTATGGTTCGTCATATACAAGCTCCCTCACACAAAACCGCCGGGGACACGTTATATGAAGCGGTTCCGGCGGCGTTTTCACAATTTTATCACAAAGTATCTATAATACCAAATATTATCGCACAAGCGGTCAAAAGTCAAGTTACAAAACGCTTTCCTTTTCGCCGTGTTTCGTGTATAATGATATAAAATATCAATAAGAACCGGATACCGCAACATGCGGCACCCGGTTGAAGGAGTGACAAAAATGAATGCACTGACGCTTGCCGCGCTGGGTACGGGCTTTACCTTTTTGATGACGGCTGCCGGGGCGGCGGTCGTGTTTCTGTTCAAGAATGAGATCAAGCCCTCGTTCCAGCGTGTGTTTCTGGGGTTTGCCGCCGGCGTGATGATCGCGGCCAGTGTGTGGAGCCTGCTGATCCCCTCCATTGAGATGGCCGGGGAACAGGGCGTACCGGGATGGCTGCCTGCGGCCGGAGGCTTCGCACTGGGCGCATTGTTCCTGATGGTGCTGGATGCCTTAATGCCCCATCTGCACCCCGGCTCCAGCGAGGCGGAGGGCGTACATACCAGCTTCAAACGCACCACGCTGCTGGTGCTGGCTGTAACACTGCACAACATTCCCGAGGGCATGGCCGTGGGCCTGGCCTGTGCGCTGGCGGCAGGCGGCGGCTCATCCAGTGTGACGCTGGCGGGCGCGATGGCGCTGTGTTTGGGCATGGGGCTGCAAAATTTCCCTGAGGGTGCGGCCATTTCGCTGCCGCTGCGGCGCGAGGGGCTTTCCCGTCCAAAGAGCTTTGTCTATGGTGCGCTCTCGGGTATCGTGGAGCCCATCGGCGGCATCCTGGCCGTGCTTATCGCGGGCAGCGTTACGCCGCTGATGCCCTGGTTTCTCAGCTTTGCTGCGGGCGCGATGATCTATGTGGTGGTAGAGGAGCTGATTCCCGAGGCGCATTTGGGCGAGCATTCCCACCCGGGTACCCTGGGTGTGCTGGCGGGCTTTCTGGTGATGATGGTGCTGGATGTGGCACTGGGGTGACCGATGGAACGGAGGTATATATTCCGCCGGGCACGGCCCGAGGACGCGGGGGACATTGTCCGGCTTTACAATTCCAATCCCTGTTTTTTGGAGCGTCATTTGGGATGCCGGGCAGTGGACGGCACGTTCGTTCTCCAAGAATGGCGGCAGATGAAAAAGGAAGGGTTTTCCACTACGGTCATCGCGGATGCGCAGACCGGAGCGGCCGTTGGATTCATAGATTGCCGGGATTCGGAGCCTGTTTATCTTTCGCTGTTCCTGTTGGATGCGGCGCTTCAGGGGAAAGGCTTGGGAACGGAACTGTACCGGGAGTTTGAGGAAATGCAGCGCCGCAGGGGGCGCAAAGGCATCCGAATCGACGTGGTGGACGATTATGAAGGGAACCTTGTTCCGTTTTGGAAACGGCGGGGCTTTGAAGAAGGAGAAGAAATCACGCTGGAATGGGGCGGCAAGGCTTCCCGTGCCCGTGTGATGTACCGTGATTTGATATGAGTGGACCGCGCAGAGTACCGCGCGATCTTCCGGCAAAACGAACGCCCCGCCCGAAAGTCTTCGGCGGGGCGTTCGTTTTATTTCTGAGACACTTATTTTGCGTAATCTACTGCCCGGGATTCACGGATGACGTTTACCTTGATTTGGCCGGGGTAATCCAGCGTTTCCTCGATTTTCTGGGAAATGCTGTGAGCCAGAAGGATCAGAGCGTCGTCGTTGATGGCGTCCGGCTTTACCATGATGCGTACCTCGCGGCCTGCCTGAATGGCGAAGCTGCGCTCTACGCCCTCGAACCCGCTGGCGATCTCCTCCAGGCTTTCCAGGCGCTTGATATAGCTTTCCAGATTCTCACGGCGCGCACCGGGCCGTGCGGCAGAGATGGCGTCGGCCGCCATGACGATGAACGCCAGCGGCGTTTTGGCCTCCACGTCGCCGTGGTGGGCCTCTATGGCATGGATGATGGCCGGGTTTTCCTTATACTTTTTGGCGATGTCTACGCCGATGCTGATATGGCTGCCCTCGATCTCGTGGTCCAGCGCCTTGCCGATGTCATGCAGCAGGCCGGCACGGCGGGCCTGCGTGACGTTCACGCCGAGCTCTGCGGCCAGGATACCGGAGAGATAGGCCACCTCCAGCGAGTGGTTCAGCACGTTCTGGCCGTAGCTGGTGCGGTAGCGCAGGCGGCCCAGCAGCTTTACCATATCCGGGTGGATGCCGTGGACGCCTACGTCCATAACAGCCTTTTCGCCCTCGCGCTTCATGGCGAGCTCCAGCTCGCGGCGGCATTTTTCAACGGTCTCCTCAATGCGGGCCGGGTGGATACGGCCGTCGCTGATGAGTTTTTCCAGCGTCATGCGGGCAACCTCGCGGCGCACCGGGTCAAAGCTGGAAAGCGTGATGGCCTCGGGCGTATCGTCAATGATAAGGTCAACCCCCGTGGCTGTCTCCAGCGCGCGGATGTTGCGGCCCTCCCGGCCGATGATGCGGCCTTTCATTTCGTCACTGGGCAGCGGCACCACGGATACCGTGGCTTCGCTGGAATGGTCGGCGGCACAGCGCGCCACGGCCTGGCTGATGAGCTCGCGGGCCATTGTGTCGCACTCGTCCTTGGTCTGCGTCTCGAACGCGGCGATGTGCATTGCCTTTTCGTGGGTGAGCTGCTCGTCCAGACGGTTGAGCAGCAGCTGCTTTGCGTCCTCCGCCGTCAGGCCGGCGATGGTTTCCATCTTGTCCAGTTCGCGGGCCTTGATCTGTTCGATTTCGTCCAAGCGGGCCTCCACAAGCTCGGAGCGCTTGGCAAGGTCAGTTTCTTTCTGCTCCAGAACGGCCGTTTTGCGGTCCATGGCCTCTTCCTTTTGGTCGAGGCGGCGCTCCTGGCGGCTCAGCTCCGAACGGCGTTCCTTGATTTCTTTGTCGGCCTCAGCCTTCAATTGAAAAGCTTCGTCCTTTGCTTCGATCAGCGCTTCCTTGCGCTTTTGCTGTGCGGCTTTCATAGCGTCGTTGATCAGGCGCTTGGCCTCTTCCTCCGCGCTGCCGATCTTTGCCTCGGCAGTTTTGCGGCGGTAAGAAACCCCGGCGAAAAATGCAATGGCGGCAGCCACTACGCCTGCGACAACGGCGATCACAGCGGCGATGACCGGTGATACCATTTTCAGGGTTCAACTCCTATTCGCTTTTATTATGAATGAAAGTAATCTCCGGGGCGGCTGCCGCGTCACATTTTGATTTCAAAAAAGGTTAAAAAGGCAAACGGCAGGTCCGTCCGCCCCTAAAAATTACATTAAATCATCATTCATATTGTAAAGCGCGGTTTCACACTTGTCAAGAAATTGTTACATTTCCATGAATAAATCCTTACGCTTATACGAAAGGTTGTGCAAGTTTTTCGCCCGTGTGAAAGCGGCGGAATGCGCTTTGTGCTTGACTTTTGGACGCGCGCGTTGTAAGATAACGGTGTACACCATCCCGCCAAAGCGATGAAGCGGATAATGCATGCGCCGGCGCGCAAAAGAGAGGGCCGCCGCGGCCCGCCGTTCCCCAAACGGCATGCCGCGCGCTGCAAGCGGCTTTGCACCGCCGCCGTATGTTACCACCGCGGAGCGCGGGGGAGAACGGGCGCATTGCCCTGCAACTCCCGCCGGGCACGGCCCGTTACAGCCGGCAAAGAGTGACACGCGCCGGGCGCGCCCGCCGTGTGTAATTCGGGTGGAACCATGGGCATTCTGCGCTCATCCCGTATCAGTTTTACGGGATGGGCTTTTTTGTTTTCCGGTATATGCCGGAAGAAGGAGGATTTTGAAATGATCAACGTGACATTGAAGGGCGGCGCCGTGAAGGAATTTGAGCCGGGCGTTTCGCCAGCGGACGTTGCAAAGAGCATCGGCATGGGCCTGTACAAAAGCGCCTGCGCCGCCAGGGTGGACGGCGAGGCCGTGGACCTGCGCACTCCTTTGGAAAAGGACTGCGAGCTGGAGATCCTGACGTTCGATTCCCCGGAAGGCAAGCACGCCTTCTGGCACACGGGCGCGCACATTATGGCGCAGGCCATCCAGCACCTGTTCCCGGATGCCCAGTTCGGCATCGGCCCGGCGCTGGACGATGGCTGGTATTACGACATCGGCGGCACGGAGCCCTTTACGCCGGACCAGTTCGAGGCCATCGAGGCTGAGATGAAGAAGATCGTCAAGGCAGACCTTCCTGTGGAAAAACGGTTCATCACCGTGGAGGAGGGCCGCGAGATCTTCAAGGGGCAGACCTACAAGCTGGAGCTGCTGGAGGAATACGCCGAAAAGGGCTGGCAGCTTTCGGTTTACCGGCAGGGGGATTTTACGGATCTGTGCGCCGGCCCGCACCTGATGAGCACGGGCGCGGTGAAGGCTGTAAAGCTGTTGAGCACAGCCAGCGCCTACTGGCGCGGCGACGCTGCGCGGGACAGCCTGTGCCGTGTGTACGGTACGGCATACCCCAAGGCCGCCGAACTGGAGGCCTATCTGAACATGCTGGAAGAGGCCAAAAAGCGTGACCACCGCAAGCTGGGCAAGGAGCTGGGGCTGTTTGCACTGCTGGAGGAAGGCCCGGGCTTCCCGTTCTTCCTGCCCAAGGGCATGCTGCTGAAAAACACCCTCATCGACTACTGGCGCGAAATCCATAAGCGCGCGGGCTATCAGGAGATCAGCACGCCCATCATCCTCAGCAGGGCGCTGTGGGAGCGCAGCGGCCACTGGGACCATTACAAGGATAATATGTACACCACGCTCATCGACGGCGAGGACTTTTCCATTAAGCCCATGAACTGCCCGGGCGGCATGCTGGTATACAAAACGCAGCCCCACAGCTACCGGGACCTGCCCCTGCGTATGGGTGAGCTGGGCCTTGTGCACCGGCACGAGCTGTCCGGTGCGCTGCATGGCCTGATGCGCGTGCGCTGCTTTACACAGGACGACGCGCATATCTTCATGACGCCGGAGCAGGTGAAGGACGAGATAAAGGGTGTGGTAAAGCTCATCGACGAGGTGTATTCCCTGTTCGGCTTTGAGTACCACATCGAGCTTTCTACCATGCCCGAGGACCACATCGGTGAGCTGGAGGACTGGGAGACGGCCACGGATGCCCTGCGCGAGGCCATCGAGGAGCTGGGCCGCACTTACGAGATCAACGAGGGTGACGGCGCGTTCTACGGCCCGAAGCTGGATTTCCACCTGGTGGACGCCATCGGCCGCACCTGGCAGTGCGGCACCATCCAGCTGGATATGCAGATGCCCGAGCGGTTTGAGCTGGAATATACCGGCGCAGACGGACAGAAGCACCGCCCGGTGATGATCCACCGCGTGGTGTTCGGCAGCATCGAGCGCTTCATCGGCATTCTCATCGAGCACTTTGCGGGCGCATTCCCCGTGTGGCTGGCGCCTGTGCAGGCGAAGGTCATCCCCATCAGCGAGGCGCACCATGCCTATGCCAAACAGGTGGAGCGGGAGCTGCGGGACGCAGGGCTGCGTGTGGAGGGCGACTACCGCGCCGAGAAGATGGGATACAAGATCCGCGAAGCCCAGTTGGAGAAGATCCCCTACATGCTCGTTGTGGGCGCGCAGGAGATGGAAAACGGTACGGTGAGCGTGCGTGCGCGCAAGGAGGAAAAGGGCGGCACAAAAACCGTGGAGGAATTCAAGGCGCAGGTGTTGGCAGAGGTTGCCAGCCGGGAGCGCTGAACGCAAAAGGCAGACGGCAAAGGCCGCGCGTCCCCATTGGGGACGCGCGGCCTTTTCTGTCGTGTTTTTGCGGCGTCCCGCCGCAGAACGGTCAAAATTCCAGCTGCATAAGGCGGGCGATGGCCAGGATATAGATCTTCAGTGCCTTGAACAGCAGCGCCTCGCTCACGCCCTCGTCCGGGCCGTGCATGGGCCCGACCCATTCGGGCGCGGGTTCGCCGGTCTCTTCCATACCGAAGCTGACGGCGCATTTGAAGTGGCGCGCATAGGTGCCGCCGCCCATAGTGAAAGGCTGGGCGTTTTTGCCCGTTACATCGTTGTACGTCCGGATGAGCGTCTGGATGACCGGGGTATTGGGGTCGATATAGAACGGAACACGGGCGCTGTCCGGCAGGAAGCTGCCGCCCGCGTCCTGCGCCAGCTTCGACAGCGCGGCGCACAGCGTCTCGGCATTGGTGCTGGTGGGGAAACGGATGTCGATGCTTTGGCGCAGCGCGCCGTTTTCCAGCTTGATGACGCCGCCCACACAGGTGAGCGGGTCGAACACGTCGTCCTGCGCGGCGATGCCCACGCTGCTGCCGTCTGTGGAGGCGTGCAGCCGGCGCAGCATTTCCAGCGCGCGGGCTTCCTCCTCACTGCACAGGCGGTTGTCCAGCAGGTAGTCCACCACAAGAGCAATGGCGTTCACCGTACCGGCGGGCATGGCCGCATGGCCGCCCTTGCCGAAAGCGGAAATACGAGCTACGCCGTCCGCCTCGGCTGTAACTTTCACATTTTCGGTGTCCTTCAGCGCGGAGGCGTCCGCGCGTACCAGCGCATAAGCACGGTCCGGCACCACATTGTGGGCCACGCCGCCCTGAAAGTCGATGAGGCTGCCGTGCAGCGGTGCGCTCACCAGCCAGCCGCCGTAGCCGCCCTTTTCCCCGTAGCACACCGGGAACTCGGCGTCCGGCGTGAAGCAGAATGCGGGCTGGGGATAGTGTTCCAGGTAGTAATCCACGTCTTTCATGCCGGTCTCCTCGTTGGCGCCCAGCAGGATGCGCAGCGTATAGGGCAGCGTGGTGCCCTGCTGCTTGAAGAATTTGGCAGCATACAGCGTCAGTACAGCGGGGCCTTTGTCGTCGGCCACGCCGCGTCCCACGACATAGCCGTCGCGGCGCACCATATCAAACGGGGAGCCTGTCCAGCCGTTGCCCTCGGGCACCACGTCCAGATGCGTAATGGTGGCGATCTGCGTGGGGCTTGCGCCGGGCAGGTCGGCGTAGCCGATGTACCCTTCGCAGTTGTGTGCGTCCAGACCCATGCCGGCGGCGATGTCCAGCGCAGCCTCCAGGGCTTTCCTGGGGCCGGGGCCGAAAGGTGCGCCCGGCTGGGGTTGGCCTTCCACGCTGTTGATGTCCACCAGCGTCTTCAGGTCCCGCAGGACATTTTCCCTGTTTTCCGCCACAAAAGCATCGATCTGTTCCAGAAGAAGTTTTTCGTCCATAAACAATCTCCTTGCATAGTTGATACCTTTTATTATAGTATATTAAAAGGACAACACAAGACATAAAAAGGCGTAAAAAGGAGAAACCATGAAAAAAACATATTGTTCGCACTTGCGGTCATTTTGCTGGCGGGCGTGATTGCCGTGACAAGAGTTATGACGCGTACAGAGGGGGCGACGGCCCGCGTGGAGATCACGGACGCGGAGACGATCACCCTGCCGCTGGACAAGGACGGCACCTATGAAATCAGCGAAGGCAAGCTCCCCGTGACGCTGGAGGTGTCTGAGGGCCGCATCCGCTTTATCAACAGCCGGTGCCCGGACCATATCTGCGAGGGCTACGGCTGGCTTTCAAAAGAGCACGACCAGGCCGTCTGTATGCCCGCGGGCGTTGTGGTATCGGTGGAAAAAGGCGCCTGACGGCCATCCTGCGCGCCGCAGGGGAAATGTACAGTTTTTGTAAAGTGGGAAAAACGCATTGCGCACGGGCCGGCTACACAGTATAATTGTATTGTTACTGTAAAAAAACTGTCAAAATTTCGTGAAGACCACGGGCGTGTATGGAAGGCCCGTTGGGAGAGACCGGAGGCCATGTATGACCATTTTCAACGTTATCAGCCTGGCGGGCGGCCTGGCGCTGTTTTTGTACGGCATGTCCATCATGGGCACGGGGCTGGAGAAATACGCCGGAGGCAGGATGGAGAGCATCCTGCAGAAGCTCACTTCGTCCACCTGGCGCGCCGTGGCTCTCGGGGCCGTCATCACCGCGCTCATCCAGTCCAGCTCGGGTACCACGGTCATTGTGGTGGGCCTTGTCAACTCGGGCATCATGCAGCTTTCCCAGGCCATCGGCATCATCATGGGTGCCAACATCGGCACCACGGTGACGGGCCAGATCATCCGGCTTTCCGATATTTCGGGCGGCGGCATGCTGATGGAATTCCTTAAGCCCGCCACGTTCGCGCCCATTCTGGCGTTTGTGGGCGCGGTGCTGTTCGTGTTCATCAAGTCGCCGCGCAAGCGCGACATCGGCCAGATTTTCATGGGCTTCGGCTTGCTGTTCATCGGCATGGGCATGATGACAGATTCTGTGAGCACACTGCGGGAATCCGAACTGTTCGTCCGCCTGTTCACCACGCTGCAGAATCCCATTCTGGGCGTTCTGGCGGGTACGCTCGTCACGGTGGCGGTGCAGAGCTCCTCGGCGTCCGTGGGCATTTTGCAGGCGCTTTCCAGCACCGGCCTGGTCACCTGGGGCAGCGCCATCCCCATTATTTTGGGGCAGAACATCGGCACCACGTCCACATCTCTCATCGCGTCCATCGGCACATCCAAGGCGGCCAAGCGCAGCGCGATGGTACACGTTTATTTCAACATTATCGGTACGGTCATATTTATGGCGGCCATCTACGGCGTGAAAGCCGCGGTTGGGTTCTCGTGGTGGAACGACACGATGAATATGGGCGATATTGCAAACTTCCACACATTGTTCAACGTGGTGGTAACGCTGCTGTTCCTGCCGTTCACGAAGTTGCTGGCCAAACTGGCGGAAATGACCATCCCGGACAAGCCCGGAGAAAAGCAGGACATCGAGATCCCCGTGCTGGACGAGCGTCTGTTCAATTCTCCCGCGGTTGCCATCCAGCAGGCCAAAAGCGCCGTGGAGACCATGGCCCGCAACGCCCGCGCCAATTACGGCGAGGCCGTGCCCGTGCTGTACAGCCATAACACCGAGGTGCTCAATCTCATTCAGCAGCGCGAAAGCGTCATCGATAAGCTGGAGGTCAATATCAGCAACTATCTGGTAAAGGTGACTGATCGTGAACTGAACGAGAGCGAAAGCCATGCGGTAAACGAGCTGATCAATTTCATTGTGGAATACGAACGCATCGGCGACTACGCCATCAATGTGGTGGAGCGCAGCGGCGAGATGTTCGACAAGGAGATCACCTTCTCCGAAAGCGCCCGGCGGGAGCTTTCGCTGGTGGACAACGCCATCAAAGAGATCATGGATATCACGCTGGCGGCCTTCCAGGCGGACGATACGGTGCTGGCCGAGCAGGTGGAGCCGCTGGAGGAGACCATCGACTTGATGATTGACACGCTTCGGGAACGGCATATTCTGCGCCTGAAAAACGGTGTGTGCGCCATCGAGAGCGGCATCATTTTCCTGGAGATCCTGACGAACCTGGAGCGCATCTCCGACCATTGCTCCAACATTGCCGCGCGCATCGTGGGCAAGGAATCCGAGGACGACCACTTCGACGCCCACGAGTTCCGCCGCAACATGCACGACGGGTATGTGCCAAATTTCAACGAGATGCTGGCGCAGTATAAGCTGAAGTATTATACACCGCTGCTGGAAAGCCAGGAGACGGCCTGAGCCGCTCATATGAAAACAAAAAGACCGCCCCGCGCCGGACGCTGGAATGCATCCGTGCGGGGCGGTTTTCTGCGGAAAAGAGACGGCGCACCGCGAACACGGCGCTGTACGCTGCGAGACGTTTCCTAAAACGCGTCCTCATCGTCGGAATAGATTTCGATATACTCGGGGGTGCCGGCTTTGTCGAACCAAGACAGCGCCGCCAGCGCCGCTGCGACGGCGGCAGCCACGGCGAATACCTTCAGGATAAATTTGAACATAGCAATACGCCTCCTGCAATTAGTATGCCGGCATTTGCCGGCAGATGCGGAATAAGGGGATGCGGCGGTGAAAAAAGGGAACACTGCGAAAGGACACGCGCCGGTCAATAAGGCACCACGACGAAGGTGCCGAACCCGGCTGCGGTGGGAACGCCCGCACCTGCGGGCACAGGAAACGCCGCGCCGAACGCCGGTTCGGAAACGTCATACAAAAAGGCGTTCCCGGGCAGGATGCCGCCCACCCTGGGCACACGGCCGAACGCCGTGCGGAACGCCTGAGCGGGGAGCACACCTTCGGCGCTCCAGTAAAAGCCCTGCTCGTCACTGCCGGCCAGATGCCGCATGGGCGGCATTTCCAGCCGGCGCAGCGGTACGTCTGCCGGTTCCCCGGTACGGTACAGCCACAGCGCATCGCCCTGCTGCTTTGTACAGGACGCGAACAGATAAGTGCCGGCAGCGTCGTCCGGCGTGACGGCAAAGCCGAAGCGGGCTGTGTCGGGCGGCGTTTCATCAAATACCGTGACGCTGAAAGGGATTTCGCCATCCCGCACATAGCAGCGCAGATACGCATATACTTGCCCGCGGGCAGGCTCGCCGTTGAAATGTGTGATTTTCAATGCGGGCAGCGTTTCCATGGGCAGCGCGTCCCGGCTGTTTGTGATAAGAAAGGACAACGTGTTTCCTCCCCGCGGGCGGCAGGCCCGCGTTGCTGAATGTATGTTTTGAACGATATACCGCCATGCGGCCGCACGCGGCAAACCGCATAAGACGCGGCTGTTTTGTTATTACAGTATACCGCTGTTAGTATAGCACAATCGTGCATAAAAACGCAACCGTTCCGCGCCGGGGCGCGCGGCGGCACAGGGAAAAAGCTGCCGCCGCGCAGGCCGCGCCGGATATTGTGAAAAAATTATCCGTTGTTGACTACGCCCGGCCCAGTGTTTACAATAGAAGATGGATTATTTTGCGTACTGGCGTTGTATCTGCGCCCCGGGTGGATACGGCGGCAACCGTAAAAAATACAAAAGGAGAAACGAGGGATCATATTTTCATGTCATCCAAATTCAAACGCAGCGCCCTCGGCGCGCGCGTGCCGCATGAAAAGAAAACATCCGGTATGGCCACTGTCGCCATGCCCCTGCCCGAAAAGATCGTGCTGCCCATGCAGCAGCATATCGGCGCGCCGTGCACCCCCACGGTGAAAAAGGGCGATGCGGTGCTGGTGGGTACCGTTGTGGGCGCGGCGGGCGGTTTCGTCGGCGCAGCCATCCACAGCGGCGTGTCCGGCACCGTGGAGGCCGTGGAGACCGTGCATATGCCCAACGGCCGTTCGGTACCGGCTGTCGTCATCAGGGCCGACGGCGAGCAGACGCCGGACCCGGCCTGTGTTCCGCCCGAGGTGACGGACCACGCTTCGCTCATTGCGGCGGTGCAGGCGTGCGGCCTGGTGGGCCTGGGCGGCGCGGGTTTCCCCACGGCGGTCAAGCTCTCGCCCAAGGATCTTTCGGCCATCGACACCCTCGTCATCAACGGCGCGGAATGCGAGCCGTACATTACCTCGGACAACCGGGAATTTCTGGAATGCTCCGAGAGCGTGATGCGCGGTATTGCGGCCGTCAAGCAGCATCTGGGCATCAAAAAGGTCGTCATCGGCATTGAGCGCAACAAGCCTGAGGCCATCGACCTTATGTTCAGCCTTGTGAAGAACGACCCGGATTATTCCGTTATGCCCCTGCAGAGCCGTTATCCCCAAGGGGCGGAAAAGGTGCTCATTGAAAAGACCACGGGGCGCGAAGTACCCCGGGGCGGTCTGCCCGCGGACGCAGGCGTTATCGTGCTGAACGTCACCACGGTGTCCACACTGGGCAAATACCTGGCCACGGGCATGCCTCTCACGACCAAGCGCCTGACCGTGGACGGCGACGCCATCGGCGAAGCGAAGAACGTAGAGGTCGTCATCGGCACGCCCATCGGCGACGTGCTGGACTTCTGCGGCGTAAAGGACGATGTTTCCAAGATCCTGATGGGCGGCCCGATGATGGGGACTGCCGTAGCGGACCCGGCTTTCCCCGTGCTGAAGCAGAACAATGCGCTGGTGGCTTTCGGCCCGGCGGCGGCCGCTCTGCCCGCTCCCGGCCCGTGTATCCGCTGCGGCAACTGCATCAATGCCTGCCCCATGGGCCTTTCGCCTGTGGAGATCGCGGGCGCGTACACCAAGAACGACGGCGAGATGCTGGACAAGCTGATGGTGGACCTGTGCATCGGTTGCGGAACATGCAGCTATGTGTGCCCGGCCAAGCGGCCCGTCACCCAGACGATGAATCTGGCCAAGGCCGTGTGGCAGAAAAATAAGAACGGAGGGAAGAAATAACGATGGAAAGCAAAAAACTGATCGTTACCGCGTCCCCCCATATCACCAACCATACCAGCACGCGGGGGCTTATGCTCAACGTGTGTATCGCGCTGCTGCCCGCACTGGTGGCCAGCACGCTTATTTTCGGCGCGCGGGCACTGCTGGTCACGGGCGTTACTGTGGCGGCCTGTGTGGGCTTCGAAGCGCTGTACTGCGTCGTGATGAAAAAGCCGGTTCCGGTGGGGGACTTCTCCGCCGTTGTCACAGGCATGATCCTGGCTTTCAACCTGCCCGCGACCATTCCGCTGTGGATCGCCATCATCGGCGCTTTCGTCGCCATCGTGGTGGCAAAGCAGCTGTTCGGCGGTCTGGGCTTCAATTTTGCAAATCCCGCCCTGTTGGGACGCATCGTGCTGTTCATCGGCTTTGCGGGCCGCATGACGGCTTATGCCTTTCCCCAGACGGACATTGATGCGCTGGCCAGCGCCACGCCTCTCGTGGCGGGCAACAGCATGGCAGGCAAGGACATGCTGTTGCAGCTGCTGCTGGGCGCCCACGGCGGCGTATTGGGCGAGACCTGCGCCGTGGCGCTTATTCTGGGCGGCATTTACCTGATCGCCACCAAAACGATCAGCGCGGCCATTCCGCTGTCCTACATCGGTACCGTGGCAGTGCTCAGCTTGGTGCTGGGGCAGGATGTGGTGCTGCAGCTCTTTTCCGGCGGGCTTTTGCTGGGCGCGTTCTTCATGGCGACGGATTACGTCACCAGCCCGTTCACCTTCACGGGCCGTATTGTTTACGGCGTATGCCTGGGCGTCATCACCTGCATCATCCGGTTCTACGGCAACATGGCCGAAGGTGTCAGCTTTGCGTTGCTGCTGATGAACCTGCTGGTGCCTTATATCAATGACCTCACGCGCCAGAAACCGCTGGGAGGTGCCAAAGCCAAATGAAAAACACCTGGAATGATTTTGTAAAACCCATCGTGGTGCTGGGCGTCATCTGCCTGGTCACAAGCCTTCTGCTGGCTGTGACAAACAATGTGACGGCCCCCATCATCGCGGAAAACGTCGTCAAAACGGCAAACGCCACGCGGCAGGCTCTGCTGCCGTCGGCAGACACCTTTACGGAAGTGGCGCCGGAAACCCCTACCGAGGGCGTGACGGCCATTTATAAGGCGGACAACGACAGCGGCTACGTCATTACCGCGCAGGCAAAGGGCTACGGCGGCGAGGTGCCCGTCATGGTGGCGTTCAACGCCGAAGGCACGATCGAAGCCGTTCAATTCCTGGACAACGACGAAACGCCGGGCCTTGGCCAGAAGGTCAAGAGCGAAGCGTTCCAGAGCCAGTTTGCCGGTATGCCCGCTGAAGAATTCGGCCTCTCCGACATCGATGCCATCACGGGCGCGACGATTTCCTCCGGCGCGGCTGCCTCGGCCATCAACGCGGCTATCGCGGCGTATAATCAGGAAGCCGGCGTGGCAGGAGAGGACCTTTCGGCCCTTTCGCCCGAAGAGCTGCGCGCGGCGTTGCTGCCCGACGCAGGCGCCATCACGCCTGTGGACGTCTCCGCCGACGGTGTGACGGAGGCTTACAAAGGCGAAGCTTACGGCGTTGTGATCTATGCGCAGGCGGAGGGCTTTTACAAAAAGCCGGTGACCGCGGCGGTTGGATTCGACGACGGCGGCGTGATCACGGGCGTATACATCGACGCCTCCAATGAAACGGCGGATGTGGGCGGACAGGTGGGCCGTCCGCGGTTTGCCGGACAATTCGTGGGCAAGACGAGCCTGGACGGCGTAGACGCCGTGGCGGGCGCGACGATCTCCTCGAACGCGGCGATGGATGCGGTGCAGAAGGCCATTGACGCGTTCAGCACAGTGAAAGGGGCGTGAGCGGAATGAAGGAAAAACTGAAGGTATTCTCCAACGGCCTTTTGAAGGAGAACCCGTCGCTGCGCCTGGTGCTGGGCACCTGCCCCACGCTGGCCGTCACCACGCTGGCCGTCAACGGTCTGGGCATGGGCCTTGCGGCCACGTTTGTGCTGGTGTGTTCCAACATCGCCATTTCGGCGCTGCGCAAGATCATCCCCGATAAGGTTCGTCTGCCGGCCTACATCACGGTCATCGCCACGTTTGTGACGGTACTGCAGATGCTGGTGAAGGCGTTTGTGCCTGCGCTGGATTCGGCGCTGGGCATCTTCCTGCCGCTCATCGTGGTGAACTGCATCATCCTGGGCCGTGCCGAGATGTTCGCTTCCAAGAACAGCATCGGCCTTTCGGCGCTGGACGGCCTGGGCATGGGTCTGGGCTTTACGGGAACTCTGGTGGTGATGGGCTCCGTCCGCGAGGTGCTGGGCGCCGGTACGCTGTTCGGCATACAGGTCATGCCCGCGGCAGTGGACCCCATGACTGTGTTCATTACCCCTCCCGGCGGCTTCTTCGTGTTCGGCTGCCTGATGGCGCTGGTGATCTGGATCGAGATCAAGACAAACAACCGCAAGGTGCGCAGCATCGGCTGCGAGGGCTGCCCCTCGGCCAGCGTATGCGGCGGCAAATGCGCGGATAAAGCGGAAGGAGGCGAGGCGTAATGGCTGTTAAGCTGGCAATGATCTTCTTCAGCATGATCCTCGTGAACAACTATGTGCTGGTGCAGTTCCTGGGCATCTGCCCGTTCCTGGGCGTTTCCAAAAAGCTGGATTCCGCCGTGGGCATGTCTGCCGCCGTCATCTTTGTCATGGCGCTGGCCACCAGTGTTACCTGGCCCATCTACACCTATTTGCTGGAGCCAAACGGCATGGCTTATCTGCAGACCATTGTGTTTATCCTCATCATCGCGGTGCTGGTGCAGCTGGTTGAGATCATCCTCAAAAAGTTCATGCCCCCGCTGTACAAGGCGCTGGGTGTGTATCTGCCGCTCATCACCACCAACTGCGCGGTGCTGGGCGTGACAATTTCCGTGCTGGACGAGGGCTACAACTTTGCCGAGAGCCTGGTGTGCGCTGTGGGCGCGGGCGTGGGCTTCATGGTGGCCATGGTGCTGTTCTCCGGCGTACGCAAACGGCTGGAGGATGCCCAGCCTCCCAAGTGCTTTGAGGGCCTGCCCATCACGCTTGTGGCGGCAAGCGTCACCAGCCTGTCCTTCATGGGCTTCGGCGGCGTCATCGAAAATATCTTCGCGGGCCATTAAGGAAGGAGAGAGAGCATGAGTATCGTAACAGCGGTGGCGGTTGTCACCGTCATCGGCCTTCTGGGCGCCGCGATCCTGGTTGTGGCGGCACATTTTATGCACGTAGAGGAAGACCCCCGCGTGGGCGAGGTGCTGGGCGTGCTGCCCGGCGCTAACTGCGGCGCCTGCGGCTACGCCGGCTGTGCCGACTATGCAAAAGCCATTGTCGAGGGCGCGCCGGTGAACAAATGTGTGCCCGGCGGTGCAAAATGTGCGGCCGCGGCTGCAGCCATCATGGGCGTGGAAGCGGGCGAAGTTGTGAAGCGCAAGGCTATCGTAGCCTGCCAGGGCAGCTACGACCACACGCAGGATAAGTATGAGTACGAAGGCATTGAAAGCTGTGCCGCCTGCGCCGCGCTGTATTCCGGCCGCGCCGCCTGTGAATACGGCTGTTTGGGCTACGGGGACTGTGTCAAGGCCTGCAAGTTCGACGCCATCACGGTGTCAAACGGGCTTGCCCGTGTGAATCCGGAAAAATGCACAGGCTGCGGCGCCTGCGAGCAGGCGTGCCCCAAAAAGGTGATCTGGATTCGGCCGGAGAGCGAAAAGCCCGTTGTCATGTGCGCCAATCACGACCGCGGCGCCCTGACGCGCAAGGCCTGCACGGCAGGCTGCATCGGCTGCATGAAGTGCGAAAAGAGCTGCCCGGAGGGTGCCATCAAGGTGACCAATAACGTGGCCCGTGTAGACTATGAAAAGTGTACGGGCTGCCGCACCTGTATGAATGTGTGCCCGGTGCATGCCATCACCATCCCAAAGATCGTTTGACCGGTAGGTTCCCGGCTTTGCTGACCCGCCCTGCTGCTTTTGCAGCGGGGCGGGTTTCTGCATACATGGCGCGATGCAAAATACCGTGCCCGTTTCCCCAAAAGGATGCGTTTTGCAAAAATTTGTTTTATAATACAATTATAAGATATTTATTTTAGTATATAAACCATGGGAAATGCTCTCACGGCAGTGTATAATACGGGCAGGGCGGTGCGGCACAGTTTCAGTGCGGCCGGCTTGGGACGGAAGGCGGGAGCCATGTGCCGCAGGGCGCTGAGGAAAGGAGAACGAATGTGGAGCTTTCAGTACAGAGCGCCCAGCGTATCGTGGACGAGATCAGCGGCATCGTGGGGCAGCACATCAACATGATGGACGAACGGGGAAATATCATTGCCAGCACGGACGGCACACGGGTGGGCCACTTCCACGCAGGGGCAAAACGCATTGTAGAGGAGGGCTTGCCGGAGCTGTACGTCCGTCCGGAGGATGCCACGCCTACCGTGCGGGCGGGGCTGAACCTGCCCATCACACACGGGGGCCGTACCGTGGGCGTCATCGGCATCACAGGCGCGTACGAGCAGGTCATCGGATACGGCCAGGTCGTGAAAAAGATGACGGAGATCCTTATCCGCGAGGGCAATGAACAGGATGAAAAGCGGCTGGACCAGCGTGTGCGCAGCCGTTTTCTGGAGGACTGGGTGTTGGGCGGCGGCTTGCTGCAGCCGCAGGTGCTGGCGGAACGCGGGCTGGCATTGGGTGTGGACATTACAGTGCCGCGCCGGGTAATGGTGGTGAGTGTGCGGGACCTTGCCCTCTACACCGACACCGCCGCCGGACAAAAACGCATCGACCAGCTGGAGACGGCGGTCTCCGGACTTGTGGAGGGCGAGGCGGGCGGTATCATTCTGCGGAATGCAGCGCGGCAGATTCTGCTGCTGCGTGCGCGGCCGGACGCTCAGATGCAGGCCATGGCACAGCGTTTGTGCGTCATGGCGCGGGAACGCTTTGGTCTGCGGCTGGCAGTGGGGATCGACGGCGGCGCGCCGGATGTGCACCGGGCTTATGCCCAGGCAAATAAGGCGTGGCGTTCGGCTCGCATGGCGCCGGAAGGCGTGCTGCCTTACGACAGTGTGACGCTGGAGCTGTTCACAGGCGATGTGCCGCGCCAGACCAAGGAAGAATATCTGCGTAAGGTATTTCGGGGCTGCACTTACGAGGAGCTGCGCCGATGGATTGGACTTCTGGAGGCATACTTTGCGGCGGAGGGTTCCATCCAGGCAGCGGCGGATGCATTGTATATCCACAAAAACACTCTGCAGTACCGTTTGAAGCGGCTGGAGGAGCTGACGGGCTGCGATGTGCGCCGGCCCAGCCAAGCACCGGTATTCTATATGGCAGTGCTTTTTTTCAAGGAAGTGGAAGGCAGCCTGCTTTTGATGGGAAGCTGAAACTGGACAATTAAACCAAATCTGTCGCGCGGCCTTGCGCGGTATTGGCATGAGGAACAGAGATCTCGCTTGAAATACGGCTTGAAAGACGGGCGCAAAACATCATAAAACAGCGTGCGGCCCGGTACACTGTATCAACAGGCGGCACCCGGCAGCAGCGGGTGCGCAAAGCCGATTCAAAAGGAGGTTTCATCATGTCAGGTTTTCCGCTTATCCTTGCGTTCGTGGCGGCCATTGTCCTTATGATCCTGGCCATCTCGAAATGGAAGATCCACCCATTCCTTTCCATCATGGGCATCTCGCTGGTGCTGGGGCTTGTGGCGGGCGTGCCGCTGGTGAACAGGACAGCCGCGGACGGCGCTGTCACGCCGGGGCTTGCCAACGTCATCGGCTCGGGTTTTTCCGGCACGTTCACCAGCATCGGCATTGTCATCATCCTGGGTGCGCTCATCGGCACGATCCTGGAGGCCACAGGCGCGGCATTGAAGCTGGCGGATATGGTCATCCATGTGGTGGGGAAAAAACGGCCGGAGCTGGCTGTGCTGCTCATGGGCTGGGTGGTTTCCATCCCCGTGTTCTGTGATTCAGGGTTTGTTATCCTCAACCCCATCCGCAAGGCGCTGGTAAAGCGCACAATGACGTCCAGCGTGGCCATGACAGTGGCGCTTTCGGCCGGGCTGTATATCTCTCACGTATTCATTCCGCCTACGCCGGGGCCCATTGCCGCGGCCAGCACGCTGGGCATCGGCGACAACCTGCTGCTCGTTATGGGCATGGGCGCGCTGTGCTCCATCATTCCCCTGTTTGTGGGCTACTTCTTCGCAAAGTACATCGGCAAAAAGGTAAAAGCGGGCGATGAGGCATGCGACGGCGAAACGGCCAGGACATACGAGGAACTGGTGGCGGAGTTCGGCAAGCTGCCCGGCGGGGCGGCGGCGCTGGCGCCCATTGTCGTGCCCATCCTGCTGATGGCGCTGGGCTCCATCGCGGCCATGGCGGGCTGGACGGGCTTTGCCTATGATCTGTGTGCATTTTTGGGCGCACCCATCATCGCGCTGGCGGTGGGCACGCTGTTCGGTGTAGCACTGCTTGCGGGTGCGAAACGGCTGAACAAATTCTACGAGCTCACCAACGAGACGCTTAAGACCGTCGGCCCCATCCTGTTCGTCACGGCAGCGGGCGGAGTGCTGGGAAAAGTGATCGCGGTGTCCGGCATGGTGGAGACCATTACGGCCAACGCGTCTATTCTGGAGGCCGTGGGCATCTTCTTCCCGTTCCTGCTGTCCGCCATCCTAAAGACGGCGCAGGGGTCCTCCACGGTAGCGCTTACCACCACGGCGGGCATCATGGCTCCGCTGATGGATGTGATGGGACTGGGCACGCCCGTGCGCGCCGCGCTGACGGTGATGGCCATTGCCGCGGGCGCGATGACGGTATCCCACGCCAACGATTCCTATTTCTGGGTGGTGACGAACTTCGGCGAAATGAAGCCGGAGCAGGGCTATAAAACGCAGACGCTGTGCACGCTGCTGCTGGGGCTTTCGTCGATGGCCGGCGTGTTCGTGCTCTCTCTTATTTTCCGGTAACGGCGTTTTCAGCGTCAAAAAAGCGCCGTGCCGAATGTCTTACCCGACCGTGCAGGAGCCGGGGCCCTGCCCCGGCTCCTGTAAAGCTGAAACCCGGACTTTTTTGACAAGGAGCGTAAATCATGAAAAAAGTGATCCTCATCCCCGATTCCTTCAAGGGAACCATGTCCTCGGCCGAGATCTGTACCGTAATGGCACAGGCGGTGCAGGAATATTATCCGGATGCCCAGGTGCACAGCGTGCCTGTGGCAGACGGCGGCGAAGGAAGTGTGGATTCGTTTCTGCAGGCCGTGGGCGGGGAAAAGGTCTCCGTGACTGTAAAAGGCCCGTACTTCGAGGAAGTGCCCGCGTTCTACGGCATGCTGCCGGACGGTGTGGCCGTCATCGAGATGGCGGCGGCGGCGGGCCTGCCGCTGGTGGGCGAGCGCCTGCACGCCGAACAGACTACTACCTACGGCGTGGGTGAACTGATGGCCCATGCGTTGGAGCGCGGCTGCAAACGGCTGGTGGTGGGGCTGGGAGGCAGCGCCACAAACGACGGAGGCTGCGGCGCTGCGGCAGCGCTGGGTGCAGTGTTCCGCAACGCGGCAGGCGAGGCCTTTGTGCCTGTGGGGGCAACGCTGGCGGAGGTTGCGGAGATCGACCTTTCCGGCCTGCATCCCGCACTTGCGAGCGCGGAGCTGGTGACCATGTGCGATATCGACAACCCACTGTGCGGCCCGCTGGGCGCGGCGCATGTGTTCGCGCCCCAGAAAGGCGCGGACCCGGCCATGGTGGAGCTTCTGGACGCGGGCCTGGCGCACTTGGCGGATGTTGTGGAGCGCTGTACCGGGCGAGACATCCGGCAGCTCCATGGTGCGGGCGCGGCAGGCGGCATGGGCGGCGGCATGGTGGCCTTTTTCGGCAGCACGCTGCAAATGGGCATTGAGACCGTGCTGGATACCGTGGGCTTTGACAAGTTGCTGGAGGGGGCAGATATGGTGTTCTCCGGGGAAGGGAAGCTGGATGCCCAGTCGCTGCTGGGCAAGGTGGTCATCGGCGTGGCGCGGCGGGCAAAGCGCGCGGGCGTTCCGCTGGTGGCCGTGGTGGGCGACATTGGAGACAACATTGAAGCGGCTTACGATATGGGTGTGTCGGCGGTGTTCAGCATCAACCGTGTGGCCGTACCCTTCCGGGAAGCAAAGCCCCGCAGCAAAAGTGACCTTGCACTGACGATGGATAATCTGATGCGCTTCTGCCGCCGGATGGGCTGGTAGCTTCGCGTTCCCATCCTCGGGGTCCGGCTGCTGTCGTAAGCTTTTGTGATGAAACGAGCAAACCCGCCTTCTCCGGGCCATCCGGTCCGAGAAGGCGGGTTTGCCGTTTTATTCCATGATGTCGTGCGGGATGCACGGCGCGGGCGCGTTTTCCGGCAGCGACGTTTTGCGCGCAATGAGCGCTTTGGTGGGGATGCCCATTTCCGTGAACATCTGTTCGTGTTCAGTACGGATGTTCCACGACGGTTCATCAGCGTGCAGGTCCCTCGTCTGCCAGGTCACCTCGAACCCGGCCTCGGCCATATAGCGCAGCGTATCTTTAAAAAGATCGTCGTCGTCACATTTGAACCAGATCTCCGCGCCGTCTGCAAGGAACGGACGGTACAGCAGAAGCTGGCGGGTATGCGTCAGACGGTGCTTTTTGTGGTTGGCCTTTTTGTTCCATGGGTTGCAGAAATTGATGTAGATGCGCTCCACGCGGTCCGCTTTGTCCAACAGTGTGGGAATACGTTCGATGTCGTGAGCCAGGGTCTTCACGTTGTCGATGGGAAGCCCCTGTTCGGCGTAGATGCGTTCGATGTTGCGTTTGGCAAGAATGAGTACCTTGTCGGTGATGTCCACGCCGATGTAATTGACGTCCGGATTGCGGGAGGCAAGCCGGGCGAGAAATCCGCCCTTGCCGCAGCCCAGCTCCAAGTGAAGCGGCTGCCCGGGCCGGGCAAAGGTCTCTCGCCAGCGGCCCTTGTACCGGGTGGCGTCGTTCATGTGAAAAGGGCAGGCCGCAAGCTCCGGCCCGGCATAGGGTTTGAAACGCATGCGCATGAGTGGTCTTCATTCCTTTACTGGTCTTGTGATGAACGTACCTATTATAGCAAAAAGTATCTTTACGCGCAATGCGGCTGAGGCTGCCGGCAAAGCCGTCAACCGCTGAGAGACGCCAGACGCTTTGTGCTGTGCAGACGCTTTCCGGTTTCCCTCAGCGCTCCTTTCCGGCGCACAAAAGGGCAATTTTGCGCACTTCGCACACAAAATTGCCCTTTTTCGACAAGCAGAGCCGCGCCCGCATGAGATGGGCGCGGCTAAAGTTTCGGTTGTGCCGCGGGGACGCAGTGCACGCTTATGCCTGCCGTTCTCCCACCCAGCGCGCCGCCGTACACCATACGGCTCTGCCCTGGGCAAGGCTCTGGGGTACGTCCAGGATGCGCTGATTTTCGCTGCCGCGAAACCGCAGGTCCAGATTGCGCTGTGCCAAAACGAATTCTCCGTCCACCAGAATGTCCAGCGTGGCCAGCAGCTGCTTCTGGGCCGGCGTTCCGTTTTCCAGAAGTTCTTCAAAGGTGTAGCCTGTATAGCTGGCAACCTCGTAACCATTGGCCTTCAGCAGCTTTGCCAGTTCAGTAAAAGGCTCCGCCTGGCTGAACGGCTCGCCGCCGGAAAAGGTGACGCCGCGCACCAGTGGATTTTTCTTCACGCGCCAGAACAGGTCCTGCACCGTCATATCCGTGCCCGTGCCGAACGCCCAGCTTTCCGGGTTGTGGCAGCCCTCGCACCGGCGCGGGCAGCCCTGCGCAAAAATAGCTGTGCGCAGGCCCGGGCCGTCTACAATGGAATCCTCCATGATGCCTGCGATATTGATCGTTTGCTGTATCAAAACAAAAGCGCTCCTTAATGCTGCATGCCGTGCTTCACACGGTCGTGCTCTTCGGCACGCTTGGCGTCGTTGAAGCGGTCCAGAGTGCCCACAAGGTAGCCGGTGATGCGGCGGATGCGCTCAAAGCCCACACCCTTGCCGTTTTTTGCCTCAATGTTGGTTTCGATCTGTGCCATAAGTCAAGTCCTCCTTCAAAAGACGAAAAGATGTTGAAAAATTGTGCTATTGCTTCGGCGCGGATGAGATCATTCGCAGCCGCAGTAGGTAAAGGTGCCGGGATACAGCTTGCGCAGCTCCTTGATGCGTTCGGGAGAAACGGCCTCGCCCTCGCGGCGGCCGCAGCGGGGACATACCTCCCCGATGACGCCCACATACCCGCAGATGGGGTCGCGGTCCACCGGGTGATTGATGCTGCCGTAGCCGATGCCGCAGTCGTGCATGCAGCGCACGATACTCTCGAACGCTTCCAGGTTGTTGGCGGTGTCGCCGTCCAGCTCCACATAGCTGATATGGCCCGCGTTGGTCAGTGCATGATAGGGCGCTTCCTTCCGGATCTTCTCATAGGCCGAGATATTGTAGTACACAGGGATGTGGAAAGAATTGGTGTAATAATCCTTGTCCGTCACGCCGGGAATCAGCCCGTAGCGCTTTTTGTCCATGCGTACAAAACGGCCGGAAAGACCCTCCGCCGGGGTGGCCAGCAAGCTGTAGTTCATATGGGTGCGTTCGCTGCGCGCATCCAGATACCGGCGCATGTACTGGACGATGGCAAGGCCTTTTTCCTGCATTGCGTCGCTCTCGCCGTGGTGGTGTCCGTACAGAGAGATCAGCGTCTCGGCCAGGCCGATGAAGCCGATGCTCAATGTTCCGTGCTTGAGTACCTCGCCCACCTCGTCGCTGGGGCCCAGCTTTTCGCTGTCCAGCCAGACACCCTGGCCCATCAGGAACGGGAAGTTGTATACGCGCTTTTTGCTCTGGATGGCGAAACGATCGTCCAGCTGGCCGATGACAAGCTCCATCATATCCTTGAGCTTTTCATAGAACAGCGCTTCATCGCCGTGGCTCTCAATGGCCAGGCGCGGAAGGTTGATGGAGGTGAAGCTGAGATTGCCGCGGCCGTTGGCAATCTCCTGTGAGGGATCGTAGACGTTGCCCATCACACGGGTGCGGCAGCCCATGTACGAGACCTCGGTCTCAGGATGGCCGGGCTTGTAATACTGCAGGTTGAACGGGCTGTCGATAAAGCTGAAGTTGGGGAACAGCCGCTTGGCGCTCACCTTGCAGGAAAGCTGGAACAAATCATAGTTGGGGTCGCCGGGGTTGTAGTTGACGCCTTCCTTCACGCGGAAGATCTGAATGGGGAAGATAGGCGTTTCACCGTGGCCCAGGCCCGCGTCCGTGGCCAGCAGTACGTTGCGCATCACCATACGGCCCTCGGGGCTGATGTCTGTGCCGTAGTTGATGGACGAGAACGGCGTCTGCGCACCGGCGCGGGAATGCATGGTATTCAGGTTGTGAATGAGCGCCTCCATGGCCTGATAGGTAGCCTTTTCGGTCTCCTTTTCCGTCTCTTTCAGCGCGAATGCCTGGGCTTTTTTTGCAATGTCTCCGCCCACGAGCGGAGTGAGGGCTTCCGTCTCGGCGCGCAGGTAATCCATATCAGTGGCGAGCTGGGGCCGCAGGCCCTGTTCAGCCTCAATGGCGCGCAGTGTGTCCTTCACCTGCTGCAGCGTCACGCCCGCCTCGGGAGCCAGCAGCTCGAGACTCTTGAAAATATTGACGGCATACTGCTTTTTGTATGTTTTGGCAACGCCCGGCGCCAGGCCGTAGTCAAAGTTTACGATGCTCTGGCCGCCGTGCTGGTCGTTCTGATTGGACTGGATGGCGATACATGCCAGGGCGGAATAACTCTGGATGTCGTTGGGCTCGCGCAGAAAACCGTGGCCCGTGGAGAAACCGCCTTTGAACAGCTTGAGCAGGTCGATTTGGCAGCAGGTGGTGGTGAGGGCGTAAAAATCAAAGTCATGGATATGGATCCAGCCCTCCCGGTGCGCCCGGCTCTGCTCGGGTGTCAGCAGGTATTTGTCATAATAGTCCTTGGCTGCCTCGCTGCCGTACTGAAGCATGGTGCCCATGGGCGTGTCGCCGTCGATGTTGGCGTTGCTGCGCTTCATGTCGCTGGCCGTGGCGTCGGCATGGGTCAGCTCGTCGAACACTTTCATCAAACGGGTGTTCATCTCGCGCACGCGGGTGCGGGACGCGCGGTACAAAATATATTTTTTGGCGGCGTTGTCGAAGCCCATCTGCATCAGCTGGCTTTCCACTTCGTCCTGGATCTGCTCGATTTGGGGCGGCTGGGCGCCGCAACGCTCCTCCAGAGCCGCTTCCACTGCATTGGCGACAGCCGCAGCCTGTGAAGCGTCGCCCTCCTGGGCTGCCTCCATGGCCTTCAAAATGGCCGAAGCGATCTTTCCTTCGTCGTACAAAACGACGCGTCCATCGCGCTTGATGATGCTTTTGATCATGGTTTTCCTCCGATTCCGCGCACACTCACACTCTTTGGTATGCTCGCTAAATATTGATGCCGGGTATAATTATCGCACTAGATATAGTATCATGTCAAGCAGAATCCATGCTAAATTTCCGCGGCATTTTTGGCGGATTTGCCAATTGCATTTGTGTGGGGGTATAATGTTCCAGGGCTCTTGTGCGCAAAGGCCCTGGAACACGGAAGCATAAAAAGCCGCCGCCCCTGCGGGCGGCGGCGGGGAAACTGCAGGAGGAGCCGGCCGGATGAAAAACAAAGAACCCGCGCAGTATCGCGCCGCAGGCGGTGTGCGGTATGAGTTTAAGCGAAAACGGGTCAAAAATATCAACCTGCGCGTGCGGGCTGACGGAAGCGTTGCCGTGTCGGCGCCCCTGGGCGCGCCGCTGGCACAGGTGGATGCATTCGTGGCCGGACGGGCTCGATGGATCGAGGCGGCGCGCGTGCGCGCTCTTGCGCGCGGCGAGGAAGAGCAGCGCCCCTGTTCCGTGTCCAGGGAGGATGCGCTGGCTCTGTTCACACAGGTAAGCGATGCGGTATTTCCGTTGTTTGCACAGGTGCTGAACGGGCAGCGCCCCGTTCTGAAGGTACGGCAGATGAAAACGCGCTGGGGCGTGTGTGTGCCGGCAAAACGGCAGATCACGTTCAGTCTGCGCCTGGCGGAAAAGCCTCGCGCGGCTGTCGAATATGTGGTGCTGCACGAATATGCACATTTTGTCCGGGCAGACCACAGCCCCGCTTTTTGGGCTGTGGTAGCGCGGTACATGCCGGACTATAAGGCGCGCCGCAGGCTGCTGGCGCCGTCTGTGCAAGGCGGAATGGAAAGCCCGGAGGGACCGCCGCCTACATATTAAAAAGGAAAAACGGCGCTTTGTTCGCAGTTTTGGTTCTGCCGGCACAGGGCCGTGGTTTTAAAATGGCAGGATATATGATATACTATTATAGTTAGAGTAAAAATTTTCCGGAAGCCGGAGGTGCTGCATGGATAAATACAAGCGCCTTGTTTCAAACACGATGTTGTTTGCAATCAGTACGTTTTCGTCCAAGCTGCTGAGCTTTGTGATGGCTCCGCTGTTCAGCTACTGGTTTGAAACGCAGGAAATGAACGGCATCAAGGAGCTGCTGAACCAGTGCGCCAGCCTGCTGATCCCGCTGGTGAGCCTGGGTATCGCCAACGCCGTTATCCGTTTTGGGTTGGAAAAGGGCATCCGCAAGAGCGCCATTTATATGAACGGCCTTGTATCCATTGGTATGGGGTTCGTACTGCTGCTGCTGTTGTATCCGCTGCTGTCCCGTATTGCGCTGTTCCGGGACTATATTGCTCTGTTGTATGTGTACCTGCTGGTGAGCTGCCTGCGCACGCTGAACTGCCAGTTCTGCCGTGCACGCCAGCTCAACCGCCTGTATGCCATTGACGGTATTCTGTGTACCATAACCACATGCGGGTTCTATGTGCTGTTTCTGCGGGTGCTGAATATGGGCCCCACAGGCTATTTGCTTGCGATCATCTGCGCCGATGGTCTCAGTGCGCTGTTCCTGTTTGCAGTGACAAAGACCTGGCGTTTTCTGGATTTCAAGCGCTTTGATACCAAGCTGCTGAAAAAAATGCTGCGCTATGCGCTGCCGTTGGTGCCTGCGTCCATCTTCTGGTGGATCACCAACGCCAGCGACCAGTTTTTCGTGGCCGCCATGCTGGAGGACGGCACTTCCTGGACGGCGGTGCTGGGGGCCAGTTATAAGCTGCCCACCATCCTGTCCATCGTTTCCACTATTTTTACCGAAGCGTGGCAGATCTCTGCGTTCACAGACGGAACGGATTCACAGCGCGAACAGTTTTTTTCCCGCGTGTTCAGCGCCTACCAGAGCCTGATTTTTCTGGCGGCGGCGGGCATCGTGCTGATGGCGCAGCCCTTTATGGCCATTTATCGCGACGACTATTTTATCGGCTGGAAATTCATCCCGCTTTTGACGATGGCAACGGCATTTGCCAGCTTCGACAATTTTTTAAACAGTATTTATATGGTTGAAAAGCGCTCGACGCTTTCGTTCACCACCATGGCTGTGGGCGCGGGCATCAACGTTGCGCTGAACTTCACACTCATCCCCGTCTGGGGCGTCAACGGCGCAGCGCTGGCCACGTTCGTCAGCTATTTTGTCGTGTTTTTGCTGCGGGCAGTGAACACGCGCGGGCTCATCCGCGTGGATTTCGCACCCGAAAAGCTGTGCTGCAACTTCGGCCTGCTGGTGCTGGAATCGGCGCTGATGATGTGGCAGGTAAAACTTTGGCCGGTGTGGTGTTCACTGGTTGTGGTGCTCATCGCAGCCATCAATTTCCGTGATTTGTGGAGCACGGTGCAGCAGCTGCTGGGCCGGGGCAAAAAGAAAAGGGCATAAATAAAACGGAAAAGGTGCGGCTCATTTTAAACCGCCCCAGATTGTGCGGACAGCACCAAAAGGCCTCTATGTAGGGAGAAATATGAAGTATTAAGCGGAGTGGCGCAGCGTGAGCGGCGCCACTCCAGTTTTTAACTGGATGCGCTCGTAGTTGTAAAAATTGATGTAGCGGTCAATCATCTCATTGGCCTCGCAGAATGAGGCCGGTTTATGGCGGTAGATACACTCTGTCTTGAGAATGGGAAAGAATTTTTCTGCCATAGCGTTATCATATGGGTTTGCTCGTCTTGACATGGAGGGCGTAATGCCATAAGATTTTGTCAGGTTGAAGTATGCTTGCGAGGTGTACTGGAACCCCTGGTCGCTGTGGAGCTGCAACTCCGCTTTTCCCGGACATAGTAAGACCCCCTAATGTAGCTTTATTTTCCTACATTAGGGGGCCTTTTGTCCATTGTACGGTTTTACTGGAGCGGTTCATTTTCAGAGCCGCGCCTTTTCTGAACGGAATAAAAACAGATGCGGTCGGTGGAAACAGCTGCTCAAAAAATTTCTGAAGCATCCGCGGGCAGCTCACACACCCGGTACAGATAACGCAGGCTTCCTTCGGCCTCCGCTTCGTTGACCGGGAGAGCCAGCGCCTCGGCAGTCTGATGCGCCGCGTCCAAAAACAGGGGGGCCGCTGCAAATACCGCGGCCCACACATGGCCGGGTTCTGCGTCCGCATAGGTGGAAAGGTAACGCTCCCAACAGCCGGCGGGCAGGTAAGCGGGCAGGTCCGCACCGCTTTTGCCTGCGCTGACGGCAAAGCCCGTGCGCGTGCCGGCCAGCCAGGACAGCATGTGCAGAAGCTGGGGCCGGACGCAGGCATTCAGGGTGTCCAGCGCATAAGTGACGCGGCCGCGCCACAGGCCCTTGGCCACATAGGGAAGCGTCCACCAGAACTCGTTGCAGCAGCCCGCGAACGCAGTCTGGTCCGGCCTGCGGATGTGGTAGGCCGTGTCCGAGGGCAGCGGCAGGGGCGGCAGAATGCCGTCCTTGTCCAGCAGAACAATGGTCTGGGAATCGCTTTGGCATTCTTCCAGCGCGCGGGAGAGCGTCATCAGCCGGAGGTCGATGCGGTTTCCGTCCGCGAACTGCATCAGATAACCATAACAGCGCGCAAGATCTGTGGGCTGTCCCGCCGCATGGTCCATCTCGTCGGGCGTCTGCATGACGAGCCGCTCCCCAAACACGTCGACCCAGCCCGGCTGCGCCCGGAAGGATGCGGTTTCCTCCACTACATACACGATGTCGTAGTCCTGAAAAATATCCCGGGGCGCGTTGGGGTTGGCGCGCGAGCCGTTCATAAAAACAGCGCGTACGCGCGAATCCCGTTCGGCTACGCCCAAAATGAGCGCCGTCATTTCGCGCTCTGTACGCATATACATCCTCCTCTTTTCGCTGCGCCTGTCAATAGGCCATTGCAAAGCCGGCAAAGCGCCAGCCGTTTTCGGTGTTTACCAGCTTAACCTCGCAGGTCTCGGTGTAGGGGCTGCTGCTGGCGGAGCCGCCCGGCCCCGCCTCGTCATAATGGCCGATGAGCTGGAATCGGATTTCATCCGCCGTCTCGCTGATTAGTGAAAATTCGCTGCTTTTGTAGAAAATATTGCCGCCCCGGTCGCCAAAGCTGAAATAAAGCAGGCCGTCATCGCCCTTGATATAGTTTTGATATTTGTCAATAAGGCTGTCGGCAAAGTTTGACGTAAACACGCAATCCAGTGCTGTGCGAAAGGCGGAATAATTGGCAAACCCGGTATCTTGATAGTAGCTCCGTCCGGTATCTCCGACAATAAAGGGAGAGTTTTCATCGATCGTATCAAAAGCAAATCCACTGGATACATCAAAATGATAATACAGATAATAGGCCGCGCGGTAAAGCTCCTGTTGGTCTGCGGTGAGAAATTCAGGCACAGCATCCGGCTGGATATTCGCCGCGTCCGCGGGCAGAAGCGAAAGCGCCTGTGCACCCTCACCCGATGCGCTTTCAGGGGCGGGAATACTTTGCGCCGCGCTTTCAGAGAAAACGCCTTCCGTCGCGGAGGAGGATACCGGGGAGGATGTACCGTCTGGCGCGCAGGCGCACAGCGCGAGGAGCAGCACCGTACAGGCGGCTGCTGCAAAAAAGCGGAAAAAATGCTTTATCCCTAAGCTCCCTTCCATAAAAAGGATATGCCTCCGGCTCATTGTATGTACAACGAGAGGAAAAATTGAAAAATTACACCCGCGCGGAAATTTCCACGCGGGCGCAGGCGTTTGCTTAATACAATTTTTCGCGTGCTACATAGGAGGTGTGGAGGATATGATGCGCCTTGTGGCCGCCCGGCTCGCCCAGATATTCGGCGTACACTTTCTTGAGCAGCGGGTTCTCGTGGCTCTTGCGGATGGCCTTCGCGTCATCCTCGCCGTACAGGGCTGCGGCGCGCAGGGCCTTCAGGTCCGTAAAGTTGCGCACACTGGCCGGCTGCGTGGGCTGGCCGCCGCCGTTTACACAGCCGCCCGGGCATGCCATGAATTCGATGAAGTCGTAGTGCTTCTCGCCGCTCTGCACAGCCTTCAGCACTGCGTCGCAGTTGGTGAGGCCGCTGGCCACGCACACGTTCAGGTGCAGGCCACCCACATCGTAGCTGGCCTCCTTGATGCCGTCGGTGCCGCGCACGTCGTGAAATTCCACTTTCTCCAGCGTCTCGCCCGTCACAAGCTCCACAGCCGTGCGCAGGGCCGCTTCCATCACGCCGCCGGTAGCGCCGAAGATGGTGGCCGCACCGGTGCTCTCGCCCAGCGCCGGGTCGAAATCCTCGTCGGGCAGCTCGGTAAACTTGATGCCCGCGCGCTCGATCATACGGCCCAGTTCACGGGTGGTGATGGAGATATCCACGTCGGGGATATTGTCGCCCGCTGCGCTCATGTCGTCGCGGCCGATCTCGAACTTCTTCGCGGTGCAGGGCATTACGGACACACACACGATGTCGTGGGGGTCCAGGCCCATCTTTTCGGCATAGTAGGTCTTGGTCAGCGCGCCGAACATCTGCTGCGGAGATTTGCAGCTGGACAGGTTGGGAATCATGTCCGGATAATAGGTTTCGCAGAATTTTACCCAGCCCGGGCTGCAGCTTGTGATCAGGGGCAGTGTGCCGCCGTTTTTCACGCGCTGAACAAACTCGGTGGCCTCCTCCATGATGGTGAAGTCGGCCGCGGTGTCGGTGTCGAACACGCCGTCAAAGCCCAGGCGGCGCAGCGCGGCGACCATTTTGCCCTCCACGTTGGTGCCGATGGGCATGCCGAAGCATTCGCCCAAGGTGGCGCGCACGCTGGGCGCGGGCTGCACCACAACATGCTTGGACGGGTCGCGCAGCGCGGCCCACACCTTGGCGGTGTCGTCTTTTTCCGTCAGCGCGCCGGTGGGACACACGGTGATGCACTGGCCGCAGGAAACGCAGGGGGAATCGCCCAAAGGCGCTTCAAACGCGCAGCCGATGTGCGTGGAGAAGCCGCGCTCGTTGGCGCCGATCACACCCACGGCCTGGTTGGCCTTGCAGGCGGCCACACAGCGGCGGCACAGGATGCACTTATTGTCGTCGCGCACCATATGCGGCGCGGAATCGTCGATGGTATAGCGCTCGCGGCTGCCGATGAAGCGCATGCCGTTGACGCCGTAGTCGCGGCAGAGCTTCTGCAGCTCACAGTCGGTGCTGCGCACGCAGGACAGACAGTTCTGGTCGTGGGTGGAAAGCAGCAGCTCCAGGTTCGTCTTGCGGGACGCCTGCACTTTTTCGCTGTTTGTCACGATCTCCATGCCTTCATTGACGGGGTACACACACGCGGTGACCAGGCTGCGCGCGCCTTTGACCTCCACAACGCAGATACGGCACGCACCGATCTCGTTGATCTCTTTCAGATAGCACAGGGTCGGAATCTCAATGCCCACGCTGTGGGCCGCTTCCAGGATAGTAGAGCCGGCAGCGACTTCGTAGGGCACGTTATTGATCTTGATATGTACGGTTTCCATTCGTTGTCACTCCCTCTCTTAACCTTTGCTGATGGCGCCGAATTTGCACTTCTCGATGCAGGCGCCGCACTTAACACACTTGGCGGTATCGATGGTATGCGGCTGGCGCACGGTGCCGCTGATGGCGCCGGCCGGGCAGGTGCGCGCGCACAGCGTGCAGCCCTTGCACTTGACGGGGTCGATCTTGTAGTTCAGCAGCGCCTTGCACACGCCCGCCGGGCAGCGCTTGTTGACGATGTGCTCCACATATTCGTCGCGGAAGTAGCGCAGTGTGGAGAGGACGGGGTTCGGGGCTGTCTGGCCCAGGCCGCACAGGCTGTTGGATTTGATGAATTCGGCCAGCTCTGTGATCTTGTCCAGATCCTCCATGGTGCCCTTGCCGTCCGTGATCTTGTTCAGCAGCTCCAGCAGACGCTTGGTGCCCACGCGGCACGGCGTGCACTTGCCGCAGCTTTCGTCTACGGTGAATTCCAGGAAGAACTTGGCGATATCCACCATGCAGGTGTCCTCGTCCATGACGATGAGGCCGCCAGAGCCCATCATGCTGCCGATGGCAAGCAGGTTGTCGTAGTCGATGGGTGTGTCGATGAGACTGGCCGGGATGCAGCCGCCGGAGGGGCCGCCCGTCTGCGCGGCTTTGAACTTTTTGCCGCCCGGGATGCCGCCGCCGATCTCCTCGACGATGGTGCGCAGCGTGGTGCCCATGGGAATCTCTACAAGGCCGGTATTCTTGATCTTGCCGCCCAGCGCGAACACCTTGGTGCCCTTGCTCTTCTCGGTGCCCATGCTGGCGAACCAGTCCGCGCCCTTCAGGATGATCTGCGGCACGTTGGCATAGGTCTCCACGTTGTTCAGGATGGTGGGCTTGCCGAACAGGCCCTTGACGGCCGGGAACGGGGGACGGGGACGCGGCTCGCCGCGCTTGCCCTCGATGGAGGTCATCAAAGCGGTCTCCTCGCCGCACACAAAGGCGCCGGCGCCCAGCTTGATGTCCAGGTCAAAGCAGAAATCGGTGCCAAAGATGTTGTTGCCCAGCAGGCCGTATTCGCGCGCCTGGTCGATGGCGACCTGCAGACGGTGCACGGCGATGGGGTACTCGGCGCGGATGTACACATAACCCTGCGAGGCGCCGATGGCATAGCCCGCGATGGCCATGGCTTCGATGACAACGTGGGGGTCGCCCTCCAGCACGCTGCGGTCCATAAATGCGCCGGGGTCGCCCTCGTCGGCGTTGCAGCATACATATTTCTGCACATTGCCGCGGTTGCCCGAGGCAAGCTGCCATTTGCGGCCGGTGGGGAAACCTGCGCCGCCGCGGCCGCGCAGGCCGGAGTCCAGGATCGTCTGGATGACGTCGTCCGGCGTCATTTCAGTGAGCACCTTGCCCAGCGCCTGATAGCCGTCGAAGGCGATGTATTCGTCGATGTTCTCGGGGTTGATAACGCCGCAGTTGCGCAGCGCGATGCGCTTCTGCTTTTTGTAGAACGCGGTGTCGTCCAGGCTTTTGACGGTGTTGTCCTCAGCGACAGTCTCGTCGTACAGGAGGCGTGTGACGGGGCGGCCCTTCAGCAGGTGCTCGTCCACGATTTCCTTGACGTCCTCTTCCTTGACCATGCTGTAAAAGCTGCCCTCGGGATAGATGACGACGATGGGGCCCAGCGCGCACAGGCCGAAGCAGCCCGTGCGGATGACCTTGACTTCATTTTCCAGGCCGGTGGCAAGAATCTCGTCCTCGAAGGCCTTCGCGATCTTATCGCTGCCGGAGGAGGTGCAGCCGGTGCCGCCGCAGACCATTACATGGCTTCTAAACATTGCTTCTCCTCCTTACCGTACGTTGCCGATGGTGTACTCGGTGACGGGATGCCCGCCCACAAGATGCTCGGACACGACGCGCGCGACTTTCTCGGGCGTCATTTTTACATAGGTGACCTTTTCCTGGCCGGGGCAGGTGATCTCCACCACCGGCTCGTACTGGCAGATGCCGATGCAGCCCGTCTGGGTGACGAGCACGCCGTGCAGGTCGCGCCGGGCGACCTCTTCGGTAAAGGCGTTCAGCACAGGGCGCGCGCCTGCGGCGATGCCGCAGGTGGCCATGCCGACCACGACGCGCGTGGAATCGTGCGCCGCTTCCCGCGTATTCACGGTCTGTTTCATCTTGTCGCGGATGGCGGCAAGTTCTTCTAAGCTTTTCATACAGCGTTCTCCTTTTGTAAAAGTTGTTCGGTGTTCTCGGCAAGATATTCCCGCAGCCAAAGCGCTACGGACGGCTCGCTCAGGGGCACGCCGTCCAGCACCGCACGCAGCTCGCGCGTGTCTGCGGCGAACTGCTCGCCGTCGGCCTGCACGGTGTACACAAAGTCGATGTCCGGGCTGCACTGGATGAGCCCCGCCACCGTGGCGGACATATCGCCCAACGGAGCAAGGTCGATGTGGCCCAGTGTGAACCAGGCCGTTACACAGGTACCTTTTCCAACTGTGCTTTCGATGGAAAGCGCGCCTCCCGTCATCTCGGCCGCCATTTTCAAAAGCGGCAGGCCCAGCCCGACCTTGCGCGTTTTGCGCGTGGTGCAGAACGGGTCTGTCACACGGGCCGCCATCTCCGGCGGCATACCCTTGCCGTTGTCCGTGATGGCCAGCGTCATGCGTTTTGCTGCGGTATCAATGGAAAGCGTGATGGCGACCAGCGTAGCCCCGGCTGCGACGGAATTTTCCGCCACGTCCAGAACGTTCATTGAAAGTTCCTGCATATCGGCGCCCGCCTTTCGTGTCCGGTGTGGTGCGGTAAATGGTGTGCTTACCTCATCCTAACATAAGTATAAGCTCAATATTTTGCCAGGATCTCGTCGAGTTCGTCGCCCGTCAGGCGGCCGTATACATCGTCGTTGATCGTCATGACAGGGGCCAGGCCGCACGCGCCGATGCAGCGGCATGCGTCCAGGCTGAACTTGCCGTCTTCCGTGCATTCGCCGCCCGAAATATGCAGTTTTTCCTGCAGCTTCTCGTAGATCTTGCCGCTGCCCTTTACATAGCACGCCGTGCCCAGGCAAACGCTGATTTTGTATTCACCCTTCGGACAAAGGCTGAACTGCGAATAAAACGTGGAAATTCCATAAATTTCCGCCAGAGGTTTGCCCAGCGTATTGGCCACGATACGCTGCACCTCGATGGGTAGATACCCATAGATCTCCTGAGCCTTCTGCAGCGCCGGCATGGCCACGCCGGGCGTCGCTTTGTGCTCCTCGAGCCAGGCCACCAGTTCGGCTTCCTGCTCTTTTGTGCCCTTGAAGGGCACAGTGGAAAAGCGCCTCATATATAGTCCTCCCGTTTGTAAGTTGGGCCAGGTACGGGCAAACAAACCGTGCTTTGGCCCAGTTGTATTTGATTATAACAGAAATTTGTTAAAAAAACGACAAGTTAGCGGCTGCTACTTTATAGCACAGATGTAGAATTTATGCGTAAAAAACTGTGCAGAAACACAACGGCAAAGCGGCCCGGCGCGCTTGTTTTCGGAACGGGTTTCCCGTATACTTAAGGTGAGCCCCTGTCACCGGGGCTGCTTATGCCGCCGCGCAGCCGCGCGGGCAGAAATGGAGTGGAAGCGCAATGACCATCAAGCAAGTAATGGAAACGCTGGACGCCGAGCTGCTGACGCCGGAGGCGGACCTCACCCGTGAGGTGCACGCGGCCTGCGGCAGCGACATGATGAGCGACGTGCTGGCCTATGTGAAAGACCAGGCCGTGCTTGTCACAGGCCTGAACAACCCGCAGGTGGTGCGCACCGCGGACATGATGGACATGATCTGCATCGTGTTTGTGCGCGGCAAAAAGCCGGACGGCGCCATCCTGCAGCTGGCGGTGGACCGGGGCATCGCCGTGTTGGCTACAAAGCTGCCCATGTTCGCGGCGTGCGGCCTGCTGTACGAAAAAGGGCTGCGCGGGGGGATGGCGTGATGGACGCGATCCGCCTGCATTATACCGTGCCCGGGGACGATTTCACCCGTGCGGGGGAGGCCAGCGCCGATTTGAAGGCACGGCTGAAGAAACTGGGGATCCCTGCGGACGCTGTGCGTAAGGTTGCCATCGCACTGTATGAGGGAGAGATCAACCTGGCCATCCACGCGGGCGGCGGCGAGATCGACGTGGCCGTTACCGATGAGAGAGTGGATATGACGCTGACGGATCAGGGCCCAGGCATCCCGGACATTGCCCTGGCCATGAGCGAAGGGTGGAGCACCGCGCCCGACGAGGTGCGAAGCCTCGGCTTCGGCGCGGGCATGGGCCTGCCCAATATGAAAAAATATTCAGATGAATTTGACATCCAGTCCACCGTAGGCGTGGGCACCACGGTGAAGATGCTTGTGAACATCGACTGAGGGACGTTTTTCGTTGCGGGGTGAAACGCAGCCGTGTCTCCAGGCGTTATTCTGTGTGTGGGGCTGCGGTGCTGCCGGCCGCTGCTGCGGGAGCAGCCGTGCCTTGATGCGGCGCTCTGTGCGAAGACGCGGGAAAGAAACGTTTCAAAGCGGACGGCCGTATGATACGGCCCGGCCGAAAGGAGGATGCCTTATGTTGTGGATCATGGTATTGGGAGCCGCGTGCGTTGTACTTGGCATATTCAATGCCGTCTGGGGCTTTGTGGAGGCGCTGATGCTTCGCCGCGCCCGCCGGGCGCCGGCCAAAGCGGAGGGCGTGGTGTGCGGCCTTGTGCGCCACCGCCTGCCGATGCGTTATGAAAAGCAGGGCGATGTTCCCAAAGTGGCGTACCAGTACTGGGGCCGCACTACAGCCAACGGTGCACATGGCTTTCTCAGTATCCCGCAGGCGATGACGCAGTGGAACTGGTACCCCTGCGTCCGGTTCACCGTGAACGGCGGGGAGACTGAATGGATCGCCACCGGAGGCAGCCGGGAAGGAGCGTGGCGCATCGGCCAGCGTGTGCAGGTGCTGTATGACCCTGCGCGCCCCGGCGAATATGCGCTGGACGGAGACGCCGCTCCGATGCACGCTGTGCGTGCCGATTTCATATGGGCTGTGGTGCTTACCGCGGCAGGCGCCGCGCTGCTGGCGTTGTATTTTATTTGAGGCCCGCCGCCGCGCGCGGCGGAGCATCTGAGGAAAGGAGGCGGCATGCTTGGAAAAATTCATTCACTCGGTCACCCTGGACAAGGACCTGTGCAAAGGGTGCATCAACTGCATCAAGCGCTGCCCCACCGAGGCCATCCGCGTGCGCGACGGCAAGGCGCATATCCTGGCCGAGCGCTGCATCGACTGCGGCGAGTGCATCCGCATCTGTCCGCATCATGCAAAGAAGCCGCTGTATGACCCGTTGACGATTTTGGATGATTTCAAATATACAATTGCTTTACCTCCACCGAGTTTATACGGACAGTATAACAATTTGGAGGAGCAGGATGTGGTGCTGGCAGCACTTTTGGATATGGGCTTCGACGATGTGTACGAGGTGGCAAAGGCCGCGGAGCTTGTCAGCGACGCCACACGACGCATTCTGCAGACAGGCAGCATCGAACGGCCTGTGATCAGTTCGGCCTGTCCGGCGGTGACGCGGCTCATCCGCGTGCGCTTTCCACAGCTCATCGACCATGTGCTGCCGCTGGTCGCGCCCATCGAGCTGGCCGCGCGCCTGGCCAAAAAAGAGGCCGTGCGCAGAACCGGCCTGCCGAAGGAGGACATTGGCTGCATTTTCATCACGCCGTGCCCGGCCAAGGTGACGGCCATCCATTCGCCCATCGGCTCGTCCCGCAGCGAGGTGGATGGCGCGGTGGCCATCAAGGAGGTGTACCCGCGTCTGCTGGCGTCCATGAAGCGTATCTCGCAGATGGATTATCTGGCCAGCGCCGGACGCATCGGCCTGGGTTGGGCCGAGAGCGGCGGCGAGGCCGCGGGCCTGATCTCCACCGACAGCTATCTTGCGGCGGACGGCATCGAGAACGTCATCCGCGTGCTGGAGGACCTGGAGGATGAAAAATACCGGGACCTGGACTTTGTAGAGCTGGACGCCTGTGCGGGCGGCTGCGTGGGCGGCGTGCTGCAGGTGGAAAACCCGTACATTGCAAAAGCGAAGATCAAACGCCTGCGGCGTTACGTGCCTGTGAGCAAGAACCATCTTTCGGGCAGCATTCCCACGGAGATGCTGTGGGACACAGACCTTACCTATGCTCCCGTACTGGAGCTGGGCGGTACGCGTACCGAACGGTTTGAGCGCTACAACCAGATGGAGGAGATCCTGGCCGAGCTGCCGGGGCTGGACTGCGGCAGCTGCGGGGCGCCCACCTGTGCCGCGCTGGCCGAGGACGTAGTGCGGGGCAAGGCTGCCGTAAACGACTGCACTGTTTTGATGCGCCGCCGCATGGAGGCCGTGCTCAAGGCGCTGGGAAAAGGGGAGTGACGGGATGACGACAAAAGAGCTTTCCGCTGCGTGCGGCTTCGCGCCCGCTGTGGAGGCAGAGACGCGGGAGATCGCGGGCATTTTTACGGGCGACCTGCTGAGCTGGGCGATGGGCCGGGCCAAGGAAGGCGACGCTTGGTTCACGGTGATGGGCAATGTAAATGCGGTTGCCGTGGCTGCCCTGGCGGACTGCGCCTGCATCGTTCTATGCCATGGCGCGGCGCTGGACGCGGTGGCGAAAACGCGGGCGGAAGAACAGGGAATCAATATTTTCACCACAGATCTGCCCGAGTTTGAGGCCGGCTTTGCGCTGGCCAGGGCAATGAAGCTGTGAAGAAAGAAGGAAAAAGCATGCGCTCGGTCAAAGTGATGCTGCTGGGCATCGGTCTCATCCTGGTGGGGATATTTTTCCGCCTTTGGAGCATCAGCTATGTATACAGTGAATTTGTCGTCCATCATCTGCCCATTGCGGCAGTGGCGGCCGGCGTGATCGCACTGGCGGCGGGAATGTTTTTCGTGGAGGACGGAGAAGGCTGACAGCGCTTTTACTCCGACTGTGAAAGAAAGCGGGGGATGGGGTTTTGCTGTATGACCTGCATATGCATTCCTGTCTTTCGCCCTGCGCCGAGGACGATATGACGCCCGCGAACATCGCCGGGCTGGCCAAGCTGGCGGGCGCGGAGCTGATTGCTGTGACAGACCACAACGCCGCGGACAATCTGCCGGCGGTACAGTGCTGCTGCAACGCATACGGCCTGCGCCTGCTGCCGGGCGTCGAGGTAAATACCGCCGAAGAAATTCATGTTTTGTGTTACTTCAAAACCGTGGATACAGCGCTGGAATTCGGCCGCTTGCTGTATGCCGCGCTGCCGGAGTTCCCGTATGATCCCGCCGTATGGGGCCGTCAGCTGGTGATGGATGAAAACGACGAAGTGCTGCGCACTGTGGACAAACTGCTGACGGGCGCGGTGTCGATGGATATTTACGAGGTAAAGGCCGCCTGCGAGGCACTTGGGGGCGTTGCTGTGCCCGCGCATGTGGAAAAGGACAGCTACGCGCTGCTTTCAGTACTTGGTTTTTTGCCGGAGGATCTGCCCTTTGCAGCCGTTGAGCTGCACGACGCTTCCCGTTTGGGCGGCCTGGTGGAGAAAGGGCTGCTGCCCGCTGGGCTGGAGGTGCTGTCCTCGTCGGACGCGCACCGCATGGAGGATGTGGCGTGCAGCCTGCATGCGCTGGCGGCGGATTCTGTGCTGCGCAGGCTGCTGTAACGTGGGATTTGACACCTGTCCCGATGGAATGGAATAGGGATTTGCTTGTATTTGAAATGCTTTTGCCGTACCTTAAAAGGGGTAGGGAGGCGGTAAAATGAAGCCTGCACAGAAACTGAAGGGCGCGCGGCTGGAGGCGGGCCAGACACAGGAAAGAGACGACGCGTCTTTGCTGGCGCACCGGGAGGAAAGCAAGGATGCGGTGAAAAGCCGCCGGGCGTTTTTACGGTTTGTTTTGGTTACGGTGTATCTTGTGGTCTGGGGGGTGTCTGTTCTTGCGTTTTGGATGGGCGGCAGAACGGATGCAATGGGGTACTCGCTGGTGGTGTTTTATGCCGTTCTCCCGTTGAGCACGCTGGTGCTGTCCTTTTTCATCGGATGCGGCCGGGCGTGGGACGGCTGCAAACGGACAATGCTGTTCTTTTTTGGAGCGATGAGCATGCTGGGGCCTTATGTGACGTTCAGCCTGAGCAATATGGCCTCGTTTCAAAAATTCAATCTGCCGGAGCTGTCCGCCTTTCTGCCCGGATTGCTGTGCGCGGTTGCCGGTATGGCGGTGGGTGCGGCAGTGCGGGCTGCCAAAAGGAAACGGGCAAAGCGGTAGAGCCGCCGTGCCCGCGTTATCCGGGCATGAAAAAACCGCAGCGCCAACAGGCGCTGCGGCTCCATGTTTTGTTGTGTTCTCAATGCAACTTACGTTTTTGGAAGCATTTGGGGTATACACCCCGCTTTAAAACTGCATGGGTCTTGGTTCCTTTCCCGTATTTCCGAAACACAGGCTTCTGTATCTCTTACTTTTGAAAAAGTTCCCGAGAACACTTGCTTAGTGCATTGGTTCCAATACCTTTCGTCGTATTTATTTTGTTTTACCAGATCGTTTGCTTGGTTGAAACCGTATTCCTTGGAAAGAATTCGCTTTGCTTCCGGAATGCCGTCTTTTTAAAAGGCGCCTTTCGTAGGATCATTGCTGTTTCTTTTGCCGGGATCTCAAAACCTGCATAGAGCTCTTTCTTTACAAAGCCGCTTTGCGCAAAGCCACTGGCTGTGCTTTTTATCCGTGCAAGGCGCATATCCTCTTGAGACGAAACCTTGCTAAAAACGTTTGGCTGCCGCATCTCCTGCGGTTTCTCGTCCCGCAACACCGGGCACCAAACTGCATCTAATCGAATCTGACTTTAGCGGTTCGTCCGAGTTACACGCCCTGCACCGACTGCACGGGTTCTTCAGTCGAGTACATGGGACTCACTCCTTTCCTTCTGTCTTTATTATAACCGCTTGCACCGTGTTTTTCTATTGGCAAAGTGCATGGAGTTTTGTGCTGCTTTATTGACAAATCGCTCAAAATAGACATTGACGAAGGCAAAGAAAACCAGCATAATAGATAATAAGAAAGAAAAGAAACAAAATAAACGGCGGAGGCGGGAAGATGATCACAGTAAACGGGGACTGGTTCGCGCTGGAAACGGCCAACACGGGCTATTATCTGGGCGTGCGCGGTGGCCTTGTGGAAAACCTGCATTACGGCGCGCGGGTACGCGTGGAAAATTCCGTGCCCCTGCGGGAAAAAACGGATATCGGATATGGTGGCGACGTGGTGTACCGGGCTGAGAGCGCACCGCTTTCGCTGGAGCATCTGTGTCTGGAGCTGTCGCCGCTGCAAAAGGGAGATTATCGTGCCCAGAGCCTTTCGCTCGTGATGCCGGGCGGCGCGCGTACGGCGGATTTTTCCTTTGTATGCGCCCGCAGGCTGGAGGGAAGTGTCCCGCCGGAGGGCATGCCTGCGGCCCGGGGCGGAGCAGAGACGCTGGCGCTGGACTTTTCCACGCCGGAGGGCGTGGCTGTCACGTTGTTTTATACCGTGTACCCGGACTGCGACGTCATCACGCGGCGCCTTTGTATAAAAAACGGCGCAGACGCGCCTGTCACGCTGGAAAAGGCGCTCAGCTATCAGCTGGACCTGCCCGGCTGCGATTATGTGCTCTCCACATTTCCGGGCGCGTGGGCGCGGGAGCGCCACGAAGCGTGCGTTCCGCTTACGCCCGGAGCGCATGTGTTCGGCAGCACCACCGGTGCGTCGTCGGCATTTTGCAACCCGTTTTTCATGCTGTGCGCGCCGGACGCGACGGAATTCAACGGCGACGCATATGGCTTCAACCTTGTTTATTCCGGGAGCCATATGGGCTGTGTGGAGGTGAGCCCCTGGGGGAAAACGCGCGTGGCCGCGGGCATTCAGCCCGAAGGCTTTGCATGGACGCTGGCGCCCGGTGAACGGTTTGAAACGCCCGAAGCCGTGCTCACCTTCAGCCGGGCGGGCAAAAACGGCATGAGCGCAAACCTGCATGCTTTTGTGCAGGAGCACATCGTGCGCGGCAAATGGGCAAAAAAAGACCGCCCCGTGCTGCTGAACAACTGGGAGGCCACCTATTTCGATTTTAACGAGCGCAAACTGCTCTCACTGGCAAAGGACGCGGCGAAGCTGGGGGCGGAGCTGTTCGTGCTGGACGACGGATGGTTTGGCGCACGGGACAATGACGCAAAGGGCCTGGGCGATTACACCGTCAACCGCAAAAAGCTGCCCGGCGGCCTTGCAGGCCTGGCGGAAAAGGTACACGCTCTGGGGCTGCTGTTTGGTTTGTGGTTCGAGCCGGAGATGGTGAACGCAGATTCCGGCCTGTTCCGCGCCCATCCGGACTGGATCGTCCAAACGCCGGGCAATGTTCCCGCCACGGGCCGCAACCAGTATGTGCTGGATCTGTGCCGCGCCGAGGTGCAGGACTATATCATTGCGAACGTGAACGCCACGCTGGCAAGCGCGCCCATCGACTATGTCAAATGGGATATGAACCGTCATATCTCTGACAATTACAGCCCCGCTCTGGCGGAGCAGGGACGCTTTTCCCACAGCTATATCCTGGGGCTTTACCGCGTGCTGCAAAGCATCGTGGAGCAAAACCCGGATGCGCTGTTCGAGGGCTGCTCCTCGGGCGGCAACCGGTTCGATCTGGGCATCCTGTGTTATATGCCGCAGATCTGGACCAGCGACGATACAGACGCTTACGAGCGGCAGCTCATTCAGGCGGGCACCAGTTATGGCTACCCACCCAGCGTGATGGGCTGTCATGTCTCGGCTTCGCCCAACCACCAGACGGCGCGCACCAGCCCCATCGAGAGCCGGTTTAATGTGGCGGCTTTCGGTGTGCTGGGCTATGAGCTGGATCTTGGCCGGCTCACACCGGCCGAGCAGAAGGCCGTGGCGGCGCAGATCGCTTATTATAAGGCGCACCGCCGCCTGTTCCAGTACGGCCGTTTTTTGCGGCTGTGCCCGCCGTTCGGAAAAAACAAATGCGAGTGGATGATGCTTGCGCCGGATGGAAGCGAGGCCGTGGTGGGCGAGTACCTGCGTCTGCTGCGGCCCAACGCGGAAAAGCCGCCCCTGCGGCTGGCAGGCCTTGCGCAGGATGCTCTGTACGAACTGGAGGTTCGGCCGCAGGTCGTCGACGTGCGTACCTTCGGCAGCCTTATCAACCAGATACTGCCCGTGAAGGTGAATGCGGGCGGCCATTTGATGCACGCGGTGGCCGACCGCTACATGATGCCCTGCGAGACGGAACGCTATGCTGCTTACGGCGATCTGCTCATGTACGCGGGCATCCGGCAGAAGCAGGCGTTCACCGGCACGGGCTACAATGAAAACGTGCGCCTGATGCCGGATTTCTCATCCCGCGTTTATTATTTGCGCCGGGTGGACGCCGCGCTGCGGACGAACGGGGAGGAGGGCGCGCTGTGACGGTGCTGGTGGATGCGGACGCCTGCCCGGTGAAGCGGATCATCGTGGAGGAGGCCAGGCGGCGCGGCGTGCCGGTGACCATGCTCACCGACACGAGCCATGTGCTGCGCGAGGATTACGCCGCTGTGGTCACGGTGGAAAAAGGCCGGGACAGCGTGGACTTCAAGCTTGTAACGCTGTGCGGGGCCGGGGATGTGGTGGTAACGCAGGACTACGGCGTGGCGGCCATGGCTCTGGGCCGCGGCGCGCGATGCTTGAATCAGAACGGCCTTCTTTATACAAACGGTAATATAGAACAACTGTTATACACACGGCATGAAAACGGAAAAGCGCGGCGGCGCGGGCATTATACGCCCGTGCCAAAGCGTACGCTGGCCGACGACGAAGCTTTCCGCCGCGCGTTGAGCGCAATGCTGGACGAAGGGAAGAAAAACGAATGAAAGCACACATCAACCAACAGGCGGCCCGGCCGCTGGCGCTGCTGTACGGTCTGCCCGAATCCACGGAAACGGGCCGGGGCGTGCGCGCGGCGTTGGAGGAACAGGGCTTTTCATCCAAGGAGATCGCGCCGGAGCAGCTGCTCCAGCCGGTGGGCGCTTTGGCGGGCCTGGGCGGGAAAGCCGCTCCGCTTTACAGTGGGGAAGCGCCGGATGCGCAGCTCCTTCTCATGAGCAATTTTACCAGCCCTCAGCTCAATGCGGTGCTGGACGCACTGCGGGAAGCGGGCGTGCACGTTCCGCTGAAAGCCGTTGTGACGAAGCACAACAAGACATGGAGCGTGCTGGCACTGCTGGAAGAGCTGCAGCGCGAGCGCGAAGCCACGCGCCGTTTTGAAAACGCACCCCCGCAGGGGCGGCAACAGGAAGGGGAAATATAGTATGGATTTTGCACCCATCATCGCCGATGTGAAGGCCGCGAAGTGCGCGGGCTTCCGGTACCAGCGCGCCGGGCACCAGCGCTACCGCGACCGCGTCACGGTATACCGGGACGGCCGCCTGCTGTTCGAGCGCTTCTGTTATGGCGAAGCAGCGGGCCTGGTGTTCAAGCTGTGGGCGCCGGGCGCGGACGATACCGGCGTGCCTCAATGGGATTTTTCAAAATGCAATGTCACCAACGCCCGGGACGAGGTGCCGCACCAGCTGACGGGCGCGGGGCAGGGGGGGCTTGTGTTTGACGGCAGGCCCGCGCGCTGGGAGTGTGTGGACAAGCTGAAAAACGATAAGGCCAACGGCTATGGCGGCCCGGTGAATTTCTTCAAAAATCTGTTCGGCGGCCGGAAATAGAGCGGCGGCGCGGCTGGATGGCCGCATCCATACTGTGAAAAAAGGAGTGTCCCGATGGACGGGAACGCGCAAAAGGAAACATGCCGTGCGCCTGCGCCGGGCCCCGACGGCTTTGTACCCGCACGCCCGCGTGTGGTTCTGGCACTGGCTGTTCTGGTGCTGGCGGGCATGGCGGGCTTTTGTCTGGCGCTGTACCATTCGCTGACGGCGGTGAGGCCGGTGGACCCGGCGGATTATCCAGGCGCGGCGCCGGAGGGGTTCCGCTGGGAAGCGGCGGTGTCGCGGGAGGATGGCCGCGCCGTGTTCACAGGCTGGGCCTGTGTGGAGGGAGAGCCGTTTCCAGATGTGGATATCCGTGTGGTACTGTATCATGCGGAAGACGGCGCTTATTACAGTATTCCCACGCAGATGACGCCGGATGAAGCGGCCACCGCGGCAGTGGCGGACGGGCGCGGCTATGCCCTGGGCGGTTTCACGGCGGTCGTTCCGGAAAAGGTGCTGGCACATCCGCTTGCGGAATATGAGATCTGTATCGCCTACCGCGTCGGCGGCTTTGACTTTTTGGCCTCCACGGGCAAAACAGCGGAGGTGACGGGATGAACATGCTTCGGCGGTCGGTGGGCCGCGCTGTGCGCAGCCGAATCGTTCCGTATGTGGCGCTGTATGCGGTATTGCTGGCACTGCACCTGCAATTTACGCTGGGCACCGGTGACGATCCTATGTATGCCGCCATGCTGGACCAATACTCGCTGGCGTATTTTTCGCTGTGGCATTACTATACCTGGTCGGCCCGGACGCTGATCGAGGCGGTGGTGTGCATCGTGGAGGCGCTGCCCGCAATAGTGTGGCGCCTGGCGGACCCTCTGTGCATCACGCTGTGCGCCGCGTGCATCGTGCGCCTTGCGCGGTTGGAAGACCGCCCTGCGGGCCGCTGGGCCGTTTGCGGGCTGACGCTGTGCTATCCGTGGCAGGATATGAGCAGCGCAGGCTGGGTGTGTACCACGCTGGTGTTCGTGTGGCCTTTGCTGGCGGCATTGGCGGCGCTGCTGCCGCTGGGGAAATCTCTGCGGGGAAACAGGCCGCGGGCATGGCAGTGTGCCGCGGCGCTGCCGCTTACCCTGTACGCCGCCAACATGGAGCTGCTGGCGGGTCTGCTGACGCTTCTGCTGCTGGCATACCTGGCCTGGTGCCTGTGGGCGCATCGGCGGCCCCATTGGCTGGCGTGGGCGCAGCTTGGGCTGTGCGCGGCCAATATCGTTTATGCACTCACCTGTCCGGGCACAGCGCTGCGGTACGGCAATGAGGTGACATCCTGGTTTCAGGATTACGGCATGCGTTCCCTGTGGCAGAATTTTGAGCTGGGGATCTCTGCTGCCATGTCCCGGATGGTGCTGGAGCCGCATCTTCTGTTCTTTGTATTCTTCGTGCTTCTGGCGTGCGCCGTCTGGGCACGGTACCGCCAGCCGCTTTACCGGCTGTTCAGCCTGTTCCCGGTAAGTGCCGCGCTGGTGCTGGGTGTGCTGGGCGGGCCGCTGCGTGCGCTGGCGCCGCGTCTATCGTTTTTTGCCGATGCGGTGACGGAAAAGGGGACGCTCACACCGCTCAACGCGTGGACGCTGAAACGCTGGCTGCCGTTTTTACTGTTGTGCGCTGTGCTGTTCGCCTGCGCGCTGGAGCTGTACCTGGCGCTGGGGCATGGGGCGGCGGCTTACGCGGGCGTTGCGGTCTATCTGTCGGGGTTCGCGTCTTACGGCGCCATGGGCTTTTCGCCGTCCATCTGGGCGTCGGGCGCGCGTTCGGGTTTCTTCTTTGCCTTCGCTTTGGTGGCCGCGGGCGCGCTGGTGCTGCGCGCGCTGCCGGAGAAACGGATGCCGTGGCGGGTGTTCGGTTGTACGGCAGCCGTGTGCGCGCTGGCGCAATGTCTCTCGCTCCTCGGGGCATAGGGCTGTTTTTGGGGGGAGGAACGACCGATTTTTGATGCTGAAAATATTTAAGCCGGGCCGTAAAAACGGCCCGGTTTTTTTGAGGGATGGAAAAGACTCCCCGCATCAGGAAAGGAGCGGACGTTTCTGAAAATATTGCGGCACTGCATACAGAACCACTCTCGTTTCTTGGAATCTGGTTCGCGGCGTGCTTCCCAAAAGCGGGTGATAAGTTTGATAATTTTGTAACCATTTGAAATATTATTTGGCGATATGCAAACCTTTTCATACTTAGTTTTGGTCGAATTTCCGAAAAAAACAGAAGAGTATTGACACATGTGAAAAATCAAGTATAAAATATGCTCAGAATTTAAGTGAGTTTTGCCATTATGTTTGCGCATACTGCTTGGATTTTTTTAATTTTAAATTCTGCAAACGATTGCAGAAAATAGGAAACGGGTGGAAACCCTTTTGAACCAGCCATTATTGCGGTTCCGCAATAAATAATTTTAAAAGGAGAATAGCACCATGAAAAAGTTCCTTGCAATTACTCTTGCGCTCGTTATGACTTTTGCAATGGTCGCCTGCGGCGGCACCTCCAGCAGTACCCCTGCCAGCACCCCGGCGTCCGGTACCGGCGCGGCCGAACCCGCTGCGGAGGGCGGAGAGATCGTAATCGGCTGCCTGCAGGATATCACCGGCGCCACTTCGGCGCTCGGCATGTCCGTTCAGGCAGGCGCCCAGGCAGCTGTTGACGAGATTAACGCTGCAGGCGGTATTGGCGGCAAGACGGTCGTGATGAAGACCTATGACACCAAAGGCGACGTGACGGAAGCGGTCAACGCATACATCACCGCCGTCACGGTGGACAACGTTTCGTTAATCGTCGGTCCCCCGGTCGCCAACATCGCCAATGCCATCAAGGAGACCTCTGAGGATTATGACGTCCCCGTTATGGGCTTTGCACTTGACCCCAACTGCCAGTTGAAAGAGGACGGAACCCCCTATAAGAATATGTTCTGCTTCCAGCCCAGTGCCACGACCCAGGGCCAGATCATGGCTTCTTTCGCCGTGAAAAATGACCTGAAGACTTTCGGCATCATTTACAATCAGGAAAACAGCTATTCCGTGTCTCTGCTGGATCCGTTTATTGAACAGCTCGCCGCCGACGGCATCACGGTCGATGACAGCCTTGTCGTGGCCTACGGCGCCGCTGACACCGATTACAAAACTCTGCTGCAGCCCATTGTATCGGCGGGAGTGGACGCGATCTACTGCCCGAACTATACCCAGCAGCTGGTGGCCATCGTGACGGCTGCGACAGAACTGGGCTATGAAGGCAAAATTGTTTGCGGCCTTGATGCGGCACCCTCTTTTAACACCACGTACGGTGGAGACTGTTCCAATATCTATTACATCAACAACATCAATACCGATGACCCCACTACGGCTGAGATGGCTGCGGCCGTAGAGGATAAGGTGAGCGCTGTCAACAAGTATTTCCTGGGCTATGACGTTGTGATGATCGCCAAACAGTGCATCGAAGAAGCAGGCTTGGATGACGCGGCGGCTCTGCTGTCTGCAATTGAGAATGTGAAGGATTTCAAGGGCCTGACGGGTACCGTTACCATCGACCCCGAGACCCACATGCCCGACGGCATGGGTATGTTTATGTACACCTATGACAACCAGACTCCGGTCATGCTGGAGGAATTTGCCGGCTGATCGGGTGTTCCGGATCGGTCTTGACGGAACGGGCCCTCATTGCGGAATCCCCTGCGATGGGGCCCGTTCCATGTTTTTGGGGGAGGCTACTACATGTCGCTGCAGATTTTGATTAACGGCCTGGCGACGGGCTCTGTCTATGCGCTGATTGCTACCGGTTTTGCGCTCATCTTTAATGTTTTGAAATTTTCCAACTTTTCACACGGCGCGACCATGACGGCCGCAGCGTTCGTTGCCTATTTTCTGGTATCATCCAAGGGGATGGGACTCACCGCTACCCTGGTTGCCGCTGCGGCCGCGGGCGCCGTCATTGCGCTCTTCGGCGAATTTTTCGGGTTCCGCCGTATCACTTTGAACCATTCTTCTCCTACTTATTTTTTTGTGTCCTCCATTACGCTGGGCACGCTCTATGAGGGCCTTGTGACCATCAAGGTGGGTTCAAACTTTTACAACTTTCCGGGCTTTTTCAAAAATTCCACCATCAAGGTGGGCAGCCTGGTCATCTCTGCCAGCGATGCCATGATGTGCATCATCAGCTTGGCGGCGCTGGTCATCCTTGGCTATGTGATTCAGAAAACACGTCTGGGCCGCGCACTGCGCGCTGTTTCTTTCGACCGGGACACGGCTCAGCTTATGGGGATCGATTCGACCCGGATCATCCAGCTCACATTTGTCATCTCCGGCTTGTTGGCCGGTGTGGCAGGCGTGTTCCTGGGCATCAAATATACATTGTATCCCACGCTGGGAAGCCTGGTCGTCAAGGGCTTCATCGCCTCGGTCATCGGTGGTCTGGGCAGCCTGACGGGCGCCATCATCGGCGCGGTGCTGCTGGGCCTTACTGAGACAATACTTTTGAGTATGTTGGGATCGGGCTATTCCACGATTGCAACATTCGCCATCATGCTTGTGTTTCTGCTGGTGCGGCCTCAGGGCATCGCAGGCAGCAACATCCAGGAAAAGGCGTAAGGGGGAAAACAGATTATGGCATTGGTATCCAACATCCTTACGCAGGTGTTCATCACGCTTATCGCCGTGGCCGGGGTCTATGTACTTACTGGCCTTACGGGGATGTTCAGCCTGGGGCAGGCAGCCTTTATGGCTATCGGCTCCTATGCTTCGGGGCTTTTGGTGGTCAAGGCGCATATGCCGCTTGTCCCGGCTATCATCATCGCCGTGGCGCTGGCCACGCTGGTGGGATATCTCATCGGCTACCCGGTGGTGCGCCTGCGCCGCGATTATATCTCGCTTGTAACGCTTGGGTTCGGCGAGGCCATCGCCGCGCTGCTCAACCGTATGACCAGCCTGACAGGCGGTGCTTCGGGCTTTACGGGAATTCCGCGCAAGACCACACTCACCATAGCCGCCGTGTCGGCTGTTTTGGCTATCGCGCTGGTGGCTTTTTTCAAATCAAGCAAATACGGGCGACAGTGCATCGCGCTTAGAGGGGACGAGCTGGCTGCAAAGGCTATGGGCATCAACGTCATCCGCATCAAGATGACTGCGTTCCTGCTGAGTGTTGCGCTGACGGCATATTCCGGCTGTCTGTATGCGTTTTATATGTCTTATGTGGATCCCACTGGATTCGGCTGGAAAAAAAGTGCCGACTGGGTCATCATGGTGTTTTTCGGCGGCGTCAACAGCCTTACAGGTTCCACGCTGGGGGCGTTCATCCTTAGTGCGTTGCCGCAGGTCCTGCGCGGATTGCAGAACTACCGCTATGTCATTTATGCGGTGTTGGTGCTGCTTATCATCAACTTCAAGCCCTCGGGCCTGCTGGGCGAATGGGAATTTACCCCGCGTGACATTGCCCGTTCTGCACGTAAGCTGAAACGGAAGCTGGGCTTGAAAAAGGAGGAAAACTGATGGCGCTGCTGGAAGTAAAAAACATTTATAAGAGCTTTGGCGGTGTGAAAGCCATTCAGGATTTCTCGCTGGCAGCGGACGCGGGCCAGATCCACGGCATCATCGGTCCCAACGGCGCGGGCAAGACGACGATCTTCAACGTGATTTCCGGCGTGTATCCGGCCGACCAGGGTTCTGTGACGCTGAACGGACAAGACATCACGAAGATCGAGCAGTACAAGATTACCCGCCTGGGGATGGGCCGGACATTCCAGAATATCCGCTTGTTCAAGGGCCTGACCGTAGAGGAAAACGTGATGTGCGCCTTTGACCCGCAAAGCCGGTATTCCATTCTGGGCGGCCTTGTGCCGACGCCCAGACGCCGCGCCGAGGAAAAGCGCGGCCGCGAGCTGTGCAGAAAATATCTGGAGATTGTGGGTATGGCTGATTTCCTGAACGAGCGTCCAGAGAACCTTTCCTACGGTATGCAGCGCAGGATCGAGATCGCCCGCGCGCTGATGTGCGAACCAAAGGTACTGCTTCTGGACGAACCCGCCGCAGGCCTGAACCCCACCGAAGTCAGCGAGCTGACGGAACTTATTCAGCGCATTTCCAAGGAGATCGGTTTTGGTATCCTGCTGATCGAACACCGCCTGGAGCTGGTCATGAGCATTTCAGACATCATCCACGTGCAGAATTTCGGCAAGACCATCGCGGTGGGCACCCCTGCCGAGGTGCAGCATAACCCCGAGGTCATCGAGGCCTATCTGGGCAAGGAGGAATGACAATGGAACCGATGCTGAAAGTGACGGACCTTTCGGTTAGCTATGGGCATGTGGAAGCGCTGCGCGGCGTAAGCATTCAGGTCGAGCAGGGGCAGATCGTCTCCATCATCGGCGCGAACGGCGCCGGAAAGAGTACGCTGCTGCGCACCATTTCCGGCCTTGTGAAGCCGTTGAACGGCAGGGTGGAGTTTTTGGGCGAACCGCTGCCGAAAAAACCGAACAAAATCGTGGCAAAAGGGATTGTGCATGTGCCGGAGGGCCGCAAGACTTTTTCCGGCCTGACCATCCGGGATAATCTGCTGGTGGGCGGATATCTGTTTAAAGGCAAGGAATTGGAAAAAGATCTGCAGGATCAGTATAAGCTGTTTCCCATTCTGGAAGAACGCAAAAACCAGTATGCGGGCACGCTCTCCGGCGGCGAACAGCAGATGCTGGCGGTGGCACGCGGTTTGATGAGCCGGCCTAAGATCCTTCTGCTGGATGAGCCATCCATGGGCCTTGCGCCTATCATTGTAAACCAGATCTACGATTTGATCCGGCAGATCCGCGACTCAGGCATTACAGTGCTGCTGGTGGAACAGAACGCGCGCAAGGCGCTGGGGATTTGCGATTACGCTTATGTTCTGGAGAACGGGAAGATCAATCTCTCTGGCGCGGGCGATGAACTCCTGCGTTCGGACGCGGTGCGCAAAGCGTATCTGGGAGGCTGAGAAATGGCATATACTCCTGATTTTGAACTGGTGCACATAGGTGTGAACTGTGCGGATGAGGCACAGGCTGCTGAATGCGCACACAAATTTGAGCTTTTGTTTCAATTGGCTGTGAACCCGGCCAAGGAAAGTGCGGATGCACGGTTTACAGGTACACAGATCGAATGGATGAAAAAACCCGGGCGGGGCGAGCACGGACATCTTGCACTGGCCACGGCCGACCTGCCCGCGGCCCGCCGCTACCTGGAAGAAAAGGGCTTTTCCTTTGACGAGGAGAGCATAAAGCATTTTTCGGATGGACGGGTGCTGGTAATCTATGCAAAGGAGCAGATCGGCGGCTTCGCCATTCATTTAATGCAGAAGTGACCCCTTACGGACGCTTTTCAATGTGATATAATAAAGGAAGGATCTACCATGATTCGAGAGTGGAATGAAGAATCACTGGACCACCGCAATACGCTGCTATATGCTATGGGAATAGCGGAAGAAGACGCCAAACGCCCCATCATCGGCCTTGTGAATTCATGGAACGAGATGAATCCCGGCCATTTTCCGTTCAAGGACGTTATCGCTGAGATGAAGGAAGAAATCTATCGGGCCGGGGGTCTTGCGTTGGAACTGCCCATCACGGGTATCTGCGACGGTATCTGCAGCAATACCCCGGGCGACCGCTATACACTGCCTGCCCGGGACATGGTCTCCACAGAGGTGGAGACGGTTGCGGAGCTGAACATGCTGGAAGGTATGGTCATTATGGCCACCTGTGACAAGGTTGTACCCGGTATGCTTATGGGTGCGCTGCGCGTCAATATCCCGACAGTGATGTTTACCGGCGGTTATATGGCTGCGGGCCGTTACAAAGGCCGCATGCTCACACTCACACACACCAAGCAGGCATATGCCGCCTACATTGCGGGCGATATGAGCGAAGAGGACTATAAGGGAATCGTGCGGAACGCTTGCCCCACACCGGGCGCCTGCCCCTTTATGGGCACAGCTAACACGATGTGTGCCATGGCCGAAGTGCTGGGCTTTACCCCCCATGGCACGGCAAGCTGCCGGAGCCAGACGCCCCGTTGGCACGAGTTGGCCCGCGCTGCAGCGCGTCAGGTGATGGAGGCGTGGAAGAATAAAGTGCGCCCCAGCGACATCATCGGGCAGGAAAGCTTTGAAAATGTGGTGCGCTATATGATGGCCACGGGCGGAAGCACCAACAGTGTGCTGCACATCCCTGCGCTGGCACGTCAGGTGGGCTGTGATATCACACCGGAGACCTTTGATGCCATCAGCCGTCAGGTGCCGGTCATCAGCACCATTTATCCGAACCACCCCACCTATACCATGGAGGAGTTTGAGACCGCAGGCGGCCTGGGTGCCGTGGTGAAGGAGCTGGCGAAGGCCGGCAAAATTGATGCCTCTGCCAAGGGCATGTTCGGCACCATCGCCGACAAAGCGGCTTTGGCTGAGAATAAAAATACCGAGGTTATCCACACGGTAGAGAACCCGATCCACGAGCAGGGCGGCCTTGCCGTCCTGCACGGGAACATCGGTACGGACAGCGCCATCGTAAAGTTCAGCGCAGTAGACCCTGCTGCCTGGAAATTCAGCGGCCCGGCCAAGTGCTACGATTCGCAGGACGACGCCTGGCATGCTATCCTGCGCGATGAGATCGTGGCGGGTGACGTAGTCGTCATTCGTTACGAAGGCCCTAAAGGCAGCCCGGGCATGCCACATATGGAGACATTCATGGCGGCTGTGCTGGGCAAGGGCTTGGGCAGCAGGATCGCTCTTGTGTCCGACGGGCGTTTTTCTGGTGCGACTGGCGGCCTGGCCATCGGCCACGTCAGCCCGGAGGCCTACGAAGGAGGGAACCTCGCTCTGCTCCGCAACGGTGATATGGTGCATATCGATATCGAGGCGCGCACGCTGACTGTGGAAGTAAGCGACGAGGAATTCAACGCCCGCAAGGCCCTGTGGAAGCCTGTGGTGAAACCCGCCACCGGCTGGCTGAGGCTGTACCGTAAGGAATGCACCTCCGCCCACCGCGGCGCTACTGTGTATTGGGAGCGGGACTGAATCCGCTGCCGGGATAGAGGAATCACGGCATACCACAAGGAGGGCGTACTATGACGAATATCAAGCATGTGGCAACATTGGCGGGAGTTTCCGCCAGCACGGTGTCTCGGGTACTCAATGGCAAAAGCTATGTGAATGAGACTACCCGGCAGAAAGTGATGGAGGCGGTGCAAAAGACCAATTACCGTCCCAATGTACTGGCCAAAAGCCTGAAAATGGGCCGCAGCAATACGATATGCCTCATGGTGCCTTCAATACAGAACCTGATTTTTCCGGAGATCGCCCGGGGCGTGGAGGATGTGGCGCGCCGTAACGGTTTCACGGTGGTGCTGTGCAACACCGATGAGGATGCGGCAGTGGAAAAAGCATACATAGACAAGATGAAAACACGCTGGATCGACGGCTTCGTTGTGTGTTCCAACATTGGGGAGGCCGATCACATCCGCGCTTTGCGGGTCGAAGGATTCCCGCTGGTACTGGTGAACCGTTTTGAGGAGCGGGATATCAATGTGCTTGACACTGTAGCCGTAGACAGTTTCCAGGCCGCCTACGATGCGGTGCAGTACCTGGTACGCACTGGGCACAGGCGCATTGCCTTGGCCTATGGCAGGGAAGAACTTTATTTTTACCGTGAACGTTATCGCGGATACTGCCAGGCGCTTTCCGACGCAGGGCTCCCCTATGAGGAGGCTCTGGTGATGCGGGAATCCAGCGGCGTGGACAGTTTTTACCGTCTTACGCAGGAAGTGATGCGCCTGCCGCAGCCGCCGGACGCCATTTTTACCACCAGTGACCCGAAGGCCTTTGTGGTGATGCATGCGCTTCACGATATGGGAGTGCGCATTCCGGAAGATGTTTCGGTGCTGGGTTTTGACAATGTAAGCCTTTCGTCGATGGTGGAACCGCCGCTGTCCACGGTAGCACAGCCTTTGTATGACATGGGGGCTGTGGCCGCAAAAAACCTGATCCATCAGATTCGTTATAAAGAAAAGAACGGCGAACTGCCTCCGCCCGTGCGAAATGTACTGGGTGTGGATCTGATTGTGCGCCGTTCCACCCGATAGGAGGACATTTGCGTGAACCCGCTGGGAATCAATTTGTGGAACTGGTGCGCAGGTTTGTCCGAGGAATGCCTGGGTCTGCCCGAAAAGGTTGCCCGCATGGGCTTTACGGCAGTGGAGCTGCCCATGACGCAGCCACAGGTGCCGTCCGCGCTGGCGGATGAGATCCGGAACACAGGGCTGGCTGTTTCATTGTGTGCGGCTCTGGGCCCGGGCCGGGATCTTTCCAGCTTTGACTCCGCCGTGCGCGCATCCACAATGGATTATCTGACGACCTGTCTTGAAACAGCCGGGCAGCTGGGCGCAGGCATTCTGGCGGGCCCGCTGTACACTGGCGGCGGAAAGCGCCACTGGCTTTCACCCGACGAGAAGAAACGGGAGTGGATGCTGGCTGTCGATGGGCTGCGGGAATTGGCCCGCCGTGCGGAACATTACGGCGTGGTACTCTCTGTTGAGCCGCTGAATCGCTACCGCACCAGCGTTGCCAATACTGCCGGGCAGGTGCTGCGCATGGTGGAAGAAGTGGACGCGCCCAATGTGGGCGTCCACTTCGACACATATCACGCCTGCTTGGAGGAACGGGACCTCTGCGCAGCGCTGGAGCAGGTGCTGCAGGCGGGCAAAGTGAACCATTTTCATGCCTGCGCGAACAACCGCGGCGCGCCCGGACAGGGAGTAATCCCCTGGGAGGACTTATTAGGTTTGTTGGTGCGTTACGGCTACGGAGGGCATATCACGATGGAGACCTTTGCGCTGGGCGGTCTGGATTCCAGTTGGGTGCAGGTGCACTCGGAGCCGGACGAATTGGCGCGGGAGGGACTGTTTTATCTGCAAGCATTTTTTAAGACGAAGGCGGGGCTGTAACGGCCCCGCCCTATTGTGAAAGGGGCTAACCATACAATATGGCAGCACATGAAAAATTTGATTTTAAAACGCTGGAAGCGGTAAAGGCCAAAGCGCAGGAACTTGGGGCCGGCCTCTCGTTCCGGGATGATCTGAGCCCGCTGTTCCAGCCCAGAAAGGTAGGCGGACGCACCGCGCCCAATTCCATGGCCGTCCTGCCGATGGAAGGCTGCGATTCCAATACCGACGGCTCGCCAAGCGAGCTTGTTGAGCGGCGCTATCTGCGTTTTGCGTCGGGCGGCGCGGGCCTGCTTTGGTGGGAAGCCTGCGCCGTGGTGCCGGAGGGGCGCGCCAACGAACTGCAGATGATGCTCACGGCGTCCAACCGCAGCAAGTTTGCGGCGCTTCTGCAAAAGACCAACGCTGCGGCGGCGCAGAAGAATGGTGCGGAGCACAAGCCGGTGAATATCCTGCAGCTGACCCATTCGGGCCGTTACAGCCGCCCGGAAGGACACATTGCCCGTCCGCTGGTTCCGCAGCATGACCCGCTTCTGGATAAAGGCGGGGAAGTTGTGGTCACAGACATGTACCTCGACGCGCTCACGGAGCGGTATGTACAGAGCGCGCTGCTGGCACGGGAGGTCGGCTTTGACGGTGTGGACATCAAAAGCTGTCACCGTTATCTGCTGAGTGAACTGCTGGCGAGCCATACCCGCGGGGGAAAATACGGCGGAAGCTTTGAGAACCGCACCCGTTTTTTGCGCCAGACCATCCGGGCTGTGCGCGAAGCTGTGGGTGATGACTTCATCGTGGCCTGCCGCTTCAATGTGTTCGACGCGCACCCGTACCCCTATGGCTTCGGGTGCGACCGCGAGGACATGTGGAAATTCGACCCCACGGAGCCGGTGGCGTTGGTGAAGATGATGGTGGAAAACGGTGTGGACCTTCTGTCCAACAGCGGCGGAAACCCTTATTATATCTACCCGCAGGTGACGCGGCCGTTTGACAAATCCAGCTATGGCATCCCCACGCCGGAAGAGCATCCGCTGGAGAGTATGGCGCGGCTGTTTGCGTTCACCCGCACGGTCCAGCAGGCCGCGGGCAGCGTGCCCGTGGTGGGCAACGGCTACACCTGGCTGCGCCAGTTCCTGCCCTATGCAGGCGCGGCCAACCTGGCCGACGGAAGCTGCAGCTTTGTGGGGCTTGGACGGGAAAGTTTTGCCTATCCCGATGCGCCTCATGACCTGATGACCACCGGGGCCATGGACCCCGGAAAATGCTGTGTTACATGCAGTATGTGCACCCAGATCATGCGGGATCACGGCCGTACGGGCTGTGTCATCAAGGACAGCGCCCTGTACGGGCCAATGTTTAAGAAGTACAATGCAGAGGCAGTGGCGCGCGAGCACCGCAAATAAGCCCCGCCTGCTGAAGGAGGATTTGACATGGATACCATCCGCAACCGAGTGGGGGAGGTTTACGAACCCTTTAAAGTGCGTTTTCTGGAACGGGAGATCCACGCATTGGCTGATGACGAAGTGCTTGTGAGAGTGCGTGCCAGCGCCATCTGCGGCAGCGATCTGCACATCGCAAGAGGGCTGCATCCTTCCGCTCCGCTTCCGGTGACCATCGGGCATGAATTTTCCGGCGACGTCACGGCCGTAGGCGGCGGTGTGGACAATGTGCGCGTGGGACAGCGTGTCACGGTGGAGCCGTGTATTGTGTGCGGCAAGTGCGATGCCTGCCGCCACGGAGACTACGGCTACTGTGAGCATATCAGCTTCACCTACCGCAACGGCGATGGAGCGATGGCGGATTATGTGGTGGCAAAAGCTCCTTATGTTTATGAGCTGCCCGAATATCTCACTTACGAGACAGGGGCGCTGATCGAACCGCTGTCCGTAGCGACTCACGCGGTACGCCGGGCGCAGGTAGCGCTTGGGGAGACGGTGCTTATCATCGGCGCGGGCGCCATCGGCATGATGGTGGCGGCAATGTGCCGCCGCAGCGGTGCGGCGCAAGTCATCATCGCAGATTTTTCCGACAGCCGTTTGGAGATGGCCCTGCAGGTGGGAGCCACCATTGCAATAAACAGCGGCAGAGCGGACTTGGAGCAGGAAGTGGCCCGTCTGACGGGCGGAAAAGGTGTGGATAAAAGTTTTGAATGTGTGGGCCGCGAAAGCTGCTTTTTGCAGGCGATTATGACACTGCGGCGCAACGGTACGGCCACGGTCGTGGGAATCTACGAAAAACCTCAGGTCACGTTCCCGGCGAGCCGCCTGGTAACGCATGAAATACGCATTCAGGGCGCCCAGGGCTACTGCTGGGATTTCCCCATCGCCATTGCGGCGGCGCGGGATCTGCCCTTGGAAAAATTCGTCACACATACTTTCCCGCTCGAGCAGCTGCAGCAGGCGTTGAATACTGCGCTGGACCGCGGCAGCAACAGCATTAAGGTTATTGTAAAACCGTGAGCGGCCCGGGCAGGGGAAAAGGAGAAGAAAAGATGAAAAAGACAGCGATCGTGACAGGCTCCAGCCGGGGCATCGGGTTTGCAATCGCCCGGCAGCTGGGCCTGGACGGCTACAATATCGTGATGGTGGCCACCGGCCCGCAGGAGAAAAACCAGGCGGCCGTGGATGCGCTGCAAAAACAGGGCGTCTGCTGCGCTTATGTACAGGCGAATATCGGCGACCACGACGACAGGCTCAGGATACTTGATGCGGCGCTCACTGCCTTCGGCCGTGTGGACGCCTTGGTGAACAACGCCGGTGTGGCGCCCCGTGTACGCGCGGACCTGCTGGAAATGTCGGAGGAGAGCTTTGATTATGTTTTGGGCGTCAACACCAAGGGGAACATGTTCCTGACGCAGGCCGTAGCGAAGCAGATGATCCGTCAGGCGCCGCTGGATGGCCGGAAGGGCGTTATTGTGAACGTCTCCAGCTGCAGTTCGGTGGTATCCTCCGTCAATCGCGGCGAGTATTGTGTATCAAAGGCAGGCGTCTCCATGCTGACGACCCTGTACGCCGACCGCCTGGCACAGGAGGGCATTCTGGTACACGAAGTGCGCCCGGGCGTCATCGCCACCGATATGACGAGCGCCGTGCAGGACAAATATGATAAGATGATCGGGGACGGAATGTTTCCCATCGCCCGCTGGGGCACTCCGCAGGATGTGGCCAATGCCGTGAGCGCGCTGTGCAGCGATAAATTCCTGTATACAACGGGCAACTATATCGATGTGGACGGCGGTTTTCACATCAAACGCCTGTAAGGAGGATGCGCCATGTTGGAGGAACGCTTTTCCGCCGGGGGCTTCTCGGCCCGGCTCTGCCGATGCAACACGGCCGTCGTGGGAACAGGCGCCGCAGGCTACAATGCTGCTGACCGGCTGTGGCAGCTGGGCCAGCGGGATATCCTCATTGTGACGGAGAACCGCCTTGCCGGAACCAGTCGGAATACAGGCAGCGACAAGCAGACCTATTATAAGCTTACACTTTCCGGCCCGGAGGGCGACAGTGTGCGGGAAATGGCTGAAACGCTGTTCTCAGGGCAGTGTGTGGACGGCGATATCGCTTTGTGCGAGGCTGCGCTTTCTGCCCAGAGCTTTCTGAAGCTTGTGGAACTGGGCGTTCCGTTCCCGCGCAACCGTTACGGAGAATACATCGGCTACAAAACAGATCACGACCCGCGCAGGCGTGCCACCAGCGTAGGCCCATACACCAGCAGGCAGATGACCGAGTGCTTGGAGCAGGCCGTGCAGGCCAAGGGGATTCCTATGCTGGACCATCTTCAGGTCATCCGCATCCTCAGCGACGGCCATACGGCGTACGGCCTGCTCTGCCTGGATACCGCCGCGCGGGAGGAAACAGACCGTTTCGTCCTGATACAATGCAAAAACATTGTATACGCTACCGGAGGCCCGGCCGGTATGTACGCTGACAGTGTGTATCCCGCCGGACACTACGGGGCCACAGGCCTTGCGCTGGAGGCCGGGGTGAAAGGAAAAAACCTGACCGAGTGGCAATATGGCCTGGCGTCGGTAAAGCCGCGGTGGAACGTATCGGGGACCTACATGCAGGTGCTTCCCCGCGTCTATTCCGCCGCGGAAGACGGCTCGGACGAGCGGGAATTCCTGATGGACTTTTTTAAAACACCTGCCGAGATGCTCAGCAAACTGTTTCTGAAGGGGTATCAGTGGCCGTTCGATGTGCGGAAGGTGGCGGGGGGAAGCTCCATCATCGACGTTCTGGTCTATCTGGAACGCTGCAAGGGGCGGCGGGTGTATCTGGATTACCGCCGGAACCCTGTGGGCGGCGCGTTTTCTTATGATGAACTGGAGCCGGAGGCGCGCGATTATCTGACCCGGGCGGGTGCGTGCTTCGGCACGCCCGTCGAGCGTCTTGGCCACATGAACGCTCCGGCCGTGGAATTTTACCGGGACAAAGGCGTGGACCTTGCCCGTGAGCCTCTTGAGATCTCGCTGTGCGCGCAACACAATAACGGCGGCCTCGCCATCGACTGCTGGTGGCAGACGAATGTAGCAGGGCTTTTTGCCGTGGGCGAAGCGAGTGCCAGCCATGGCGTGTACCGGCCCGGAGGCACGGCGCTGAACGCGGGCCAGGTGGGAAGCACCCGCGCGGCGCAGTATATTGCCGCAAAGCGCGGCGGCGCGCCGGAAGAGGGATTCGAGCAGGCAGCGGCACAGGCGCTGGAGCAGATGGGCGCGCTGGCGCGTCGCGCCCTGCAGCCGCAGGGCAATGTGCGTGCATTATGGGCACAGGCGGCCCGGCGCATGAGCGAATGCGGCGCGGCCATTCGTGACGGCGGGGCGATTGCCGTTTATCTGGCGGAGGTGAAGGCTCAGCTTGCCTCCTTTGAGCGGAACGTCACGGCCTCGGAGGCCGCAGAGCTGCGCTGGGTCTACCGTCTGCGCGATATGCTCATCAGCCAGTATGCCTATCTGGCGGCTATGCTGGATTATATGCAGCAGGGAGGAAAAAGCCGGGGCAGCGCCCTGTATACAGACCCTGCGGGCAAAAAGCCTTATGCACAGCTGCCTGACGCCTTTACCTTTGTGCTGGATGACGGAAGCCGGGGCGGCCGGGTGCAGGAGATGCTGTACCGGGACGGCGCATGTGTGTTTGAATGGCGTCCCGTCCGCCCCATTCCGAAGGATGATGATTTCTTTGAAAATGTCTGGCGCGAATACCGTGAGACAGGGAACGTAGGCTGAACGGCTCCATTCGGTGGAGCAAAAAATGCTTTGAAATTCCGGGCGGCGTCAGCAGGAAGAAAAAGGCCATGGCCGTCTGCATGGGCGCAAACCCGCAGGGCCTCGAATACGGCCAGCATTACAGGAGGGCCGGGAATAGGCCGTTGGATGACGGAAAATACTGCTTGATATTGCAAAAACAGCGGCCGGAGCATTTTGCTCCGGCCGCTGTTTTAATTGGAATAACGGTACATGTTTTGCCCGCCGCATTGAAAACAAATTGGCTTAGGCCAAAGAAAGCGCTGCTGCAAACTATATAAGCTGCGACAGGAACAGTTCGTTCAGCTCTTCCCAGCCGATTTCCCGCTCATTGGGAGGACGCGCGATTTTTTGTTCGATTTCCGCTATGCTGGAACTGAGATATTCGTTGAGCGTCCTGATCTGCGGAATCATCCTGATTTCAGGGGAATTCACCTTGAGTTCGAGCAGACGCTCGACTTCCGGTTTCAATTCCGGTGCAAGCCCGCTCTCCATCAGTTCGGAAAACAGCATGGGCGGCGGGGAGCCTTTGTCAAGGATCCACCGGCAGGCGAGGACCGGGCGCAGGACATAAAAATATTTCTTTGCCTTTATCATATCGCCTTTGATGTATTCGCGGTAGTTGCCGGCCGCCATATGGATATAGTGATACAGCCCTCTCTTCGAAGAAAAATATCGCCCCATAACAGATTTAAACCGTGCCGCAAAATCTGTTTCTAAATATACAATGGGGGAGGCACCCCATTCAAACAGCGTTGGGTTGGACTTATGCAGAAGCCGCAGCGTCTTGGTGAGGTCCCACCCGTTGATATCCAGCGCGTCGTTGATCGGCAATTCGATCACATCACGGTGTTTTTGAAGCCGCAAATACGCATCTTTCGGGCGGACGTAGATGAACCGTACATCATAGTCGCTGTCCGGAGAGGCAAAGCCCCATGCCCGGCTGCCGGATTCGACCGCCAGCAAGATCCGCACATTTTGTGTTTGTTCAATTTGAGCCAGTTCTTTTTGTATTGTATCTTTCATAAGGTGCTCCTCCTTTCGGCGTGTGTGTCACGCATCCATTTGCTGCTTGGCGGATAAAAAAGCCTTTTTGTCCCTATGGCTGTGCTCATCACGGGATTTTGCCCGGCACATGGGGCAGGAACAGTGGATTTTTCCTTTGGCGAGACGGCCGTATGCACCCCGCGTCCAGGCATATACATACTCCTCTCCGCCAAGCCTGCGCAGGATCCCCAGCTTTCTTTCAATGGCCCGGTTTCTCTGCCGCCGGTAATAAGCCCGCGTTCTTTTCAATTAAATCACTCCCCGACAGTTCGGGCAGCCTGTAAGAACCGTCAGGGCACCGCTTTCTTACAGGCTGCCTGTCTTTACAGGGAAAGTCAAACAAACAGGTGTTTTCATCATTCTGCCGCCTTAAAGTTATAAACAGGTTTGACACGCTCTGCGATTTGCGTCGTGGGTTCGATCTGCGCAATGATTTCCTCCATGCTCTTATAGGCCATAGGGGATTCATCCAACGTATCCGGAACAACACAGGTGGAGTAAATGCCCTTCATTTCCTCCCGGTACTGTTCCATGGAAAGCGTGGAAAACGCCGCTCTCCGGCTCATGAGCCGCCCGGCCCCATGAGGGGCGGAGCAGTTCCACTCCGGGTTTCCTTTTCCGATACAGATAAGGCTGCCGTCCCGCATATTGATGGGAATGAGCAGCTTTTCGCCCTTCTTGGCAGAAACCGAGCCTTTGCGCAGGATCATCGCGTCCGTGTCGATATAGTTGTGAATGGTCGTGAATTCGTCTGCTTTTGTAAAGCCCATACCGGAAAGGATCACATCCATCATCGCTTTGCGGTTCAACACAGCGAAGCGCTGCACAATGCGCATATCATGGATATAATCCTCGAAAAGCTTGCCCTCCACATAGGCCAGGTCTTTCGGTATGCTGATTTTATGCTCTTTTTTGAGGGCGGTTACTGCGGGCTGGATCTCCTGAAAGCGCCCCTCCGACTTGAGCGTTTCGATGAGCTGCCCGATCTGGTAGCGTGCGCCGCCCCACAATGCCATTCGGCCCTGTTCCTGATAGTAATCGGCGACCTCAACGCCCAGATGGCGGCTGCCGGAATGAACGACGATATAAATATCGCCCGTATCGGAACGATCCGCCTCGATAAAATGGTTGCCGCCGCCCAGCGTGCCGATGCTTTTTTTCGCCCGCTCCAGATTGACGTAAGGCGCGCAGCGAAGCGCGCTCAAGTCGATGGACGAGCAGTATTCGTGGGAGGCCATGCGCACTTCCCGTCCGCAGGGGATCGCGCTGCGGATCAGCGCATCCAGCTTTTCAGAATCGATCTCCCGTTGTGCGATCCTGACGGTTTCCATGCCGCAGCCGATATCCACACCCACCATACCGGGAACCACCTTATCCGTAATGGTCATGGTCGTTCCGATGGTACAGCCTTTTCCCGCGTGAACGTCCGGCATGATGCGGATTTTGCTGTCCCGAAACGCTTCTTCGTCGCAGACCAGGCGGATCTGCTCCTCTGCTTTTCCGTCCAGCGCCGGCGTATAGCACAGCGCGGTATTGAATTTTCCCTTTACTTCGATCACAATGGTGATCCCCTTTCCGACGGGGCCGGAACATGCGGCTTTCACCGCTCCGGCTCCGGATATCAGGAGGCTGTTCCCGGATGCATCAGGCCCATAAGCTGAGAGAGAACGTCTCCGTTTCCGTTTAAGTTGATATTGCCCACATTCTCGCAGATGCGCTCAATGTGCTCCAGCTCCTTGAGCCTGTAGAGCGTCGGGTTTTCCTCCATCAGCTTTGCGGTGTTGAGCAGCGAGCGGGTGGAGGCGACCTCTTCCCGGCGGGTGATGACGTTGGCCTGCGCCCGCTTTTCCGCGATCAGCACTGTATTCATGATGTCGCGGATCTCGCCGGGAAGAATGATATCCTTCACGCCCGCGTCGATAATTTCCACGAAGAACTCGTTCTCTTTTGCCTTAAGGCGCTCAAAGGCATACCTTGACAGCTCGTCTTTATTCGCCAGAATGTCGTCCAGCTTCTGCTTCCCTACAAAGTCCCGAAGAGCGAGCTGCGCCGCAACGTGCATTTGCCCGGCATAGTCGTCGATTTCGGTGAGTATCTTCACATAATCCGTGATGCGGTAATTGCACACAAAATTGATGCGAAGGCCGACCTTATCCTGCGTCATGATCTCCTGCCCGGTGATCTCCATCCGGGTGAGCCGCGTGTCCACAAGGTTCACGTCTACCCGGATATTGTTTTTCCAGAAGTAATAGGTGCCGGCGTCCAAAATGCGGATCAACTTCTGGTCAAAGTACAGCCGTGCTTTCTGATACTGGGCCACCTCCACTTTTGTATAAACCGTGGTGGGAAGCTTTGCGAATATGTACTGCGGCACATCCTCCGCAACCTCGGGCGTGGAGATATCCACAAGCTGGTACTCGTGACGCTCCAGCACAGACCAGAAGGCGTATTTGCCGCGGCGGAGCACTCCGTCGAATTTTCCGCTTGTGTAGTGAAGCGCCAGCTGCTGGTCCGCAACTTCGCAGACAGAGGTCAGTTTTGCGACCTCGCTGTTTGCGAGAAGGGTGTCCAGTTCGCATTTTGCAGATATGAGAGGCTCCTTCAAAGAGACGATCTCAATTTCCCGGGCGCCGAACAACGGATACTTTCCTGCGCCCAGAAGCTTTACAAACCGTCCGTTATGAAACAGGAAACCCTTCTGATTCTCATTGATAATAACCTTTTTCATATAAAAAACCTCCTCGGGTCTAAATTCGTGATTCGTCATCCATGCCTGCCCGGCGGCTGAACCCTTCAGCGCATGGCGCCAACCGGCGGAGAATTGCTTCCTGGCCGTTTGGCCCTTTGCACGGTATCCGTTTTCAGACAGGGCCCGGTAAGCATTGCCCGCAATGCTTGCTGCATCCAAAGATGCACTGCGCATTTCTGGCCGGATAACGAATCCTGTTTTCATCCGTACCCGAAGGTACGCCTGCTTGCCGCTTCCCGCGGCGACCAAACCAACTGGCATACATCCTGACGGATGTAAGGCAGGATTCGAACCTGCGATATAAAGGGGAGTTGAACCCCGCCGCTTTCGCGGCTGCCACGCGCAAGCCTGACCGGCATACGCTTTGGAACCTCCTCGCGCACCGCGGTGAAAGAACATTCAAACACCCGCAAAGGTCATCTTGCATCCATAGAATACTAAAATTTTCCTGCCTTATCACGGAAAAAAAGCTGCGAACTCAAAAGAGTCCGCAGCTTTTTTGCATTTCCAGCCGTTTTTTGATCAGTCCCACAAAGCGTTCCGGCTCAGTTACCTTAATAAACGGGCCGAAAGAAAGCACCCGAATCACCAGTTCTGTCTCGTCGTCCTGCCGGTAGTTGATCGTGACGCGGTAGTGCTTTTCGTCCAGCCGCTGCGCCTCTTTTTCAAAGTGCGCAAAGTGAAGCAGCACCCGTTCCAGGGCATTGCGTCCGTCATACAGCTCGATCACAACGCGTTTGTTTGCGGCGGCACAGATGCTTTGGCGCCCGTACCGTTCTCCCCGAAAGGGCTTACAGGACAAAATCCGCCCAAGATTGATGGTTTTTCCGTACCGGCAGCCGGAGGCGACCAGGCGGAACTTGTCGTCCTTTTCGGAATACTCCAGATATTCCGGCATGACGTTCAGATGTGTGCGGGCCTCCCGGCGGTTTTTTACATCAATACTGAGCGGATACCGCTTTTTGATCGCGTCCAGTATCCGATGGAAGATTTGTATGTATACCTCATCTTCAAATGGGTCGCCGTCCGCATACCGGTCAAAAATGTAAATGTCGTCCGGCGTGAACAGCGGCGGCACATCCTCAAGGCCGGAACTGTCAAAATCAAACAGGCGGATGCGCGGGTCAAGAGAAATCGCCTTCAGCCACCGCTTTTGCAGCACCGTAAGCGGCATGGTCGGCGGATGGAGGAGGGGCGTTGTGCCGTCCGGCCGGAGCAGCTGCCATTTTTCGCTCGTGAGCGCCGGTTCGATGGATAAAACGCTCTCTGAAAACGCACAGCGCTCGATAACCGTTCGCAGATCTTCCTTCGTGAGCGGGCGCTGAACCGCTTTGCGCAGAACGGCCGCGACTGTGTTGTAGTAAGCGCCGTAAAGCTCGCTGAAAATCATGCTTCATCGCCTCCGTTCAGCCCGTACAAGCGAGCCATTGCGTCGATGTCCCTTTTGAACTGCGCCGCCAGCTCCTGATTGGAAAAATGAATGCTGACAATGCGGCAGATAAAGGTACGGATCCACGGCACCAGCTCGCCCGCGTCATAGACGTCGGCGGAAAAGCGGCTGGTGTGAGCGTCGACACGCTCGACCTGTCCGCAGCGCTTTTCCCGTTCCAGACGGCGGTGGATATACGCTTCACCGTCATCATACCGCACGGTAAACTCCACCTGCTCCAGCCGCGCGCATCCCCCTTCGGTACTGACGCCCCAAATATGCTTCTGCATTTGGTCAAGCTTCTGCCGGTATGTATCGTAGCTTTCGCAATTTCCCGCCGTCTGGATCGACAGAATATTATCAAGCCGGATGGAGCCGATCCGTTTGTTCCGCGGAGCATAAGCCATCAGATACTGGCGGCCGTTCTGCACACTGATAAAAATGCGCAGGGGAACAACCTTCTGCGCGGCGGTGCGCTCCCTGCGCCGGTTGACGGTTTCGATTTGGACGGACTGTTTTCTGTGCATCGCCTCAAACAATCTGTACAAAATCTCACTGTCCAGCGCCCCGGTGATATAGTGATGCTTGAACACAAAGTGTTCCTCATGGGAATCGGCTTTATCCAGCAAAAAAGAACCGATCACGCCGCAGGGGGCGACCTCGGAAAAAAAGTCAAGCGCATCTGTACAGGCAGGCTGAGCCGTGGCCGCACGGCGGTACAGCAATGTTTTTGCGGACCGATCTGTACAGATAAGGCCCTGCTCGGCGTATTCCTTCAGTTTTTTGCGGACGGTGGATGCATCGAATGTTTTCGGCTCGTCAAAGCACGAAAGCCGCCGGTCAATTTCATCCATGATGCCGTTGAGCGGCAGCGCGATATCCGGACCGGATAAAACATCGAAGATCAGAAAATGAAGCGTGATATCCCCATCGGTAAAACTTTTCGCTTTCCATGCCTTGTAGAACGGATTGTGATGAGAAATGCGGCTGTCGATGGAGAGAAAGACCTTTTTGCCGTCAGCGGTCTGCCGAAAACGCATATAATCACCCAGCCAGCTTTCAACGCGGCGGCGCTCGTCATCATAGGAGCGGGCGCTTTTCTTCGTGAACTCATCGCGGCTTTTAAAACCGTACACATAGAATTCGCGCATATAGTCCCGAATGCGTTCAAAGTTTTTGATCAGCTCGCTGTAGGCCATACGTTCGTCTCCTTTCATCGTGCTTTGGCGCGCCGCAAGTTTTTTGACCTTACCATAAAGCTTTTGCGCTTTTTTATGAAAAACACCACTAAAATCTATGATTTTAGTGGTGTTTTGGTCGGAGTGGGGAGACTCGAACTCCCGGCATCCTGCTCCCAAAGCAGGCGCGCTACCAACTGCGCTACACCCCGGTATGCGGTTTTGGCACGGATGTCTGCGTGCCAGCGCGGCGGATACGGCGCTTACACGAGGAATCCAAGCTAAAATATTATATGACACAATGCGCGCGAAGTCAAGCCAAACCCTTGACGAACCGCGCCGCCTGCCGTACAATAAACCCATGTCTTATTGTTCCTATCATTTATAAGAAAAGGTGTGTCACGATGGAAAACAGCGCAAAGACCATGGACCAGATCGTCGCCCTGTGCAAAAACCGGGGCTTTGTATATCCGGGCAGCGAGATCTACGGCGGCCTGGCCAACAGCTGGGATTACGGCCCTCTTGGCGTCGAGTTTAAAAACAATGTCAAAAAGGCCTGGTGGAAGAAGTTCGTGCAGGAATCCAAATACAATGTTGGCTTGGATTCCGCCATTCTGATGAACCCGCAGACCTGGGTCACCTCCGGCCATGTGGGCGGCTTTTCCGACCCGCTGATGGACTGCCGGGACTGTCATGCCCGTCACCGCGCGGACAAGCTCATCGAGGACGCGGGCGGACACGCCGAAGGCATGAGCTTCGACGAGATGACGGAATATATCCGCGAGCATGGCATCGCCTGCCCGGAATGCGGCAGCAAAAATTTTACCGACATCCGCAAGTTCAACCTGATGTTCAAGACGTTTATGGGCGTTACCGAAGACGCCAAGAATGAGGTCTATCTGCGGCCTGAAACGGCGCAGGGCATCTTTGTCAACTACGCCAATATCCAGCGCACCACGCGCCGCAAGCTGCCGTTCGGCGTGTGCCAGATCGGCAAATCCTTCCGCAACGAGATCACGCCGGGCAACTTTATTTTCCGCATCCGGGAGTTCGAGCAGATGGAGTGCGAGTTCTTCTGCAAGCCGGACACCGATCTGGACTGGTTCTACTATTGGAAGGATTACTGCAAGAACTTCCTGCTGAGCCTGGGCATGAAAGAGGAAAACATGCGCCTGCGCGACCATGAGAAGGAGGAGCTGTCCTTCTATTCCAAGGCTACGACGGACATTGAGTATCTGTTCCCGTTTGGCTGGGGCGAGCTGTGGGGCATTGCCGACCGCACCAATTACGATCTGGGCCGTCATCAGGAGGCCAGCGGCAAGAGTCTTGAATACTTTGACCCGGAGACCAATGAACGCTATATCCCCTATGTTGTGGAGCCGTCCCTGGGCGCGGACCGTGTGGCGCTGGCGTTCCTTTGCGAGGCCTACGACGAGGAAGTGGTGGACGCCGGGAAAAACGACACCCGCGTGGTGATGCGCCTGCATCCGGCGCTGGCGCCCTTCAAAGCGTGCGTGCTTCCGCTTTCGAAAAAGCTGGCCCCCAAGGCCGAGGAAGTGCGCGCCGAGCTGGCGAAGTATTTCATGGTGGATTATGATGAGACCGGCTCCATCGGAAAGCGTTACCGCCGCCAGGATGAGATCGGCACGCCGCTGTGCATCACCATCGACTTTGAGACCGTGGGCGACGACAAGACGGCCGCCGACGGCTGTGTGACCGTGCGCGACCGCGACACCATGCAGCAGGAGCGTGTGAAGATCGAGGATCTGCGCGCTTATATCGAGAAAAAGATCGAGTTTTAAAACCACATGCAAAGCGGACGTCCCAGGGGGCGTCCGCTTCCTTTTTTTGCCTGCTTGTGGTATGATGAAAACAAGCCATATCCAACAGAACGGAGGAGTTTTTATGATCGGCTGGCTCATACTTGCGGCTGTGCTGGCGTTGTGCGCCGTGTTGTGCATCCGTGCGGCCCGGTTCAAACCGGAGGCGGGGGCTGGGGCGGCGCCCACGCCCGTCGCCGTGGACACAGAGGGGGCTGTACAGCGCCTGGCGCAGCTGGTGCGCATCCCGACGGTGTCCAATTATGATGCGGAAAAGTTTGATGAAACACAGTTTGAAGGCTTCCGTGAGAAGCTGCGGGAATTGTACCCCCGCGTACATGAGATGTGCCCGCCCGTGCGCATCGCCCATACGGGCATGCTGTTTCACTGGAAAGGAAAAAGCAGCGCCGCTCCCGTTGTCCTGATGGCGCACTATGACGTGGTGCCTGTAGACGAAGCGGGGTGGAAGCATCCGCCTTTCTGCGGCGAGGTGTTTGACGGCGAGCTGTGGGGGCGCGGTACGCTGGACACGAAAATCACGCTGCTGGGCATTCTGGAGGCGGCCGAACGGCTGATGAGCGAGGGCTTTGTGCCCCGGAACGACGTGTACTTTTCTTTCTCAGGCGACGAGGAAGTGAGCGGGCCGAGCGCACCGGCCATCGTGGAATATTTGAAGGAGCGGGGCGTCAGGCCCGCAATGGTGGTGGATGAAGGCGGCGCCGTTGTAGACGGCGTATTCCCCGGCGTCAAGCAGCCCATCGCGGTGGTGGGCATCGGAGAAAAAGGCTTTATGAATGTGGAGCTGACGGCGCGTGCCGCCGGCGGCCATGCCAGCACGCCGGCCGTGCCCTCCACGCTGGGCATGCTGTGCCGGGCCGTGGCCGATTGCGAAAAACACCAGTTCAAGGCGCATCTGACGGCGCCCGTGCGCGCGCTGTTCCAAAACGTGGGGCCGTATGCGCCTTTCGGCCTGCGGCTGGTATTTGCGAATCTGTGGCTGTTTGGGCCTCTGCTGCCGCTTCTGGCGGGCAGGCTGGGCGGCGAGCTGGGCGCGATGATGCGCACCACCATGGCGTTCACCACGGCGCAGGGGTCCAAGCAGATCAACGTGCTGCCCACAGAGGCGTCGGCGGGCGTCAACCTGCGGCTTGTCAATCTGGATACGCCGGAAAGTGCGGCGCAGCACCTGAAAGACGTCATTCGCAACGATAAGGTGGAGGTCAAGGTAACATACGCTCAGAATGCCAGCCCGTATGCCTCCGCGGAGGATGCGAACTGGGAGACGCTGGCCAAGGCAGTGGGCGACACATGGCAGGGCAGCATCGTCTCACCGTACCTGATGATGGCCTGCTCCGACAGCCGTCATTTCAGCGCCATCTGCCGGGACGTATACAAGTTCAGCGCCATGGCGCTCTCCAAGGAGCAGCGGGGGCTGATCCACAACAACGACGAGCGTATCCCGGTGCGTGAGATTGCCAAGACGGTGGAATTTTTCACCCGGCTGGAGCAAAGCATATAACGAAGCAGACCGCCGCGCGGCGCGCGGAAATCCTGATGATTTGGAGAAAATGAAAATGGATATAAATTTGGTGAAGCAGTATGCGGAATTTGCCGTAAAGATCGGCGTCAACCCCCAGCCGGGGCAGACGCTCATCATCCGTGCGCCCATCGAGGGGGCGTTTTTCGCCCGGGCCTGTGCCGAGGCGGCCTACGCTGCGGGCGCGAAGGAAGTGGTGGTGCACTATTCGGACGAAAAGCTGTCCCGCATTAAAATGGAGAATACCGCCGTGGAGGTATTGGAGGATGTGAAGCCCTGGCTCCAGCGCAGCTATCTCGATTATGTGGAGAGTGAGGGAGGCGCGTGCATGCTGTCCATTTCCGCGCGGGACCCGGAGATCTACAAGGGGCTTGATATGGAAAAGATCGACCGCGCAAACCAGGCGGCTATGAAGGCGCAGGAGGAGTGGCGCAGCTATACCATGAGCGACAAGGTGCAGTGGAGCATCGTGGCGATCCCAAGCGCCGCGTGGGCGGGAAAGGTATTTCCCGGCGCGGCGGAGGATGAGGCTCAGGAAATGCTTTGGGACGCTATCTTCGACGTGTGCCGCGTGAAAAACGGCAATGTGGTGTCCGAGTGGCAGGCGCATGTGAAAAAAATGACCGCCTGGCGCGACCGCATGAATGCGCTGGATCTGGACAGCATCCGGCTGCAGAGCGCCAACGGCACAGACCTCACCATCGGCCTTGCGGACGGGCATGTGTGGGAGGGCGCTCAAAGCCGTACGCCCGAGGGCTACACATTCATCGCAAATATCCCCACCGAGGAAGTGTTCACCGCGCCGCACCGTCTGCGCGTAAACGGCGTTGTAAAGGGCACCAAGCCCTATGTGTACAACGGCAACCTCATTGAGGGCTTTTCCGTCACCTTCAAGGACGGCGAAGTGGTGGAGCATTCGGCCCAAAGCGGCGAGGCGCTGCTGGGCCAGCTGCTGGACACCGATGAAGGCTCCCGCCGCATCGGCGAGATCGCGCTGGTGCCGGCGTCCAGCCCCATCAACCGGCGGGGCATTTTGTTCTACAATACGCTGTTCGACGAGAACGCGGCCTGCCACATCGCCTTCGGTAAGGGTTACCCCGGCACTGTAAAGGGCGGTACGGCCATGACGAAGCAGGAACTGTTGGCCCACGGTGTGAACGACAGCATCATCCACGAGGACGTGATGGTGGGCGCGCCGGATATGACCATTACGGGTACCACCAGAACGGGAGAGAACGTGAAGATCTTTGAAAACGGAGAATGGGCATTTTAATGGAAATAAATATCCCCCGGCGAAGCCGGGGGTATTTCAGATGCGGGCAAAGCCCTATGATACAGGCAGCGCCTCAAGGCGCATAACGGTCTGACACTTGCATAGGATTGTTACTTGTTACCCGCAAGCGGGTCCATGTATTCCTTTAACGTCATCTGATCTGTAAGTTGATCTTCTTTCAACTGATTTTGAATGTATTCCGCGATCTTTTTCGTATTCTTTCCTGCGGTGTCCACGTAGTACCCTCTGCACCAGAATGATCGATTCCCATATTTGTACTTCAGATTCCCGTGTCGTTGAAAAATCATCAAACTGCTTTTCCCCTTGAGAAATCCTATGTATCCCGCCACACTCATTTTCGGTGGGATTTCTACCAGCATGTGGATGTGATCCGGGCACACTTCTGCTTCTACTATTTTTACTCCTTTCCATTCACTGAGCTGTCTCAAAATCCCTCCTATCTCTTTTCGATTTTCTCCGTAGAACAGTTTGCGCCGATATTTCGGCGCAAACACAATGTGGTATTTGCAATTCCATTTAGGTCAGTTTACAAAGAACTACACGCAGACCACGAAACGGAGGCTGCTGACAACAAATACAGGCTGAGTATCAAGCACCGGGAAAGTGCGAGATATTCAGCCTGTTTTGTTGTTTGGGGTTTCCAAAGGGTACCCCTTTGGCACACGACTTTGCGTAGCAAAGTGTAGTGTGTTATACGCTCTGTCGGCGTTGCCGTGAAAATGCCGTTGCCGCCGGGGAGGGCAAGGGCATTTGAAGCGGCAGGAAAACAGGGCTGTGCTTGCGTGGCGTGGAGCCGCAAGCGCAGGTCTGGTTTCATCAGCAGACAGGGCGTATATGAAAGCCCCTGTCCCTCGACCTACGCTCCGACTTGTGGACAAAGTGTCCCGAAGTGTGGCCACATTCCCAGAAAAGTAGCAGGACAGCGGGCAAGCGTCAGGGCTGAAATGAACGAGTTTACACCCGGCCTTGACCGCCGCCCACCGTCCCGCTGAATGGGTGGACAAGGCGGCCAATCCTCCGAAGTACTTGGCCGCCCTCTTTCTGATTTTGGAGCGTTTCTTTTTTCAAAATTGAAATGGGCGGGAAGCCATTTTAGGGCTTTCCCGGCTGTCTTTGCTATTGAGAAAACAATAGTTAATTTACATCTTTATCTTTTTTACAAACTACGCAGAGCCAGCCTTTTTCATTTTTGTGTATTTTTATGTCTGTAAAACCAGCACCCTCTAAAGATTTTTTGACTTGTCCAGAATTGTATATTTTCATTCCTTGTATAATCTTAGTCCACTTTTCTTCTTTGGAATTTTCGCCATTTGATTCGTTGCAAATCATAAAAGTTCCGCTGCCTTTCAAAACTCGATATACTTGCTTAAATGCCTCATTAATATCAGGCCAAAAATATATTGTTTCAAACGCAGTAATTATATCAAAAGTTTCATTTCCGAAAGGAAGTTTCATTACATTACCTTGCAAGATTTCGCAACGCCTATTTTCTATTTCTGCCTTATTGATTTTTTGGGATTTTATTACACTAATTTCTGAATAATCAATACCTGTCACTTTGCCGTATGGAGTTTTTGCCAATAGCTTTTTTACATTTGCTCCACCGCCACACCCAATATCCAGACATATGTAATTATTTCTAATTTCTATATGCGTAAATCCCCATTCAGCCATAGATGAATGTCCGGTATTCATCATATTAACCATAATTTTGCCGCCAATCCCTTTGGGCTTACAAGTATTTTGAAAAAAAGACATACACAATGCTCCTTTCATAGTTATCTTTAGCTAACCACATTATATCACACTCTCTTTTTGCGGACAACGTGAATTTTATTTCCTTTTTTCTCTTTACTCTTTATGATTACTTTCCCACCTGCTTAATCATCTTCTTCGCTAACTGCTGGAACAGGTCAGCCAGATTTACGGCTACCTCGACACCTGGGAGAATGTATCCTTTGACGACAAGCGGCGGGTGATGGACTTGATGATTACCATCATAGCCGCCACAAGCGACAGTTTGAACATCACATGGAAAATCTGACGGGCGGAACCCCTCCCGTCAGATACCTACCCTGTGTAGACCCTTGTAAACTGTACTTTTGTATGCGCTAAACTATTATTGTCATTCACTGAATGGCCTCCTTCTGTTGGTTCGTGCAGTTGCCAGACCGCACTGCCATTTTACTGGAAGGAGTTTCTTTTCATAGCTTAAGCTTTTCCGTACCACCGGCATAGCCGGTGGTTTTTCTACAAATAAAAGGGACCTCCCGCAGGTGCGGGAGGTCCCTTTTTTACAGAGAAAAATATCCGGCTCAATGAGCGACGAACCAGAAAATGCTGCCCTTGCCGGGTTCGCTGTCCACACCGAAGGGAAAGCCGTGGTTGATGAGGATGGCCTTTGTGATGGAAAGCCCCAGCCCTGTGCCGACCTTGCCGGCGTCCGCGCGGGAGCGGTAGTATTTGTCAAAGATATAGGGAAGATCTTCCCGGGCAATGCCCGCGCCGTGGTCCTCAATCTCTACCCGCACGGCGGCGTCCGGCTGCGATTTTACGCGCAGCGCCACACAGCCGTCCGGCCCGATATGATGGATGGCGTTCGCCAGCAGATTGTGCACCACACGGCTCATCATGTCCGGGTCTGCCGTTACGGTACAGGGGCCGGCAGCATCTACCGTGAGGGTGTAGCCGCTCTGCTCACAGATATTCTGGTAGCGGTAGGCCACTTCGTCGCACAGCTGTGCCAGGTCGAACTGGACGGGATTGAGCTTTTCGGTGCCGGAGGAATATTTGGAAAGCTCCATCACGCTGTTCACAAGGCCGGAGAGGCGGTCGGTCTCGTCCACGATGACCGAGAGCTGTTCGTCCCGCTTTTCCTTGTTGTCGCCCGTCAGGTCGCGTACCGTCTCGGCATAGCCCTTGATGAGCGTCAGCGGCGTGCGCAGGTCGTGGCTGACATTGGCGATGAGGTCCCGCTGCAGCTCCGAGGTGCGGCCCACCTCCCGGGCCATGGTGTTGAAATCCCCGGCCAACGCGCCCAGCTCGTCATCCGCCTGGGGCGTGACGCGCACCTTGTAATTGCCGCGTGCCATCTCCCGCGCGGCGCGGGAAATGGCCGAGATGGGTTTTGTGAACCAGCGGCTGAATACATAAGCACCCGCAATACTGACGATGAGCAGCACGGCGGCAATGATGGGCATTTGCGCACTGATGACGTCGGCGGCCTGGCCCACACGCTCCAGGTCTGTGGAGAGGATGAGAGAATACTGGTTGTTGATGTTGCGGCACACCACCATCTGCCGGGTGCCGGAGGTGCTTTCCAGGCCGGGCAGGATGCGGGAGTCCGGCAGAGTAAAGTTCAGGTCTCCCAGTACGAAGGTCGTGGCCCGCAGGTTGACGGCTGCGGTGCTGTTCCACTGCGGCTCTGAATATTCCATAAGCTGGCTCAGCGGATTGGGATGCAGCAGGCACTGGTCGGACTGCAGCTGGTGAAGATGCAGCAGGACCTTGCAGTCTGTTCCGGCTACCTCAAAGCATTTTCCGGCCAGCAGCCCCCGGTTGTCCATGATCTCCTCCATCATGTCTGAGGGAATATGAACGCCGCCGCTCTTGTCGAAGCTCTCGAATTTGCCGTATTTTTCAATGATGGCGGAATAGACGTCCGCCGCATGGTTCAGATCCGCGAGCACGCGCCGGTTGTACATGGGCTCCAGCAGCTTTACGCTCAGCAGCCACACCAGCGCCAGCAGCACCATGCTCATCAGCACAACAAACAGCATCAGCTTGCGGCTGATCCTGTTGAAAAAACGCCGCTTTTTTACGGCCGCGCCCGCGGGGCGCTTGTCCTGCTTCATTTTCCGGGCCTCACATCGGGGTCAAATTTATAGCCGATGCCCCATACCGTCACGATGTTGTCGCGGTATTTGCCCAGGTGGCTGCGCAGCATTTTGACATGGGTATCCACGGTGCGGTCCTCGCCGTAATAGTCGTAGTTCCACACCTTTTGCAAAATCTTTTCCCGGGAAAGCGCCAAGCCCTTATTGGATACAAGGAACACCAGAAGATCGAATTCCTTGGGCGTAAGGGGAGCTTCCTCCCCGGCGATCTTCACGCTGTGGGAGGCAGTGTCTATGACAAGGTCCCCGAATACAAAGCTTTCGCCGCCCTCCTGCGTTTTGGGCATGGTGCGCGCCAGGACCACCTTTACGCGGGCCACCAGCTCCCGCGGGCTGAACGGCTTTACCACATAATCGTCCGCGCCGCCCTCCAGGCCCGCAAGCTTGTCGTATTCCTCGCCGCGTGCCGTCAGCATGATGACGGGCGTGTCGATTTTGCGCTTGCGCATCTCGCGCAGGCAGGTCATACCGTCCACAAACGGCATCATGATGTCCAATATCACAAGGTCCGCTCCGGAGGCGGCCAGCGCCGCCAGCGCGGCGGAGCCGTCGGTGGCCTCTTCGCACTGGAAGCCTTCGTGCTCCAAATGCTCGCGGATCAGCTCGCGGATGCGCGGCTCGTCGTCTACGATCAAAATTTTTGCCATAACAAACACCTCGTTTTCGGCAGCAGATGGTTTTTTCGTTTTTCTTATAGTAGCATATTACAGCGCCGATATGTCAAATTTGTGAAAATGTTTTACGCATGCGTCCCTGCCGATTGACGGCGCGGGCGGAGCGCGGTAAAATGGCAGATAGGACCGGTGCGCCTCCCCGGAGGCCCCTGCCTGCAGGGCCGGATCACGCGGCGCGTATGCGCCGGGAAATGGGATGATCTTGAATGGCGGTATTTTTGTGGGTTCTGGCCGTGTGCATCGTTCTGCTGTGGCTTTTTCTGCGGCCGGGCCGCTACGGCGAGGCGCAAAAGCAGCTGGTGTACGGCGTAAATCACGCGCACCGGGGCTTGCATACGAAGGATAAGACGGTGCCGGAGAACAGCCTGCCCGCGTTCCGCACGGCGGCGGAGGCCGGCTACGGCGTGGAGCTGGATATCCAGCTCTCCAGGGACGGGCAGGTCGTGGTGTTCCACGACGACACGCTGGACCGTGTGTGCGGCGTGCACGGCCGTGTGGACGAATTTACATTCGAGGAGCTGCGCGGGATGCGTCTGTGCGGCACACAGGAGACGATCCCCCTGCTGACGGAGGTGTTTGAAGTGATGGGCGGCAGAACGCCCATGATCATTGAACTCAAGACGGGGCGGCGCAACGACGAGCTTTGCGAAAAGGGGCTGGCGCTGATGCGCGCGTACAACGGCCCCTACTGCATCGAGAGCTTTGACCCGCGCATCGTGCGCTGGTTCCGGAAAAATGCGAAGGATGTGCTGCGGGGACAGCTTTCCGACGCGCCCGCCTCGTTTCGGGATGAGCCGAAGCCGCTGGCATTCGCATTGGGCTGCCTGTTCACCAACGTGCTGGCGCGCCCGCAGTTTATCGCTTATGGCCCCGGCAAAAAGCCATGGACCGCCCGTCTGGCGGAGGCAATGGGCGCCATCCGCGTATGCTGGACCGTGCGCCCCGAAGACGATATAAACGCGAAAGAAGCGGAAAACGACGCGGTGATTTTCGAATTTTATCACCCCGCGCCGAAGTATAAGTGAAAGAACCCGCGGCCTGGCCGGTATGGGGCGCTTTTGCGCCCCTTTTTTGCCTTTTTTAGAGAAATTTTGCCCCGCGTGCAATTTTTGGCAGGGCTGCGGGGTATACTTCATAGCAAAGGCCGCCTGGTGTGCGGCCGCCTTTGCCAGTATTACAAACTGTAAGGAGAAACAAACATGAACCGACTGTACCGTATTTCCGCGCTGGCGCTTGCCGCCGCGCTCTGCCTTGCCCTTGCCGCCTGCGGGCCAAAGCTGCCGGGCACGAATTCCGGCAGTTCCTCTGCCGTATCTACGCCTGCCGCCTCCGGCTCGGGTTCCGTTTCGGGTTCCGCGTCCGTTTCGTCCGGCGGGGCCGGGGACACGATGAGCGAGGGCCAGCGCTACGCCTATGCCATCCGTGACGCGCGTCCGGCCGAGGACAATGAGTATTCCGAGATCGCCTGCGGCGACGCGGGCGGTGAGCCAATGCTGGCCGTGAATCCCAACGATGTGTCCGCCGAGGATGCGGCGTCCAGCATCCAGATGATGCTGGACACCATGGGCATCGATCCCGCAACGCTGGACGCGTACGCCTTCAGCATGTCGATGATGAATGTGCGGGCCTACGCCATCGGTGTGTTCAAGCCTGCCGAAGGCCAGGCCGAAGCCGTGCAGGCTGCGGTGGAAAGCTATGTTTCGCTGCAGCGCAAGTCGTTTGAAAACTATCTGGCCGACCAGTACGAGGTTGCCAAGGGCGCGCTGATCAAAACGCTGCCCGGCGGAGAAATCGTACTTGTGATGAGCGAGGGTGCGGCAGACATCATGGCCAATCTGGAAAAAACACTGAAATAACAGGCGGGAGCATTGCCTGAAAAAAGGGCCTCGTGCTGATGCGGTTGATGCATCCGGCACGAGGCCCGTCCCTTTGCAGGCGTGGATCATGCATCTGGGATGGCATCTCCGGCATAGCTCCACGGCCCTTGCGCCGTTGGGGCGAAAAAGGCGGCGTTCCCGCCGCTGTACGGCAGCTGCGTCAGAAGAACATAAAAGCCCTCGGGCCGCTGCTCTGCGCGGGACAGGTGGTTCAGGTATGCAAGCGCGCAGTCATCCCAGGGCAGCTCCGCCGTCTGCCAGGAGACTCCGCTGTCTGCACTGCAGTAGAGCAGGGGCCAGTTTTCCTCTGGACCTGTGGCAAGAGTGAGAAACGCCGTGCCGTTCGGCGTCATGGAAAAACCGCTGAGGATGTGGGAGGTGCCGAAGTGCGGCAGGACGCCGAATGCCGTCCAGCTTTGCCCGCCGTTATGGGTGAAAAAAGCATATTTTTCCTCGCCGCCGCCCGGGGAATGCTGCGTGCCCACCGCTGCAAAGCCCAGCTCCGGTGTCAGAAACTCCAGCTTTGCGTATTCGACAGGACGGTCCAGCGCGGTGAGGGACTGACCGAACCATGTGACGCCTTCGTCCGGCGTGACACGGACACTGCAATCCAGCGGGCCGGACGCATACAGTACAGCCTGCACCTTGGAGCCGGTTTCAGCGGCCAAAATGCGGCCTGCCCCGGTAAAGAGAGCACGGGTCGTTTCCGGCGAAACAGCGGAGCCGTGCCCCGCCGTGAACCAAACGCCTCCGTCCGCGGCGGCAAAGCAAGGGCCGTTTGTGCTGGAAAAATCCGGTACGGCGGCAGACTGCGGAGCATCCGGCAGCGGTGCGGAGGGGGCGAAGCTCTGCCGCAGGAGCCGCAGACCGCCGCCGCTCAGCCAGAGGGAGATTGCCAGGCCCGCCGTACAGGCACACAGTGCCCAAAACGGCTCCCGCCGGGGCCTGAGGACGCGGTACGGCACGCCGTAGGAGCGGGAAAGGATATACCGCACAGCTTGTGCGTCGCTATGGTGGACAAAGAGGGGAGGGCCTTCCCATTGAAGCACGAACCCGTCGGGCAGTTCCCAGGCACCCATCAAGTCGGCGTGCTCCAGCCGGTAAGGCTCTCCGTTTTGATGCCAGCGGCAGTGGGTGGGGTATACGGCTGCCTGAACGGCCGCAAAATCTCCTTTGCAGGCGGCCCGCAGCCGCAGCCGCAGCGGGCCGTCCGCACAGCCCCACAGACAAAATGCAGCCGCGGCCAGAAAAAAGCCGGTGCAGGCCATACGCACGGAGCCGAACAGCCAGGCGCGGCTCAAAGCAGCGCAGACGGTACAGCACAGCGCCGCCAGCGCATAGGCCGTGCGCGGCCCGCTGCCGCGCATACAGCGGGCTTGGGCGCGCCATGCCTGCTCGGTACGCGGAAATGTAAGGAAGCCGACGGGCGCTTCGTCCGGTTCGTCTTCGTCCGCGTTCAGAAGTGCCGCCGCCGTCGTGCCGAGCGGCCGGGCCAGAGCCGTCAGCTCAGCTCTGCCCGGCAGCCCGCCGCCGGCTTCCCAGCGGGCGAGCGCGTCGCGCGGCACGCCTGCGGCCTGGGCAAGCTGTCCCTGTGTAAGATGCTTTTCCGTGCGCAGGCGCGCGATGCGTGCGCCGATGCGCTGCGCGTATTCCATGACAGCAGTCCTCCCGGTGGTATATTGGACCGCACCGGCTACAGCAGTCTGCCCAACGCGGCCAAATCGGCGCACACGACGCCGGGCGTGACGCTGCCTGCGGCCAGCGCCTCCGGCGTTGTTTCACCGCACAGCACCAGCGCGGTGCCGCAGCCGCAGGCGCCCAGTGCAATATCGGTGTAAAGGCGGTCGCCCACCATGCATACGTCTTCCAGAGAAACGCCGTATTTGTGTGCAGCGGCGCGGGCGATGTAGGCATTTGGCTTCCCGATGACGGCATCCGGGTCCCGCCCGGTGCTTGCTTTTACAAAGGCGATCACCGCACCGATGTCCGGGATAAAGCCTCCTGCGACCGGGCAGTTGTAATCCGGGTGTGTCGCAATGTAGGGCAGGCCGGCGCGCACAGCGTCACACAGCAGCCTCAGTTTATCATAGGTGATGGTGGTGTCGAAGCCCAGCACCACGGCGCGGGGCTTCGCAGCCCGCACTGTGTAGCCTTCCGCCGCGAACTGCGCCTCCAGACTGGGCGTGCCGATGAGCAGGATATCTTTGGAAAACCCGTTTTCCGCCAAATACAGCAGCGTTGCATCACCGGAAGTGAAAATGTCATGTTCGGTAACGTCCGCGCCCAGGCGCGTGAGCTTCGCAAGATAGTCTGCCTTGCTTTTGGAGGAATTGTTCGTTAAAAACGCAAACTGCCGTCCGGTGGCGCGGCACAGTGCCAGAAACTCCAGCGCGCCGGGCAGCAGCGTATCATCCAGATAAAACGTGCCGTCCATATCCAGCAGGAACAGCTTCGCGGTCGTTACATCGTACATGGGACAGGCTCCTTTTCTATAAAAATAGAACCGCAGTTCGGCGTTGCGAAAACGTGACGCTTGTGGCATAATAATCTCAGGCTCGCCGCTGCCGCGGCTGCGCGTGTGCGCAGCACACGCGGATGCGCTGGCGCGCATGGGCCTGGGGACATTGAAACATGCAAAACCGCAGCAAGTGCGGTTTTGCCGAGGCCGCTTCGCGGCGTCATGTTATAATAATCTCAGGCCCGCCGCTGCTGCGGCTGTGCACCGCGTGTACAACCCAAAACATGCGTCAACAACAGTATAGCACGTTTCATCAAAGGAGACCACGCTTTTGAAAGCAAGTATTGTAATACCGAATCTGAACGGCGCGGGCTGGCTGCGCGATTCCATTGAATCGATCTGGGCGCAGACGGAGCAGGACTTCGAGCTTATCATCATCGACAACGGCTCCACAGACGAGAGCCTGGCCATTGCCCGCAGCTATGTGGGCCGCCCGGGCTACACGCTGGTGGAGAACCAGACAAACACCGGCTTTTCCGCAGCGGTGAACACGGGCATCGGCCTGGCAAAAGGCGAATATGTGGTGCTGTTCAACAACGACGCCTTTGCACAGCCGGACTGGCTGGCACAGCTCATTGCCATGGCGGATGCCGAGCCGCGCGCTTTTGCGGTGCAAAGCCTGATGATCCGGCATTTTGAACGGGACATCTGTGACGATGCGGGGGATTATGTCACGCTGTTCGGGTGGGCGTGCAAGCGGGGCGACGGCATGTACTGGCGGCGTTATACAAAGCCGGGGCGCATTTTTTCCGCCTGCGGAGGGGCCAGCCTGTACCGCAAAAGCATTTTGGATGAGATAGGTCTGTTCGACGAGCTGTTTTTTGCTTATTTCGAGGATGTGGACATCAGCTGGCGGGCCAACAGTCTGGGTTATAAAAACCTGTATTGCCCGGCGGCCAAGTGCTACCACATCTGCGGTGCGACGACGGGCGCAGTGCGGTACAACGAATTCAAAAGCGTGCAGAGCGGGCGCAACAGCATTCTGCTGCCCTACAAAAATATGCCGCTGGGCATGCTCCTTCTGAATTTTATCCCGCTTGCGCTGGGCTATCTGCTCAAAATTCTGGTGTTCGGGCTGCGGGGATTCTGGACGCCGTACATCAAAGGCGCGCGGGAGGCGTTCCGGGCCATCCCGAAAGTGAAAAAGCCGAAATTCCGGTGGCGCAATCTGCCCCATTACGCGCTCATCGAGCTGTGGCTGGTGGCGGATGTGTTCCGCTACATCGGCTACCGCATCATGCGGTTTTTTAAGATAAGATAAAAAGCGGCACGGCTGTGCGAAATTGCTGAAAACAAACGGCGGCACACCGTCGAAAGGAGTTTTTGTATGAAAATCGCCATTGCATCCGATGCGTCGGGATTCCGTTTGAAAGAGCATGTCAAGCAGGTGCTGCGGGAGGCGGGCCACGACGTTACGGACGTTGGCCAGCAGCGGGAGGATGAGACCGTGCGCTATTACGAGGCGGGCGAGCTTTTGGCGCGCGCCATTCAGAGCGGCGCGTATGAGCGCGGTTTTGTGATGTGCGGAAGCGGCGCCGGCGTATGCATGACGGCCGGCAAGTTTCGCGGCGTATACGCCGTGGCCTGTGAAAGCGAATATACTGCCGCCGAGCTGCGGCGCATCACAAACGCGAACGTGATGGCCATGGGCGAAAAAGTCGTGACCCCCGCGGTGGCCGGGCGTATGGCACTGGCATTTGTGGACAGCGGCTGGTGCGACGGCATGACGCCGGACAAAGCCGGTATGGTACACGAAGGCTTTGCGCGCATCCGGGAGATCGAGCGCACGCAGGCATAAGCCGCCGCGAAACGGCGCATTTGCGGCCAAACCGGGAACGAATTGCAAACTTTTTGTGACATGCCGCGAAATGCTTGGCAAACCGGCGCGGGGAATCTATAATGAAAGCAAGGAAGCCCGCCGGGCGGTGACGCAGGGCGGGCGGTTGCCCATTTTGCTGTAAAGGAGCGTAGAGTTATGGGATTTTTAAAAGGCTTGCTGGGCCTTGGCGTAACGGCGGGCGCCGCTTTCGCCGCATTGAAGGTGGCCCAAAAATATGAGGAAAACAAAGTGGCCGACGCTGCGGCGGCAGCCGCCGGGGCCGAGCCGCAGGACGTACCCGCGGGCAGCGTGCTGGAGGATATTGCCCGCGCGGCGGGCGGCGTGCTGAGCGACGCGGGCGCAAAGGTAAAAGAAGTGGTGACAGGCACTGCCGAGAAAGCGGGCGTGGATACCGTGGAGCTGAAAGGGGCGCTGCACGACGCCGGAGACGCGCTGTATGAAGCGGGCGACGCGGTGGCGGACGCTGGCTCGGCGTTTGCCGGATATGTGGCTGAGGAGGCTCCCGCCGTTGCGGGCCGTCTGCGCGACGGCGCGGAGGACCTGCTGGAGCGCGTAAAGGAGACCGTGGCCGCCGGCGCGCAGGCGGTGGAGGAGGCCGCGGACGCCGCGCAGGCGGCTGCCGCGGAGGAAGCGACGGAGCAGGCCGAAGCCGCCGCACAGGCGGAGGAGAAGCCGGAGAAGGGAACCGCGGCAGAGGCTGCGACGGAACAGCCGAAATGATTTTGCGGCATGCACGAATAAAATGAACAAACCACCTGCTTTCACTGTGCTGAAAACAGGCGGTTTTTGGAGGGGAAAAATGGCTATTTTATATTTTTCAGACGTGCTATGCCGAGTGGGGTTAGATCCTGCCAAGGTGAAACTGATTCGTCACGCGCTGACTGACCCGGGCTTTAAAGCCTGTTATAATAAAAAAATGGTTTTGGAATATACCAGGCAGCAAAAAAGGGGTTTCAGCCGGGGATATGACTATTGGGCGGTATTTATCAGCGACAAAGGGACCAAAGCAAAATTCTATGCATGTTATAGGGTGGGAGATTCCGTGCCGGATACACCGGATGTCGCGCCGGATGGTTTCCCGAGGAAAGAATGGTTTCAGGGCGAAAATGAGTATTACGATTTATCGCGGGTAGAATCTCTGTCAGAGTATGAAAATCGATTGGTCATCGACTGGGGAACGGCGGCACGCGCGTGGCATCAAAAAGGGAGTACAGAAAAACCGATTGTGTCGATTTCCTCTGCGCCCAACATGGTTTTTTCGGGATATGAAAATCTGATTTTATCTTACAGGGAACTAAAAGAAATTGTAGAGAACCAATCCGTATACAGCGAATGGCATACGGCGCTTTCATCCGTAAATGCGATTTATTTAATTGTAGACCGGACAACGGGAAAACAGTATGTCGGGTCAGCGTACGGGGAAGGCGGTTTGTTGGGGCGCTGGTCCTACTATGTATCTACTCTGCATGGCGGTAATAAGCTGATGAAAGAATTGATTTGCTGCTATCCGGAGCGGTATCAGGATTTTCAGTTTTCGATTTTACAAATTTTACCCAAAACGTTGACGAGTAATGAAATTATTGATTTGGAGACTCTTTATAAGAGAAAGTTATTGAGCTTTAAATTTGGTATGAACGATAATTAATTTATTAGTAAGAGCTTTTATAGTTCTGCAACGGTAGCTGTATATGCAAAATAGCTGCGGGCCATCCACAGCGCGGCAACGAAGCCAAGAGCGTCGGCCAGCGGCATTGCGGCCATCAGGCCGTTCATGCCCCAGACGCGGGGCAGGGCCAGCAGCAGCGGGATGTAGACGCACACCTGTTTGCCAAGAACCAGCGCGCTGCTGCGCGCGCTTTCCCGTATGGCCTGGAACAGCGTGCCCGTGCAGTTGATGAACGTGGTGAACGGCAGTGCGATGCAGGTGGCGCGCAGCACGGCCGCACCGGTTTCCACAAGGCCGCCGTCGCTGGGGCTGAGCATGCGCACGATCCATGGCGCGGCTGCGGCAATGATCACGGCCAGCGCCGTCAGAGCGGACATACTGGCGGCGCAGCAGAAGCGGAACGCGCTTTTCAGCCGCGCGTGGTCTTTGCTGCCGTGGGCGTAGCCGGCCACGGGCTGAAGCCCCTGCACAAAGCCGATGGACACGGAGAGCGCCAGCCCCGAGACGCGGGATGCGATGCTGAACGCGGCGATGGCAGCGTCTCCAAAGCCGCCCGCTGCGCGGTTGAGCACGATGGTGGCCAGCGCGTTGCCGCAGTGACGGCACAGGCTGGGAAAGCCTGTGGTGAAAATCAGCTTCACCATCTGCGGGGTGCGGGCCACCTGCCGCACCGAAATGCGCACGGATGTTTTGCCGCGCACATAGAACCACAGCAGCGCGGCCCACACCATCACCTGGCTGAGCGCCGTGGCCGCGCCCGCACCCCGGATGCCCATGCCCAGCGTGTAAATGAACAGAGGGTCCAGCACAATGTTCAAAAGCCCGCCTGCAAGCTGCCCGGCCATGCTCTCCTTGCTTTTTCCCTCGGCGCGCAGGCACTGCGCCAGCGCCAGGCTGGAGCATTGGAAAGGCGCAGCCAGCAGGATGGGAACGGCGTAAGCCTCGGCTTCGGGCAGGATGGTATCGGTACTGCCCAGCAGGCGCATCAGCGGCTGCAGCGCCAGCAGCCCGCCCGCAGCGATCACGCCGCCCAGCCCCAAAGTAAGAAAAAAGCCCGTGCTGGCGGCGCAGTGCGCCTTTTCCTTTTCCCGTGCGCCCAGATACAGGCTGACAAGGCTGCTGCCGCCTGTACCCATCCAGAAGCCCAGTGCAGAGAGCACCGAGGATATGGAAAACACAACGCCCACCGCTGCTACGGCGGCCGTGCCCAGCTGCGCCACAAAGAACGTGTCGGCCATGTTGTAGACCGAAGTGATGATGCAGGTGATGATGCTGGGGACGGAGAGAGAGGATAAGCCCCGGCACCGGTGCGGTCGTCATACGCAGGTGCTGTGCATCCTGCTGTTCCGAAGTGCTGTTCATGCCGCAAAACTCCTTACGGCAGGCCTACGTCCCATATGGGACGTAGGCCTGCCGCTTATTTTTTACCGATTCAGGATCGCCATGAATTCATCGCCGGTGATGGTCTCTTTTTCCAGCAGATATTTGGCAAGCTCGTGCAGCTTATCCATGTTGTCTTTCAAAATGCCGATGGCCTTTTCGTGGGCTGTGCGGATGATCTCCACCACCTCTTTGTCGATCTTGGTGGCGGTCTCGGCACTGCACGCCAGGGCTGCGTCGCCGCCCAGATACTGGTTGCTCACGGTCTCCAGCGCCGTCATATCGAATGTTTCGCTCATGCCCAGGCGCGTTACCATGCTGCGGGCCAGCTTGGTGGCCTGCTCGATGTCGTTGGACGCGCCGCTGGTGACGCTGCCGAAGATCAGCTCCTCGGCGCTGCGCCCGCCCGTCAGCGTGGCGATCTTCGCCAGCGCCTCTTCCTTGGAGAGCAGCACCGTGTCGGCCTCCGGCGTCTGCATCGTATAGCCCAGCGCACCCGAGGTGCGCGGCACGATGGTGATCTTGGTCACGGGCGCGGAATTGGACTGCAGCGCGGCAACCAGAGCATGGCCGATTTCGTGATAGGCGACGATCTCTTTTTCATGGGGCGAAAGCACTGCGTTCTTGCGCTGGTAGCCCGCCACCACCACGTCTACGGATTCCGTCAGGTCTTCCTGTGTGACGATGCGGCGGTTGCACTTGACGGCGCGCAGCGCGGCTTCGTTGATAAGGTTGGCAAGCTCTGCGCCGGACGCGCCGGAGGTAGCCCGCGCCACGGCCTTATAATCAATGTCGTCGGCCATCATCACGTCCTTGGCATGGACACGCAGAATGGCCTCGCGGCCCTGCAGGTCCGGCAGTTCGACGGGCACACGGCGGTCGAAACGGCCGGGGCGCAGAAGCGCTTTGTCCAGCGTTTCGGGACGGTTGGTTGCCGCCAGAATGACGACGCCGGACGAGCCGTCGAAGCCGTCCATCTCGCTGAGCAGCTGGTTGAGCGTCTGCTCGCGTTCGTCGTTGCCCGCGATGCCGCTGCCGTCACGCTTTTTGCCGATGGTGTCGATCTCGTCGATGAACACGATGCAGGGGGCCTTTTCTTTCGCCTGTTTGAACAGGTCGCGCACACGGGCCGCGCCCTGTCCCACGAACATCTCCACAAACTCGCTGCCCGCGATGGAGAAAAACGGCACATTGGCCTCGCCGGCCACAGCCTTGGCCAGCAGCGTCTTGCCGGTGCCCGGAGGGCCGACAAGCAGAACGCCCTTGGGCATTACGGCGCCCACGCTGCGGTATTTATCCGGATTGTGCAGGAAATCCACGATCTCCTCCAGCGCTTCCTTGGCCTCCTCCTGCCCGGCCACGTCGGCAAAGGTCTTGCCCGTCTGAGCGGCCACGTACATCTTGGCGTTGCTCTTGCCCATGCCGAAGGACATCATATTGCTGCCGTCGCCCATGCGCTTTTGCATCATACGCCACAACAGCACCATGGGAAGGATCAGGATGAGCGTGGGGAAGATCCAGGTGAACAGGAAATTCATCAGGGTGCTGTTTTCCTGCGGAGCCACGGCGGAAAAGGTGACGCCGCTCTCGGACAGGCGCTTTTGCAGGTCCGCGTCCGGGAACACGCCCGTGGAGTAGATCCGTTCCGCCCCGTTTTCATCTGCAGCTTTGAAATAAAGCTCACGCTCGTTTTCCTGCAGCTCCACCACGGTCACCTGGCCGCCCGAAAGCATGTCCAGGAACTTGTCATAGCTTACTTCCGTCACGCGCGGGGTCATCAGGCTGGGGAACACAAACGCGTTCAGCAGCATCAGGATGAGCATCGCGATCATCGCATAGTAAAAGAATGGCTTTTTATTGGGTTTGGGTTGCTCGTTCATATGCTTCAACTCCTCACTGTATCTTCTATTGTAACGCCGGAATATGACAAAATTCAAGCGCGTTTGTAAACGTGCTGTGAATACCGGCATTTTCGTTTTGTTTTTTTGCCGGAAACATGCTATACTGGCCTCAAACGGCGGCGTGTGCCGCCTTGCGGAGAAGCACGGAGGGAGGCGCGGCCCATGACGGCGGCCCGGCGCAGAGATGAGATATTGCAGGCATTGGCCGGGGCGTCCGGCCCGGTGAGCGCGGCCGCGCTGGCGGCGCGCCTTGGCGTGAGCCGGCAGGTCGTGGTGGGGGATGTGGCGCTGCTGCGGGCGGCGGGCTCGCCCATTGTAGCTACGCCGCGCGGCTATGTGCTGGGCGGCGGACAGGAGGGCGGCGGCGTGCGCTGCACCGTGGCATGCCGCCACGGCCTGGACGGCCTGCTGGACGAGCTGTATACCGTGGCGGACTGCGGGTGCGGCGTGCTGGATGTGACCGTGGAGCACCCGGTGTACGGCCAGCTTTCGGGCCAGCTGCAGGTATTCAGCCGTTATGATGCGGACGTTTTTTGGGATGCCCTGCAGAAAAACGGCGCGCAGCCCCTGTGCAGCCTGACGGGAGACATCCATCTGCACACGCTCGTGTGCCCGGACGAGGCGCGCAAAGCGCGGGTGCTGGCCGCACTGGAGGAGAAGGGATATCTGATGGGCCTGGAAAAATGACGAGGCTTGCTGCGCCGGGCGGTAGGATGCCCGGCGCGCCTGCGGTTTTGCGGGAGCCCTCGGACGGGAGGACGCGATGAGGACTTTGTATGTATCCGATCTGGACGGTACCCTGCTGCGCAGCGACGAAAGGACATCCGGGTATACCAACCGGACGGTCAACCGGCTGGTGGGGGAAGGCATGCTGTTTTCCTATGCCACGGCGCGGTCGTTCCAGACGGCGCGGAAGGTGACGGCCGGGCTGGAAGCTGAAATACCGCTGATCGTTTACAACGGCGCAGCAGTGGCGGACCACCGGGACGGCTCGTTTTTACAGATGAATTTTTTCGGCGGGGAAGCGGCGGAGATCCTGGACGAACTGGAGGCGTGCGGCGTGTTCCCCATCGTCTATGCGGTGGCCGGGGGCAGAGAGATGTTTTCCTATCTGCCTGCCCGGTGTACGCGGGGAATGCGGGCGTTCCTTGAGACGCGGAAAAACGACAGAAGGGCGAACCCCGTCGCAACGCGGCGCACACTGCGTGCGGGGGATATTTTTTACTTCACCTGTATTGACGAGAGGGAAAAGCTGCTGCCTCTTTATGAAAAATACCGGGAGCAATATCATTGTGTGTTCCAGGTGGATCTGTACACCCGGGAGCAGTGGCTGGAGATCATGCCGAAAGCGGCCTCCAAGGCCAGTGCGGCCCTGTGGCTGAAAAGCAGCCTCGGATGCGGGCGGCTGGTCGTGTTCGGGGACGGAGAAAATGATGTGGACCTGTTTGAGGCCGCCGACGAGGCATATGCTGTGGCGAACGCCGCAGATGTGCTGAAGGCCGTAGCCACGGGCGTCATCGGCGCAAACGACGAGGACGGCGTCGCCCGGTGGTTAGACGCGCACGCGCGGTGTGCCGCGCAGACGCAGGGCGGCGTATAGGGCCGCCCCGCCGCAGGAACGGCAAGGCGTGTTGCCCAAACACAGTGTTTCCGGCGGCATTATTTTTGGTGGAAAAAGGGGAATTTGCTGCCTGCGGTTGACGCAGGGGCCCCAAGCGCGTATAGTATAGAAAAAATATGTGTCAAGACACGTGTCGTGCATGGTGTCTGCACAGTGGATGTTGGGGAGGAACCTGTTTATGTCCGCAGCCAAAAATACTGTACGCATTCAGAGAATGTGCGTGGCCGCGCTGCTGTGCGCCATCGCCATATTGATCCCGATGATCTCGCCTGTAAAGATACAGCTGGGGCCCATGAGTTTCACGCTGGGCAGCCATGTGGCGATTTTCATTGCCATGTTCATCTCGCCTGCGGTGGCGCTCACGGTGGAGCTGGGCGCGACACTGGGCTTCCTGCTGGCGGGCTTTCCGCCCGTGGTGGTGCTGCGGGCGCTCAGCCAGGTGGTGTTTGTGGCCATAGGCGCGTTCCTGCTGGCGAAAAAACCCGCTGTGATGAAAAACGGCCTGAGTATTTTCCTGTTCGGGCTGGTGATGGGCGTGATCCATGGCGTTCTGGAAGCCGTTGTGGTGACGGCGTTTTGGTTTTCGGGCATGACGATGGAGGGGACGTTCGTCTCCACGGTGCTGGGTCTTGTGGGCGTGGGCACAGTGGTGCACAGCATGGTGGACTATTACCTGGCGCTGCTGATCTGGCAGCCGGTGTCCCGCGCGGCAAAGCTGCCCGCGAGCTTCACATTTTCAAAGAGCTGAGCATTCCGGAGGGGTTTTGAATAAAGCGGCGGGGCGCGTTGGGGCTCCGCCGCTTCTTTGCGTTCGAATGCTTTTGTGTTACAATGAACCGAAAGAGCCGTGCAATAATCCGCGCGGCTCATTCGTATGAAAAATGTGAGGATCCTTTGGTGAAAGGGGGAAGGGGTATGAGCGACGCTGCCGTATGCGCCGGCGCCGAGGAAGTTTTGGAGCGCTACGCCGCCACGGTATTTGCCGCGGCGTATGCCATGGTGAAAAACAAAGAGGACGCGGAGGACATCGCCCAGGAGGTGTTCATCAGCTATGTAAAGGCAAAACCTGCGTTTGAGAGCGCCGAGCATGAAAAGGCCTGGCTGCTGCGGGTGACCATCAACCGCTGCAAGAGCTTTTTTCGCAGTGCCTGGCAGCGCAAAACGACCGGCCTGGAGGATGATTTCCCGGACACGCCCTTCACCCCCGACGAGACCGCCGTAGTGGAGGCGGTGAACCGCCTGCCGAAAAAATACAGGCAGGTCATCTACTTATATTATATTGAGGGTTATGCCACCGGTGAGATCGCGGCCATTCTGGAAATGCCGCAGAACACGGTGCTCTCGCAGCTTGCGCGGGCGCGCAAATTATTGAAAACTGCTTTGAAGGGGGAGTTTGACGATGTATAAAGACGATTATATCTCCGCGTTCGGCAAGCTGGCCCCCAGCGAGGAATGGATGACCGACACGCTGGCCAAAATGCGCGCCGCCGAGGCGGAGCAGGAAGCGCCGGGCGCGGCCGGGCGGCCGGCACTGCGCGTTTCGGGCAAAAAACATCCGCGCCTGCGCCGCGCGGCACTGCCCGTCGCGGCGGCGGTGGCGCTGCTGGCGGTGCCGGCGGCCTGGTTCTGGGGCGTGGCGATGCGCCCGGCGGGCAGCGCCGCCCCCGCGCAGTACAGCCTGCAGAGCGCCGGGGGCGCGGCGGACGAGGGCCAGGAGACGGAACAGGCGCCCCGCGTCGCCGCAGCGCAGGACACAGCGGGCACGGCAAGCTCTGCGGCGGCAGCGCCGGAGACAACGGAGGACGCGCAGGCCGGCGCGCGCAAGGAGGGCAGGCTGCTGTTCGCCGCGGAAGGCGGCGGTATGGGCATGGGAGATATTACCGTCCGGACGGATGCGGACCTGGCGGGCGCGAACCCCACCTATGACCTGCCTGCCGGGGAACTGCCCACAGAGCTGCCTGTGTATGCGGTGCCGGACGGAGAAGCAGAGATGCGCGCGGCGCTGGAGGACACGGCGGCCAAACTGGGCGGCACGCTGGAGGCGTTTTCATACGATACCTCCGGCCCGCTGGACACGGCGTATTACAGCCCCTATGCCAGCGGCAAGGCGGACGGCGTAAGCTATTCCCTAAACGGGCAGGAGGTACGTTTTTACCGGTATGAACAGGGGGATAACTTATTGGCTGCGCCGAAAGGGCTGTCTGGCGAAGCGCTGTACCGCTATTTCTACGATCATTTCGGCGCGAAGTTTGTGACGCTGGAAAATCCTGCGTTTGAATCCACGGGCGATTATAATATCTACAAAGAGTACAGTACGGCCATCAGTGCGTTTTATGAAGCGGGGAGCGCTTCGGACACGCTGGCGCAAAAGCTGTACAATTACAGCTTCCGGCGCATCCAGCTTTCCGCGCCGGAAGGGGACCTGACCGCTGTGACGTTCCCGCTGGAACCACAGGTGCTGGGCACCTATGCCCTGCGCACGCTGGACGACGCAAAGGGCGCGCTGATGGCCGGTGAGGCCTGGATCGGCGGCACGCAGGGCGGTTACGACGGCGGTGCGGTGAATATCCTGCATTGGGAGATCACCTATTACCGGAGCCGCCTGATGGATACCATCCAGCCCGTTTACTGCTTTTTGATCGACAGCCCGGACGGCGAAGCGCCTTTTTTTGACGACGGAGACCCGGAAGGCTACAAGAGCGTGACCTACGCCTATGTGCCGGCCCTGCTGCCGGAGCAGCTGAGCGAAAATACGTTTGTCCAAGTTTTCAATTGACGATCGCTGTGAAAAAACGCAAAACACGAAGGCGGCGGAAAGAAGCTTACAGGGGCTGCATAGGACGTCCGCTATTCTTCCATCTGCTTGCCCAGAAATGCGGCGGCTACCTTTACCAGCAGCACCATGGCTTCGTCGGGCATGCTGCCCGTCAGCGCCACGCTGCCGATGAGGTCTCCGTTGCACAAAATGGGCATCAGGGCTGTGGCGCTTGTGTCCACGCCCTCGCACAGGGGCAGGGCGCTGGCGGCGTCCGCCGCCGTGAACAGACGGCGCTGCTCTACCGCGCGGGTATAAACGGGAGCGAGAGATCTTTCAACGGCGTCCCGCGCTGCTCCGGCCGCAGCCACCACGCGGTCCCGGTCCGCAATGGCGACGGACGCGCCCGCCGCTTTGTAGAGCACCTCCGCATAGCTTGCGGCAAAGGCCGAAAGTTCCCCGATGGGGCTGTATTTCTTGAAGATCACCTCGCCCGCGCCGGAGACGAAGATCTCCAGCGGGTCGCCCACGCGGATGAGCTGGGTTCGGCGTATTTCCTTGGGGATGACCACACGCCCAAGGTCGTCGATACGGCGCACGATGCCGGTTGCTTTCATAATTGCTGCCTCCCAATTTCTGATGCATGATACTATTATCTGTTAATACAGGGAAAAGTATACAGGCATTCGGAAAAAGAAAAACACAAAGCGAAAGCGCGCCCAGCCGGCTGTTCAGCCGTGCGGGACGCGCTTTCGTTTTAAGAAAAAGGAAAAGGGGAAGGTGCGGATCAGCAGCGGCCGTACAGCTTCGTCAAAGCCAGAATATCGGCCGCCAAAGCGTCCGTCAGCGCGGCGGGGTCCATGCGCCACAGCCAGTTGCCGCCCAGCGTGGAGGGCGTGTTGATGCGCGCCTCGGCGCCAAGGCCCAGCCAGTCCGGCATGGGAATAACGGCGGTGACCGAAACGCTTGCCAGCGCTGCGCGGATAAAACGCCGCGTGAAATCGGCGCCGCCGTCCACATCCAGATAACGCCTGGCGAACGCCACGTCCCCGGCCGGAGCCGAAAGCTCCCAGTCCGCCGTGGTGGTGTTGTCGTGGGTGCCTGTGTACACAACAGAATTCTGTGTGTAGTTGTGGGGCAGATAGTCGCTTTCCTCCCGGGAATCGAAGGCGAACTGCAGCACCTTCATACCGGGAAAGCCGCTGGCGCGCAGCAGTGCCTTTACATCGTCCGTCAGATAGCCCAGATCCTCGGCAATGATGCGCACGTCCGGCAGCTTTCGGCGTATGACGTCGATGAACGCCGTGCCGGGCCCCTTGCGCCACACGCCGTTCACTGCGGTTTTGTCCCGGGCGGGAATGGCGTAATAGCTTTCAAAGCCGCGAAAGTGGTCGATACGGACCACATCGTACACGGCGCTTGCATGGCGCAGCCGTCGTATCCACCAGGCGCACCCGGTCTTTAAGTGTACATCCCAGTTGTACAGCGGGTTGCCCCAAAGCTGCCCGTCCGCCGCGAAAGCGTCCGGCGGGCAGCCCGCCACCTCCGTCAGCGCGCCGTCCGCGTCTACCTGGAACAGCGAAGGGTCGGCCCAGAGGTCGGAGGAATCCGGCGAAACGTAGATAGGAATGTCACCGATGAACTCCACGCCCTTTGCGTTGGCGTAGGCCTTCAGAGCGGCCCACTGCTCGTAAAACAGGTATTGCACCACCTGCCAGAAGCGGACCTGCCCTGCCAGACGCGCCCGTGCTGCGGCCAGCGCCGCGGGTCTGCGCGCGCGTACGTCTTTGGGCCACAGCGAAAAGGCGCGCATGCCGTTTTCCGCCTTCAAAGCCATGAACAGCGCGTAATCGTCCAGCCAGAACGCGTTGGCGGCGCAGAAATCGCGGAATGCGTCCTCCCCGGCATCAAAGCGGCGCACGGCCAGCTCCAGCACGGCAAAGCGCGTGCGGAACAGGGCGCCGTAGTCGATGCCTTCGGGCGCTTCAGGGCCGAAATCAAAGCGTGCGATCTCGTCGTGCGTCAGCAGGCCGCGCTGCTCCAGCGCGTCGAGGTCGATGAAATAGGGGTTGGCCGCAAAGGCCGAAAAGCTCTGGTACGGGCTGTCGCCGTAGCCCGTGGGCCCGATGGGCAGGATCTGCCAGTACCGCTGCCCGGCCGCCGCCAGAAAATCCACAAAACGGTAGGCTTCCGCCCCCAGGCTGCCGATGCCGTAGGGCGAGGGCAGAGAGGAGACAGGCATCAGGATGCCGCTGGTGCGCATCAGCCTTTCACCGCCCCGGCCACGACGCCCTCAATGATATACTTCTGGCACGCCAGGTACAGAATGATGATGGGCAGCACCGTGAGCATGATGCAGGCCATCATGGGGCCCATCTCCACGCGGCCGTAGCTGCCGCGGAAGTACTGGATGAGCATGGGGATGGTGCGGTATTTTTTGATGTCCAGCACCAGCGTGGGCAGCAGATAGTCGTTCCACACCCACATGGCCTCCAGAATGGCGACGGAGATCATGGTGGGCTTGAAAATGGGAAATACGATGCGGAAATACGTCTGGATGGGGTTGCAGCCGTCGATCATGGCAGCCTCTTCGATCTCCAGCGGGATGCTTTTGACAAAACCGCAGAACATGAACACCGCCAGCCCCGCGCCGAAGCCCAGGTAGATGATGGCAATGTTGGAGGGCTTGTTCAGGCCCAGACTGTCCGCCGTCTGGGAAAGTGTAAACATCACCATCTGGAACGGCACCACCATGCTGAACACACACAGATAGTACATGGCCTTGCTCATCAGAGAATTGACGCGGGTGATGTACCACGCGCACATGGAACAGCACAGCAGGATGAGTGCCACGCTGGTGACGGTGATGAGCGTGCTGTACCAGAAACTCTGTAAAAAGCCCTTGGAAGAAATGGCGTTGACGTAGTTTGCCGCGCCGGCAAAGGTATCTGCCGTGGGCGGCAGGAACGCCGTAGAAGTACTGATGGAGGTCTCCTTTTTAAAGGAGTTCAGCAGTATCATGAGGATTGGGTACACATACAGGACAGATGCTACGGAGAGCAGCACCGTCCAGAACAGATTGAAGCCTTTTTTTGCCTTGACCATTACTGCTGCACCTCCCTGGAACGTGTTGCCCTGAGCTGAACAAGGGCTATGGCTACCACGAGCACGAAGAAAATGACGGCCTTTGCCTGGCCGATGCCCTTCCACTGCGGGCCGGAGCGGGTATAGAACGTGTTATAGATGTTCAGGGCCAGCATCTCGGAGGCGTGATTGGGTTCGCCGCCTGTCAGCGAAAGGTTCTGGTCGAACAGCTTGAATGAGTTCGTCAGCGACAGGAACAGGCATATGGTGACGGAGGACATGACCATCGGCAGCTTGATGCGCACCAGCGCCTGCCAGGGGTTCGCGCCGTCGATCTGCGCAGCCTCGATAAGGTCCCCGGGCACGTTCTGAAGCCCGGCGATATAAATGATCATCATATAACCCACCTGCTGCCAGCACATCAGGATGATGAGCCCCCAGTAGCCGGCCGCCGTGTTGAGCTGCAGCAGCGGCTGTTTGACCAGCGACAGCACGCAGTTGATGAGGATCTGCCAGATGTAGCCCAGCACGATGCCGCCGATGAGATTCGGCATAAAGAACACGGTGCGGAATACATTGGTGCCCTTGATGCCCCGCGTGAGCAGCAGCGCGATGGCAAAGGCCAGCACGTTGATGAGAATGGTGGACACGGCTGTGAAGCCCAGTGTGAACCAGAACGCGCTGCGGAACGTGGCGTCCGAAAACGCTTTGACATAATTGGAAACGCCCACCCAAGAGGCGTTGCCCACCGTGGTGAATTTGCAGAAGGAGAGATAGATGCCCTCTGCAAAGGGGACGATGAACCCGATGATGAACGCGGCCAGCGTCGGCAGCACAAACAGCGGGAAATATTTTTTGAGCGTCTTTTCCATAGCGGCTGCGGTCCCTTCCTTTCCTTTTTCTTTTGCTTACTTATAAAATGGGGGAGCCAAGCTCCCCCATTTTGCTGCGGTATTCGCTTACGCCGCGTTCAGCGCGGCCTCGCTGGCCCAGCCGTCCACGAAAGCGGAGACAACGCCGTTCCAGTCGCTCGTGCCGGCGGCATACGCTGTCAGCGCAGAACCAACGCCGTTTTTCCATTCCTCGGAAGGCATGGTGGTGAAGTTCCACGACACCGGGGTCTTGCCCGCGGCGGTCATCTCGGCGTCCTGCTTTACGAACAGGTTCGGGGACTCCTGCGCGGTTTTGAACGGGATGACAAAGCCCATGTCGTCGGCCATGGCCTTGGTGCCCTGCTCGGAGGTGACGCACCAGTTGATGAAGTCCAGCGTGGCCTGGATGTCGTCCTCGGAGGCTTCCTTGTTCACGCACCAGTAGTTCTCGGTGCCGGTGCACAGGCCCTGGTTGGCCTCGTCGCCCACGCCGATATAAATGGGGATCATGGCGAGGTCGTCGTCCGTATATTTGCCCTCGCCCGTCAGGTTGCCGTACTCCCAGGAGCCGTTCTGGAAGAACACGGCCTCGCCGGCCAAAAACTCATTGCGGGAGTCGTCGCCGGTTTTGGCGGACAGCTCACTGGGCTCGCAGGTGCTGTTGTTGATATACAGATCCCAGATGGCCTTGTAATTGTCCAGATATGTGCCCTTGATGGCGTCGGTGGTGCTGATGCCATCTTCCTGATATTCAAAGTAAACGGGCAGGTTGGCCAGATGGGTCTTGAAGCGCCAGTCGGAGCTGCCGTCCATGCCCGCGCTGGTAAACGCGGCAAAGCCCAGCTCGTCCTTGCGGGAGGTAATATCCTCGGCAACTTTCTTCAGATCCTCAAAGCTCTGGATGTCCTCGAGGGTATAGCCGGCTTTCTCCAACAGGGTCTTGTTGGTGATGATGCCGTAGCTCTCGATGACGTACGCGATGCCGTAGACGGTGTCGCCTTCCTTCAGCGCATAGTCATCGCTGGTGAGCTGGGTGTAGATGTCGGAGCCGGAAAGGTCATAGCAGTAATCCTTCCAGTTGGCGAGGCCGACGGGGCCGTTCACCTGGAACAGCGTCGGGGCTTCGCTTTTGCCCATCTCGGCCATAAGCGTCGTTTCGTATTCGCCGGAGGCGGCCGTCACGACGGTTACGGGAACGCCCGTTTCCGCGGTGTAAGCTTTGGCGAGCGTCTGCCAGGCCTCGTCCTGCTCAGGCTTGAAGTTCAGGTAATAAACAGAACCTGCGGCCGTGGGGGTGGTGCTGGCGGCGGGTTCGCTGCCGGAGCCCGAAGCCGCGGGCGTAGAGCTGCTCGAGCCGGAGCCGCCGCAGGCGGCAAGGGAAAGAGCCAGGCAAAGCGCAAGTACAAGTGCAAGTACCTTTTTCATATTGGTCCTCCTAAAAAAATTTATCATTCAACGGCAGAACTGATCGTCTCTAAACAATGCATTTGCGCTTACTTCGGCAGATGCGGCTTTAAAGACGGTATGAAGCTGCCGTCAAATATCAGATGTTACGGAGGCGACAGATTCGCCCTCCAGAAGCCCGGTGCTCACCACGCGCGTCTGCGGAGGAGCAGCCTTTTCGATCTGTCCCAGCAGAAGGGCCACGCTCTGGTCGGCAATCTCCTGCTGCGGCTGGGATACCGTGGCCAGCCGCGGTACCGCGTACTGCCCCAGCTCGATGCCGTCGAAGCCCAGTACGGAGATATCCTGCGGAACGCGGAGCCCCGCATCTGTGAGGGCGCGCATGGCGCCCACAGCCATGATATCCGACATGCAGAACACGGCGGTGAAGCCCGCTTCCCGGGCCAGCAGCTTGTTCATGGCACGATATCCGCTGCCGAGATTGTAATTCGCCTTTTGATACAGCGCCTCATCGTGGGAAAGCCCCTCGTCTGCAAAGCCCTGCAGGAACCCCTGGTAGCGTTGGTCGCTGATGGAGGAGACCGCCCGGTTGCCGCCGATAACGGCAATGCGCCGGTGCCCGCGGGAAAGCAGAAAACGGGCCGCGCGCCGTCCGGCGGCGGTATCGTCGATGCCCACGCTGGACAGGTTTCCAAAGTTCAGGTGATCTGCAAGTGTGGTAGCCAGCACGCTGGGCACGGCAATGGCGGAAAAGCGTGCCTCAAAGCTGCAGGTGTTGCCGCCCAGGAAAATGAACCCCAGAGGTTTGCGCTCGCGCTGAAGCTGCTCGCCCACCAGCACCTCATCGGCGTCCTCGTCCAGGTAATGGACCTCGGCGCTGTACCCGGAGCAGGAAATAAGGCTCTGCATCCGTTCCAGAATGGCGGCGAAAAACATGTTGAACGCGCCCTTCACCACAATGATGATGCTGCGGTTCTGCTGTACCTTCAACTGGCGGGCATTGCTGTTGGGCACGAATTTATGCGCCGCGACGATGGCCTTGATCTTTTCCTTAGCCTCACGGGAAACGTCAGGATGGTCGTTCAGCGCGCGGGAAACGGTGGATACGGCGTACCCGGATTCCCTTGCGATGTCCTTGATCGTCAACAGCTGCATCCCCCTTTTTTGAAAGGCTGCAACCGTTATCGGGAACGCTCCCGGAAACGTTTCCAGCTCCTTCTGTTGCTTATCATACACCTACGCGTGAGGAATTTGCAAGAGGGTTTTGGCAATTTCGGCAAATTGATTTAATTGAACTATTGTTTATTGTGCACCTTTACGGCATAAAACAATCGGCCTGTCATTTTGTTGTAATCATTTGCGGGCCGGCCGCTGTACAAACAAAAAATGAGAAAAGATTCACATTCTTGTAATCCTTGTGCGGGTTTGATATAGTATAATAGATATGCTATGAAAGCGGCGCCTGGATAGTGTACCGGGAATCCGGTGCAAAAAAGCGCGTTTTCTGCGGTGAAAATTTACCCGTATGCGGGGAAAGAGCGGTTGATATGGGATTTTTTTCAAACATGTATACCAAAGAGGGGCCGGGCGTGCGCAAGGATCAGCCGCCCAAAAAGGGGATTCCGCGCTTTTTTGAAATACTGATGCGCGACTACGGCCATCTGCTGAAGGTGAATTTTCTGTTTCTTTTGTGCTGCCTGCCCATGGTGACGGTGGTGCTGTTCGGCCTGCTGTTCCACCAGTATCTGGGCATGCTGCTCATTGCGGCCGTGCTGTATCTGCTGTGTGCGGTGCTGGTGGGTCCGGCCATGACGTGCCTGCACGGCATCACCGTAAAAACAGTGCGGGATGAGCCCTGCTATATGTGGCATGAATTCAAAAAATGCTGGAAGGGCAACTGGAAGCAGAGCGTGCCCGCGGGTGTCCTGTTCTGCACGCTGCTGGCAATGGAGTGCATCGCGGCCTGGTATTATATGTTCATGCAGTCGGAGATGAACGTGCTGCTGGTGGCATTCGTGGCGTTCAGCCTGCTGCTGCTCACGATCTGCTGGCTGTTCACGACCCTGCAGATGCTGTATCTCGACATGCCCCTGGGCGGTATGCTCAAGAACAGCCTGCTCATTATGTTCGGCTACGCCAAACGCACGCTGCCCGCAGGGCTGATTACGCTGGTCATCGTCATCGGGGTGGTGCTGTTCGTGCCCGTTCCCATCATGCTTCTGCTGCTGTTCCTGGGAATGCCTGCACTGGTGGCCGTCATCGGGGATATGTGGGCCTGGCCCGTGATGGAGCAGGCGTTCCACATCTCTGAGCAGCAGGCGGCGCGCCGTGCCGAGCAGGAGGGCCGGGAGTGAACCTGAGCGTGCATCATGTGGCGGTCATCGTTTCGGATTACGCTGCGGCAAAGCATTTTTATGTGGATCTTCTGGGGCTGCCCGTCGTGCGTGAAAACTGCCGGGGCAACGGCCTGTGGAAGCTGGACCTGCGCCTGGGCGACGGCGAACTGGAGATATTCAACGCCCACGAGCCGCCCGCGCGGCTGTCGTACCCGGAGGCCGCGGGTCTGCGCCATCTGGCTTTCCGTGTGGACAGCGTGGCTGAGGCGGTTGCAGAGCTGGCTGCAAAGGGCATTGCGTGTGAGCCGGTTCGCATGGATGAATATTCCCGCAAGCCGTTTACCTTTTTTCGTGACCCGGACGGCCTGCCGCTGGAGCTGCACGAGTGACGCGCTGCGCTGGAAGTTTCTATTGATACTGTATGAAGCCGCACACGGCAGGACACCCTGTCTGTGTGCGGCCGCTTTTTGCTCCGCAAAACTTGAAAAATAATTTATATAAATCTGTTGACAAATTATTATATCTGATATACAATAAATTTACACTCAAAGCATGGAGGTGCAGGACCTTGAGCAAAAGCGTATACAGTGTTGTGCTGATGGACGATGTGGTGGACGCTGTGGACCGCCTGGCCTATGAAGCCGGCACGAACCGCTCGAATATGATTAACCGCATTTTGGCGGAATATGTGCAGCTGGCTACGCCGGAGCAGCGCATGCAGGACATTTTTTCTTCCATCATGGATGCTGTCAGCGGGCAGAATGCGCTTCAGCTTATGCTGAATGCGTCGGACGCGATGCTCTCGATGCGCAGCGCCATCCATTATAAATACAACCCCAGCATGCGCTACGTGGTGGAGCTGTACCCCCATTCCACCGAGGAGCTGGGCGAGGTGCGCGCGGGCCTGCGCACACAGAACCCTTCGCTGCTGCTGTACATCGGCCAGTTTTATAAGCTGTGGGCCGGGTTGGAGCGCGCGTATCTGGAAGGCCCGCCGCGCCGCAGCGAGGCGCAGGGAGGGCGGTATACCCGCCGCCTGCTTCTGCCCCGGAATGTCGCCGCCAGCGAGGAGGCTGGCCGCGCTATTGCGGGTTATGTGGCGCTGTTCGACGCCTGCCTGAAAACTTTTTTTGACCATTTGGAGGACCCCGCCGGCGCGCCCCGCGCCGTAGAGGGGTGTTACCGCTCCGGCCTGGACGCAGAGACTGCGGCCCTGTAGCCGCCTGCGGGCCGGAACGTTCATCGGGCAGTGCCGTGCGCCGCACGGCTCTGCCCCGTAGATTCATCCGACAAAATATGCGGATAAGGAGTGAAATGATATGAATGCACAGAAAATGACACAAAAATCCCTCGAGGCATTACAGGCTGCACAGTCGCTGGCCGTCGAGTATGAAAACCAGGCCCTGTGCCCGGAGCATCTGTTCTGCGCTTTGCTGAGCCAGCAGGACGGGCTCATCCCCCAGCTGTTTCAGAAGATGGGGGCCGAGCCGGGCAACCTTGCCGCCGCCTTTGCCAAAAAGGTGGGTGAGCTGCCCCATGTAACAGGCACCGGGCGGGACCCCGAAAAGGTGTATATCACGCCGGAGCTGGACCGTGCGCTGACGGCCGCCGAAAAATCCGCTGCCGCCATGAAGGACGAATACGTTTCCGTGGAGCATCTTGTGCTGGGCATGATGGATGCGCCCAACGCCGCCGTCAAGGAGGTGCTGCGCCAGTTCAGCCTTGATAAGACCCGCTTTCTGGAGGTGCTGGCGCAGGTGCGCGGCAACCAGCGCGTCACCAGCGACAACCCCGAAAGCACCTATGACGTGCTGGCCAAATACGGCCAGGACCTTGTGGAGCTGGCCCGTCAGCAGAAGCTGGACCCCGTCATCGGCCGCGACGCCGAGATCCGCAACGTCATTCGTATCCTTTCGCGCAAGACAAAAAACAACCCTGTGCTCATCGGCGAGCCGGGCGTGGGCAAAACAGCCATCGCCGAGGGCCTGGCCCTGCGTATCGTGCGCGGCGACGTACCCGAAAACCTGAAGGACCGCAAGGTGTTCAGCCTTGACATGGGCGCGCTGGTGGCCGGCGCAAAATACCGCGGCGAGTTTGAAGAACGCCTCAAGAGCGTTCTGCAGGAAGTGAAAAAGAGCGAGGGACAGATCATCCTGTTTATCGACGAGCTGCACACCATTGTGGGCGCGGGCAAAACGGACGGCGCCATGGACGCGGGCAATATCCTCAAGCCCATGCTGGCGCGGGGCGAGCTGCACTGCATCGGCGCCACGACGCTGAACGAGTACCGGCAGTACATTGAAAAGGACGCGGCGCTGGAGCGCCGGTTCCAGCCGGTGATGGTGGATGAACCCACGGTAGAGGACACCATCTCCATTCTGCGCGGGCTGAAAGAGCGGTACGAGGTGTTTCACGGCGTGAAGATCCAGGACAACGCGCTCATCGCAGCGGCAGTGCTCTCGGGCCGGTATATTACTGACCGCTTTCTGCCGGATAAAGCCATCGACCTGGTGGATGAAGCCTGCGCCATGATCCGCACGGAAATGGATTCCGCCCCGGCGGAGATGGATGACCTGCGCCGGAAGATCATGCAGCACGAGATCGAGGAGGCGGCCCTGAAAAAGGAGACCGACAAGCTTTCCGCCGAGCGCCTTGCGGACATTCAAAAAGAGCTGGCCGCCATGCGCGAGGAATTCAGCGCCATGAGCGCCCGCTGGGAGAACGAGAAATCGGCCATCGGCAAGGTGCAGCACCTGCGCGAGGAGATCGAGCAGGTAAACGGCGAGATCGCCAGGGCCGAGCGTGAATATGACCTGAACCGCGCTGCCGAGCTGAAATACGGCCGTCTGCCCGCGCTGCAAAAGGAGCTGGAGCAGGAGGAGGCCCGCGCGGCGGCGGAAAAGGATTCCACTCTGCTGCACGACCGTGTGACGGAGGAGGAAATCGCCCGCATCGTGGGCCGCTGGACAGGCATCCCCGTGGCGAAGCTCATGGAAGGGGAGCGCGAAAAGCTGCTGCATCTGGACGGCATCCTGCACAAGCGGGTCATCGGCCAGGACGAAGCCGTACAGCGCGTGACGGAGGCCATCCTGCGCAGCCGCGCCGGCATCGCGGACGAAAACCGCCCCATCGGCAGCTTTTTGTTCCTAGGCCCGACGGGCGTGGGCAAAACGGAGCTTGCCAAAGCACTGGCGGAAGCGCTGTTCGATGACGAAAAGAACATCGTGCGCATCGACATGAGCGAATATATGGAGAAATATTCCGTCAGCCGCCTGATCGGCGCGCCTCCGGGATATGTGGGTTATGAGGAAGGCGGCCAGCTCACCGAGGCTGTGCGCCGCAAGCCGTACAGCGTGGTGCTGTTCGATGAAATCGAAAAAGCCCATCCGGATGTGTTCAATGTATTACTGCAAGTATTGGATGATGGACGTATTACGGACAGTCAAGGCCGGACGGTGGACTTTAAAAATACCATCATCATCCTGACGTCGAATCTGGGCTCCAACTATATCCTGGACGGCATCGAAAACGGAGAGATCAGCCCCGAGGCCCGCGCCCAGGTGGACGCTCTGCTGAAAACGTCCTTCCGCCCCGAGTTCCTGAACCGTCTGGACGAGATCGTCTATTACAAGCCGCTTTCCAAGACGGAAATCGCAGGCGTGGTGGACCTGATGCTGGAAAGCCTGGTGCAGCGCCTGGCTGCCAAGCAGCTCAGGCTGGCGGTCACGGACGCCGCGAAGCAGATGATCGTGGACGGCGGGTACGACCCGGTGTACGGCGCCCGCCCGCTGAAGCGTTACATTCAGCAGAAGGTGGAGACGCTGGTGGCGCGGGATATCATACAAAACGATCCGGCGCCCGGAGATACCATCACGGTGGACGTGAAGGACGGCGCTCTGGCGTTGGTATAAGCGCAAAAGACGCATCCGCAGGCCGGACATTTCGCCCGGCCTGCTTTTTTGCGTGCCGGGGCCCGGACGAAAACCTTTCTCCGCACTGGATTTTTCAGTGCGGAACTGCTATAATGGGCGAATCAAAAGGCCCGGCGGGAAAGCTTACGGCGGGCAAAAGGAGGGCGGCCTGTGAACCGGCGGAAAAAGGGCGGCTTTGCCGCGGGCTGCTGCGTTGCGCTGCTGCTGATCACGCTGTGCGCGGCAGCGGGCGGCGGCGTACTGTGGTATGTGGGGCGCACGATGGCACAGCCGGGCAGCGCGTCCATGCAGGGCGCTTCCGGTGCGCCGGGCGGCGGAGCGGAGGATACCGGGCGGCAGGAGCCGCTGTTCCGGGAGGGAGACACGGTGGATACGGTCCTTGCAAAAATGACGCTTGCGGAAAAGGTGGGCCAGATGTTCATCGTCCGCTGCCCGGAACAGGGCGCGGCGGAGAAGGCTGCGGAATACCATTTGGGCGGCTATATCCTGTTCCGGGAAAATTTTGAGGAAAAAACACCCGTGCAGGCGGCGGAAATGGTCCGGGCCTGTCAGGCTGCCGCCGCGCTGCCGATGCTGGTGGGTGTGGATGAAGAGGGCGGGACCGTCAACCGTATCAGCGGATATCCGGCTTTCCGCGACACGCCCTTTGCTTCGCCGCAGGAGCTGTACCAGGCGGGCGGCTTTGACGCGGTGCGGGAAGATGCGCTGGAAAAATGCGCGTTTCTTGAAGAACTCGGTGTCAACGTGAATTTTGCGCCGGTGTGCGACGTAAGCACGGACCCGGAGGATTTCATCTACAAAAGGAGCTTTGGCCGGAACGCGGCAGAGACGGCGCAGTATGTGCGCACCGTGGTGGAGACGATGGGTGAGCGCGGCATGGGAAGCGTGCTGAAACACTTTCCCGGCTACGGCAATAACGCCGACACGCACACGGGCATTGCCGTAGACGACCGCCCCTATGACAGCTTTGCAGCGTCGGACTTTCTGCCTTTCAGGGCCGGAATCGAAGCAGGAGCAGACATTGTCCTTGTTTCCCACAACATCGTCAGCTGCATGGACAGCGCATATCCCGCCTCGCTTTCGCCCCGTGTCCATGAAATTTTGCGGGAAGAACTGGGCTTTACGGGCGTGACCGTCACCGACGACCTTTACATGGACGGCATCCGGGACTTTGTGGACGTGGAGGGCGCGGCGGTGCAGGCTGTGCTTGCGGGCAACGACCTGTTGTGCTGTACGGATTTTGAGGTACAGATCCCGGCGGTATTGGCGGCGGTGGAGCAGGGAGTGGTGCCTGAGACACGAGTTGATGAAGCCGTGCGCCGCATTCTGACGCTCAAGCAGAAGCTGGGGCTGCTGGGGTAAGGCGGATGGATGCGGCAATGACCGCCCAAAAAGAAAAAGCGCGGCCTGTCCACCCCTCAAAGGGGAAGGACGGGCTGCGCTTTTTGTGCAGCGTTGCGTGTATTTCGGTATGGATTTGGGATATTTGCCGACATTTTTGAACAAAAAGCCGTTTGGATGCCGCTGGGGACGAATATAATGGAGGGGATAAAGCGGGCGTTCTTCGGAATGCCCCAAAAATAAAAGGAGGACTGGATATCATGCAGGTACGTTGGGAATATTTGACTCCGCCCGAATTCAAAAAGCTTGTTAAAGAGGAGCAGATTTGTATTCTGCCGCTGGGGATACTGGAGCGCCACGGCGAACACCTGCCGTATGGCACCGACGGCCTCTCGGTACACGCTATTGCCTGCCGCGCGGCGGAACTGGAGCCGTGTGTGGTGTTCCCCACTTATTGGTTCGGCCAAGGGCACGAGGCGTCATGCTTTGCGGGCTCCGTCAACTTTCCCCCCCGGCTGCTGTACGAGATGCTGGAAGTGCTGTTGGACCAGATCGCCCGCAACGGCTTTAAAAAAATCGTGATTTTCAGCGGCCACGGCGGAAACAGCCATTTTCTGGACTACTTTGCCATGACGCAGCTGGACCGGGAGGTGGACTACACGTTGTATATTCTGCGCGGCGCAGGCAAACGACAGCTGGCTCTGGCCGATATGTGGGAGACGAAGTACGGCCATGCAGGTGAAGAAGAGACCAGCCAGATCATGGCCATCACGCCGGAGGGCGTTGTAAAGCTGGAGCAGCAAGTCTATGAGGAACCGATACTCCCGCGCATGGACCTGACGCAGCAGGTGCCTGGGGTACATTCGGGCCTGTGGTGGTATGCGAAATATCCCCTCCATGTAACAGAAAGCCCATCCCACGCGACAAAGGAAAAGGGCGAACGTATGATAGAGGCTCGCGTGCTGGATCTGGCCGACCGTTTGCGCGCCATTAAGGAAGATAAGGTGCTGCCCTCTCTGCAGCAGGAGTTTTACGAGCGTGTGCGCAGGGTGCCGGAAGGAGATTGAACCCGCCCGGCGAACAGAGCCGGAAGAAAGCCTCCATAAATAAGGAAGTAAAAGAAGCGTCCGGGGAAAAAGCTGGCGGTGGCAAAGCCATGCATCTTTGCGCAGCAAAGTGCAAGCCACGCGGCGAATGCCGCCAAAAAGGAGTGGGGAACCCCTTTTTCATCCAAGGCAACACCGCACAATTCACGGCTGAAGCCTTAAGCGTCGCCTCGCTTGCAGATTTTCCGGCAACTGTCACAAAAATGCTCGCGAATACACAAAGTATTCGCGAGCATTCTTGTTTAACCTGCCAAAAAATCTGCCGGCGCGATTCGAAACTTAGAATTGTGCGGTGTTGCCCTAAAATAACCCCGCGGCGCCCCGCAGGGCCAGTGCCGAGGCGTGCAGAGCGGAGCGGCCGCCGAAGGCCGCCGTGCGCGGCGAACGGGGCCGCAGGCCCTGTTCGCAGGCGGCTTGGCGCAAAAGCGCAGCTTTTTCGACAAGCTGACCGTGGCTGCAGCAGACGCTGCGGCCATGGTTTTTGCGGTTTCAGTTGGGAAGCTTCTGCGGCGCCAGCGCCGCGCGCCGGGCCAGTACGCCCCGGATGCACACGCAGTACACGGCGACGGAGGCCAGCGGCCCAAGCACATCGGAGATGGGCTCGGCGTAGAACACCGCGTCCGCGCCGAAAAACGCGGGCAGCGCGAACACCGCCGCGAAGTAGACGGCCTTGCGCCACAGCGAAAGCGGCAGCGCCAGCTTCGCAAGGCCCAGTGCCGTGAAGCCGTCCACTACCTCGTATTGCAGGCCCAGGGGAAGCAGCGCCAGCGTGCATACCTTGATGGTGTCGAACGCCTGGGCCGCCAGCGCTTCGTCGGTGGTGAACAGCCGCACGAACAACGGCCCGGCCAGCCGCGCGGCCAGAGTCATCACAGCCGTGAACACCAGCCCCAGCCCGAAAATGTACTTCTGCGCCTGCCGTACGCGCTCGGTGCGGTATGCGCCGTAGTTATAGCTTAAAATAGACTGCGTTCCGCCCGTGATGCCTCCCAGCGGCATCGTCACAACGAGCATGAAGCTTTGGGCGATGGTGGCGCAGGTCACCAGAGCGTCGCCCCGCGCCGCGCCGCCGTAGTGCTGAAGCACGGCGTTCATGGCAATGATCATCACGTTGTCCAGCGCGATGATGATGAACGGCGAAAAGCCCAGCGTCAGCACACGCCTCATGACGGCCGCGGAATATCCGCCCCGTGTGATGCGGATGGGGGGCTTTTTGCCCAGCAGAAAGCGCACCGCATAAACGCAGCTTGCGAGCTGGGAAAGCACCGTGGCGATGGCCGCGCCGCGCACGCCGAGGCCGAAAGCGAAGATGAACACAGGGTCCAGCACGATGTTGAGCACCGCGCCCAGCGCCACGGATTTCATGCCGTCGGCTGCGAAGCCCTGGCATACGATGAACTGGTTCAGGCCGGAGGCCAGCAGCGCAAAGGGCGTACCCAGCAGGTAAAGGGTGAAATAGGCCTCCGCATACGAGTAGGTGGCGTCGCTTGCGCCGAACAGCCGCAGCATCGGCTCACGAAAGGGCAGGATGGCGGCGGGCAGCGCCACCGAGAACACGCACAGCATCAAAAAGCAGTTGGCCAGAATGCCCCGCGCAGCATCGTCGTCGCCCTCGCCGCGCTTGATGCTGAGCAGCGGCGCGCCGCCAACGCCCACAAGAAACGCCACCGAGCCGACCATCGTCACCACCGGGCCGCATACGCCGGCGCCTGCCAGCGCCAGCGCGCCCTCGCCGGGGATCTGGCCGATGAAAATGCGGTCCACGATGCTGTAAAGCACAGAGATGAACTGCGCCAGCATGCTGGGCAGCGCGATGCGTCCTACCAGCACGCCGATCCTTCCGCTGCCAAGGTCGTTTCCCGCTCTCATCGCTGCATCCTCCCGTCGCTTTGCGGCTCTGCGCCGCATACCGCACTCTATCATAGCCGATTTTTTTCTCCGAGGAAAGAGGTTTTTCAAAAAAGCCGCAAAAAACGGCCGCCGGAAAGGCCTTTCCGGCGGCCGTTTTGCATTGGAGCAGGGAAAAACACGCTCAGTCGTCCACGTCCAGCGCTTCCAGCCCCTTTTTGGCAACCGGCCTCGCATCACCGTGCCGCACGAACAGCATCGTGACAAAGCTGGCGAACACGAAGAAGGCGGCATAGGGAAACAGCGTGCGATAGCCCACATGCTCCATCAGAATATTGGAGAGGATGGGCGTAAAGATCTGCGCCGTCATGGACACAGTGTAATAATAGCCTGTGTACTTGCCCACGTCCGAGCCCTTGCTCAGCTCCACCACCATGGGGTAGCTGTTTACATTGATGAACGCCCAGCCCATGCCGGCCAGCGCGAAAAAGATGTACAGCAGCGGCGAGACGCTGTGGAAAAAGATGCCCGCAAAGAACGCAGTACCCAGCATCACGATGCCGATGAGGATCGTGCGCTTGCGGCCGATGCGCTGGGCGATCATGCCCACGGGCATATACGAGACGATGGCCGCGACGGTGCAGATCATCAGCACCAGGGCAAAGTTGCCCTGCAGCTCCTGTTCGGCGTAACGGCTGAAAGCCGAGGTGACGGCGTTGTAGCCGAAGAACCAGAAGAACACGCTGGCCAGGATGAACAGCAGGCTGCGGAACATGGGCCGCGGCATTTTGCCGCCCGCGTCCGTTACGCCTTCGTCCTCGTCGGAAGAGCCGGCGGCCCTGTCGGCGGCCTCGCGTTCAGCCACGCAGGCCGGTTCCCTGATCTGCCAGAACAGCACGGCCACACAGACGGCCATCACCAGCCCCAGCACAAGGAATACGGCGGAATAGCGGGGCGTATCCCCGGTGACGGGAAAGATCATCATCGTCAGCAGCATCAGCATGCCGCCCACGGCGCCCATCAGGTTGATGACGGCGTTGCCCTGGCTGCGCAGGGGCTTGGGTGTGACGTCCGGCATCAGGGCCACGGCGGGGCTGCGGTAGGTGGCCATGGCAATGAGCACCAGCCCCAGGCCGATGAAGAACAGCAGGGCGTTGTTCTGCTTCTGTGCTGCGGGCATGATGGCGAGGCACAGAAGCGCCAGGATGGTGCCGCCCAGTATGTACGGCATACGGCGGCCGATTTTCGTGCGGGTCTTGTCGCTCAGCTTGCCGAACAGCGGCAGCATGAACAGCGCCAGCACGTTGTCCATGGCCATCACGATGCCGATGTAGCTGTCGCGCACATGGAACGTGTCTTTCAGGATCAGGGGGATGACGTTGTCGTACACCTGCCAGAACGCGCAGATGGACATGAATGCAAGGCCCACGAAAAAGGTGCGTTTGTAATTCAGCTTCATCGGGAGAAGCCCCCTTTGTTGTTGTTGCTTTCATTGTAGCACGCCGGACGCCGTCCTGCCAAGGGAGCGCGCGCCCGGCTTTACAATTATTTTAAAAAAGAAAAGCCGGAAAGAGCCGGCTATGCCTCACGCTTCGCCGGGATACCGCACGCCCCACAGCGCCCGCAGCGCGTCCGCCGCGCGCAGCACGCGCAGCGTTTCGGCAGCGGGCAGGGCCGGGCATTCGGTGCGGCCGGCCGCCAGCGCCGCCGCCACGGCCCGCACCTCCGGCTCAAAGCCCGTGCCTGTGTTGTCAAAGCGGATGGTTTCCCGCGGCGCGTCCGTTCCCGTTCCGCCATACACCGTCATGGCCGCGGGGCTCCAAAGCGGGCCGTCGATCTCTATGCGTCCTCCGCCGCAGCAAACGGCGGCGCGGTGGGGCGCCGCACACCGGGCGCTCACGGCCAGCGAGGCGCACGCTCCGCCGGAAAAACGCAGAGAAATACTCTCCTCAATGTCCGCGCCCAGCCCGTTTTGAACGCACACGCCCCCAACCCGCTCCACGTCTCCCTCCAGTGCCAGGCATGCCAGCGTAAGCGCGTAAACGCCTATGTCCAGCAGCGCGCCGCCGCCCAGCGCGGGCTGCGCGATGCGGGGGATATCCGCCATGGCCTCACCCAGCACAGCCGTCACCAGGCGCGGCGCGCCCAGCCGCCCGTCCGCCAGCGTTTTGCGCAGAGCCTGCGCAAAAGGCAGCGTACGCGTCCACATGGCTTCCGCCAGCAGCAGGCCGCGCTCCCGCGCCAGGGCAAACAGGCTTTGCGCCTGGGCCGCGTTCAGCGTCAGGGGCTTTTCGCACAGCACATGTTTGCCCGCAAGCAGCGCCGCGCGGATGTGCTGTGCGTGCAGAGGATGGATGCTGCCGATGTAAACGACGTCCACGGCCGGGTCGGCCAGCAGCGCCTCATATCCGGCAAAACTTTTTGCAAAGCCGTACCGCCCGGCCAGGGCTTGGGCCCGCGCGCTGTCCCGGGCCGCAATGGCGTAAGGCTGCACCTCCTCCCGCAGACTGTCCAGCGTGCGCGCCATGCGCCCGGCAATGTTTCCCGCCGAAAGGATCGCGAAATTCAGCATTGCTCCCCACCGCCCTTTGTGCCGCGCAGTATTTTTTCCATGGGCCTGCCCTTGGCCAGTTCGTCGATGAGCTTATCCAGATAACGGATCTTTTGCATCAAAGGGTCTTCAATGTCCTCCACCCGCACGCCGCACACCACGCCTTTGATCTCTGCGCCGGCTGGGTTGAACCGCGGCGCCTGCCCGAAAAAGGACGCCATATCCGTTCGCTGCGCAAGCTGCCGGGCAAGGCCGCCGGGCGTGTAGCCCGTCAGCCAGAGAATGACGGCGTCTACTTCATCCTGCGTGCGGCCCTTGCGCAACGCCTTCTGTACGTAGAGCGGGTAGATATCGGAAAAACGGGCTTTGAAAATGCGGTGCTCCGCCATAACGGCACGCTCCTTTTTTGCGCGGCCCAGGACAGGGCCGGCGCGTTCTTTCCTTATGGTAACACGCGGGCACGGCTGTGGCAAGCCGTCCGGTGGCTTGAACCACACCCCCGCCCGTGCTATAATACATTAAATACGGAACGGACCGTATGATTTTGAGCGCGGGGGAGAGTTCTATCATGCCGAAAACCGTCATTCCCGCCGGGTACAGGCCGGCGCTGGGGCTTTATGACACACAGAAGGCCATCGGCCTTATCAAGCAGATCTTCCTGGAAAAGCTGTGCGGCGCGCTGCATCTGAAGCGCGTGACGGCGCCGCTGTTCGTGGACCCGGCCACGGGCCTGAACGATGATTTGAACGGCGTAGAGCGCCCCGTCACCTTCGACGTGCCCGCGCTGGGGGCAAACGCCGAGGTGGTGCATTCGCTGGCGAAGTGGAAGCGCATGGCTCTGGCTCAGTATGATTTCCATGTGGGCAACGGTTTGGTCACAGACATGAACGCCATCCGCCGGGACGAGGAGATGGACAACCTTCACTCCATTTATGTGGACCAGTGGGACTGGGAAAAGGTTATCACCCGGGAGGAGCGAACCACCGAATATCTGAAGCAGACTGTGCAGAAGATCGTGGATGCGGTGTGCGGCACGCTGGATGAGCTGAAATGGCAGTTCCCCGCGCTGGAGCGCGTGCGGCTGTGCCGGGAAACGGCGTTTGCCACCGCGCAGGAGCTGGAGGACCAGTGGCCCGCGCTCACACCAAAGGAAAGGGAAAATGCTTTTGCAAAGGCGCACGGCACGGTGTTCATCATCGGCATCGGCGGGGCGCTGCGTTCCGGCAGGCCTCACGACGGCCGCGCGCCGGACTATGACGACTGGACGCTGAACGGCGACCTGCTGTTCTGGAACGAAACCCTGGGCTGTGCGCTGGAGCTGTCCAGCATGGGCATCCGCGTAGACGCGGACGCGCTGGCACGCCAGCTCAGCATCGCGGGATGCAGGGAACGCGCGGCGCTGCCATTCCACAAAATGCTGTTAACGGATGAGCTGCCGCTGACCATCGGCGGCGGCATCGGCCAAAGCCGCCTGTGCATGCTGCTGTTGGGCAAAGCCCACGTTGGCGAGGTGCAGGTGTCGCTGTGGGACGGTGAAACGTGCGCCGCGTGCGCCGCAGCCGGTGTGCAGCTTCTTTGACAGCCCCGCAAAGGTGTTTGCCCGGAAAGGGTTATCTATGATGCAGCAAAACCACACAAACGGACGCCTGACGGACAGAGAGCGCACGCCGGCACGCCTGATCGCGCTGCGGGTGCTGTTCACGCTGTTTGCGGCGGGCACTGTCGTATTTATTTTTTCCAATTCCATGCAGAGCGGCACGGCCTCGGGCCTGCGCAGCGCCGCCGTCACCGAATGGCTCAACGGAGGGCTGGCCCGCGTGGGGGTCGGCTGGCGCTTTCCCGAGCGTCTGGTGCGCAAGCTGGGCCATTTCAGCGAATACGCGCTGCTGGGCTTCTGGCTGATGCTGTCCCTGCGGGTGTATACCCGGCGCATCCTCTCGCATATTTCGTGGCCTCTGTTTTTCGGCCTGCTGGCAGGCGTGCTGGACGAGGGGATCCAGATGTTTGCGGATGGGCGCGGCAGCGACGTGCGGGATGTGGTGATCGATTTTTCCGGCGTCGTGTTTGGGCTGCTGGCAGCCCTGTTCCTGCTGCTGCTCGTGCGCATGTTCCATGTTCTGCGGGAAAGCAAAACGCCGCTTTAGGCGTGCTGACGCAAGAAAACCGATGTTTTCTGTGTCAACGCGCCCGTGACGCGGCGTTTTTTATTTGCAAGCGTAAAAACGGCGAAAGAGGGGGGCGCGGCCGATGAAGGCGGTGCTGTTTGCACTCAATGCGAAATACATTCATTCGTCGCTGGCGCCCTGGTGCCTGCTGGCGGGTGTGGAGGCCGCAGGCCCTGCGGGTGTTTGTGCCGAGGTGCGGGAGGGCACCGTCAATGAGCCGGAGCGGGACGTGCTGGCCCGCATTTTGGACGGGGAGCCGGATGCGGTGCTGTTTTCGTGCTATTTGTGGAACATTCGGGAAACGCTGCGTCTTGCCGCCGCTGTAAAGGCTGCGCGGCCGGGCGCATATGTAGTTCTGGGCGGCCCGGAGGTGAGCTACAACGCGGGGGAGGTTTTGGCGGAAAACCCGCAGGTGGATTATATCCTCTCCGGCGAGGGCGAACGCAGCGTGCCCATGCTGTTGGCGTCGCTGGCCGCCGGGCGGAAGCCGGAGGAGGAAGCGCCGCCCATCCCGGGGCTGTGCGCCCGGGGCTTTCTCTCCGCGCCCTGCGTGGAAGAGGGCGCGCCGCCCAGCCCGTATGCGCCGGCGTATCTGGAGAACCTGCGCGGGCGCATTGCGTATCTGGAGACCAGCCGGGGCTGCCCGTATGCCTGCGCGTTCTGCCTTTCTGGGCGGTGCGGCAAGCCCCGCTGGTTCCCGCTGGAGCAGGCAAAACGGAACATCCTGACACTGGCGCGCTCCGGCGCGCACACCGTGAAATTCATCGATCGGACATTCAATGCAAACCCCGCCCACGCAAATGCCATTTTGGCGTTTATCCTGAAGCATTACGGGCGGGACATTCCGGCGGGCGTGTGCTTTCATTTCGAGCTTGCGGGCGATATCCTGCGGGAAGAGACCTTCGCGCTGCTGGAGCAGGCGCCGCCGGGCGCGTTTCAGCTGGAGATCGGCATGCAGTCGTTTTGCGAAAAAACGCTGGCCGCCGTGCGGCGCAAAACAGATACGGGCGTTTTAAAGCAGAACATCCGGCGTTTGGTTGCAATGGGGAATATGCACGTGCACATCGACCTGATCGCGGGCCTGCCCCATGAGGATCTGCGGACATTCGGTGAAAGCTTCAACACCGGCTATGCGCTGGGCGCACAGATGCTGCAGCTTGGTTTTCTGAAGCTGCTGCACGGCGCGGCCATGCGGGAGGAGCCGGAGGAATTCCCCTGTGTTTTTTCGGAAGACCCGCCGTATGAAGTACAGAAAACGCCCTGGCTTTTGCCGGAGGAGCTGGACGTGCTGCGCGCCGCCGAAGACGCGCTGGAGCGCTGCTACAACAGCGGGCGTTTTTTGGAAACGGCGGCTTACGCGATGGCGGCGGCAGGGCTTTCCCCGTTCGTTTTTTACTGCCGTTTGGGCGCGGCAGGCGCGCGGCACGGCACGGCGAATATTCCGCTGGATGATTACACCGCTTTTTTGTACAACTGGTGCGCGGCGCTGCCGGGCATAGACAAAGCCTGCCTGCGGGACGCGATGGTGCGCGACCGCCTTGCCACAAATTCCACAGGGCGTTTGCCGCAATGCCTGCATGTAACGGACGCTTTGCTGGGCCGCGCGGTGAAGCGGCTGGCACAAAACCCTGCCACTGCGCCCCTGCCCGGCGTGCGGCGCGGCGTGGCGCTTTTGTACGGCACGCGGCAGGTGGTGTTTGTGGATTACACACAGAAAAACCCCGTTACAGGGCGCTATCTTCTGCATACCCGTTCAATTGACAATCTCTTTACAGAATGATAGAATAAGTAGAAATAATTGGGAACGGGGGAACGCATGCATGCCGGGGCTGAACGTGGGTTTTCGCATCGTGCAGGGCGCTTTGTTTTCTTTTCCCGCCGTTCTATTCCCGGCTTTTTAAACTTTTCCCGTTTTGGGAAAAGTTTTTTTTTGCCGTTTTGCTGTATTTGAGGAACAGAAAGGAGAATGGCTTATGCTGATTTGCAATGCTGTGCTCACGGATGCGGACGGTGCGCGTCCGGGCGATGTGCGCATTGAAAACGGCGTCATCACGGCCGTGGGCGAGGGCCTTTCCATCGGCGGGGATACGGTGCTGGACGCAGGCGGCCGCACGCTGCTGCCTGCTTTCATTGACCTGCACTGCCACTTCCGTACGCCGGGCTTTGAGTATAAGGAGGATATCGACTCCGGCAGCCGGGCGGCTGCCCGGGGCGGTTACACGTTCGTCAACTGCATGGCGAACACAAGGCCTGTGTGTTCTTCCGCGGCCATTGCCCAGAGCATCATGGACGACGCCAGGCGCATCGGCCTGTGCGACGTGAACCAGTGTGTGTCCATCACGAAAGACTTCGACGGCAAGACCACCGGCCATCTGCGGGCGCTGCCGCGGAACATCCGCTTCATCAGCGAGGACGGTAAAGGCGTGCGCGAGAGCAGGGTAATGTATGAGGCCATGCGGATCGCCGCCGAAAAAGGCCTGACGGTGATGAGCCACGCCGAGGATATGGACCTTTCCGCGCTGGATTACCGTCTGGCGGAAAACCTGGAGACGGCTCGCAACCTGTATCTGGCCCAGTCTACGGGCGCACGGCTGCACATGTGCCACGTTTCCACCAAAGAGGCGCTGGCCGATATCCTTGCCGCCAAGGCCCGGGGTGTGCGCGTCACCTGCGAGGTGACGCCCCACCACATCTGGTTTTGGGACAGCGATTTCCGCGTGAACCCGCCCATTCGGGCAAAAGAGGATGTAGAAGCGCTCATCGCGGCCATGCTGCGGGGCGAGGTGGAAGCCATCGCGACCGACCATGCCCCGCACACCGAGGAGGATAAGCGCGGCGGCGCGCCGGGCATGGTGGGGCTGGAGACAGCGTTCAGCGTCTGCTACACCAAATTGTGCCGGGAATACGGGATGCCGCTGGCAGACCTGAGCCGTTTGATGAGCCGCGGCCCGGCTGAGATACTGGGCCTGAACAAGGGGCTGATTGCCGAAGGATACGACGGCGACGTGGTGCTGGTGGAGCTGGGCGAGCCTTACACCGTGCGCCGGGAGGATTTTGCGGGCAAGAGCAAAAACACCCCATACGACGGCCTTTCGCTGTACGGCCGCGTGGCGTGCACCGTGAAGGCGGGCCGCGTCACCTATGGGACAATGGAAGCAATAGGATAAACACACAACAGGAGGACGTTATGCTGCAAGTAGACCGTTTGTATGAGGCCGTGGCCGAAAAAAGCCCCGTTTGCGTGGGGCTGGACACCGATTTTTCCTACATCCCCGCGGAGTGTGTGGACAAGACTCTCTCCAAGGGCGAGAACATCTTCCGCTTCAACCGGGATATCATCGAAGCCACGCGGAGCGTGGCGGGCTGCTTCAAGGTGCAGATCGCCTATTACGAGGCGCTGGGCCTGGACGGCATGCTGGCCTATAAATCCACGCTGGAATACCTGCGCCGGGAGGGCCTTGTGGCCATCGCGGACATCAAGCGCGGCGACATTGCCAAAACGGCCGAGATGTATGCCAAGTCCCATCTGGACGGCGAGTTCGAGGCGGACTTCGTTACGCTGGCGCCCTATATGGGGCTGGATTCCATCACGCCGTACACGAAATACATGACGGAAAAGGGCAAGGGCGTGTTCGTGCTGTGCCGCACCTCCAACCCCGGCGCGAAAGATTATGAATACGAAAAGCTGGCCGACGGCCGCCACGTTTATGACCTAGTGGGCGACAAGCTCAGCGCAATGGGCAAGGACTACATGGGCGCGCACGGCTATTCCTCGCTGGGGCTCGTCATCGGCGGCACACACATCGAAGAGGCGAAAGAGATCCGCGCCAAATACAGGGACAGCTTTTTCCTCATCCCGGGCTACGGCGCGCAGGGCGGCACGGCCGAGGACATCGCGCAGTATCTGGCGCAGGGCAACGGCGGTGTGGTGAACTCCAGCCGCAGCGTGCTGCTGGCCTATAAAAAACAGCCCGGAACGGCTTATGCCGAAGCCGCGTACAACGAATGCGTGCATATGAAGGAGGCCATTGCGGATGCCTGCAGCAAATTATAACGCCGCCGTCCTGGCAAACGGCGCGGCGGGCGAAAACGTGATGCTGCTGACGGCCCGCTGGGACGAAACCACCCCCGCGCCCGCGTGCGGCCAGTTTTACATGCTGCGCGCCTGGGAAGCGGAGGAAGCGCCGCTGCTTTCGCGCCCCATCAGTGTGCATCGTTTTGACAGAGAGAAAAAAGAGATTTCCTTTTTATATGAGGTCCGTGGTACGGGCACGCAGAAGCTGGCCGCGCTGCGGCCCGGGGACACCGTTGCGCTGACGGGCCCCTCGGGCCGTGGGTTTCCCGTGGACGGCACGTTGGGCGGCGCCGTCGCGCTGGTGGGCGGCGGCATCGGCACCGCGCCGCTGCTGCAGCTTGCGGCAGAGCTTGCCGCGCAGGGCGTGGACGTGGACCTTTACGCGGGCTTTCGGGACGAGCCGTATCGTGTTGACGCGTTCAGCGCTGCGTGCCGTTCGGTACACATCGCCACGGATTCCGGCCGCCACGGCCACCACGGCTTTGTGACGGACCTGCTGGACCCTGCGAAGTACACCGCCGTGTGTACCTGCGGGCCGGAGATCATGATGGAAAAGGTGGCCAAAATGTGTCTGCGTGCGGGCGTGCGCGTATATGTGAGCAGGGAGGCCAAGATGGCCTGCGGCGTGGGCGCGTGTCTGGGCTGCACCTGCAAGAGCAAAAACGGCGGCGTGTCTGTCTGCAAGGATGGGCCGGTGTTTGAAGGGAGCGTGCTGTATGAGCTTGACTGACGTTACCCTGTGCGGCAAAACGCTGTGCAGCCCGGTTATCGCCGCGTCCGGTACCTTCGGCTTCGGCGGCGAGTACGCGGGCATCGTGGACATGAAAAAGCTGGGCGGTATCTCCGGCAAGGGGCTGACGCTGGAGGGCAAGTACGGAAACGAGGGCGAGCGTCTGTGGGAGACACCTGCCGGGCTCATCAACTCCATCGGTCTGCAGAATCCCGGCGTGCGGCATTTCATTGAGTATGAGCTGCCCGGCATGAAAAAGCTTGGCCCCGCGGTGTTGGCGAATCTGGGCGGCAGCACCATCGAGACTTACGAGGAGGGCGCGCGGCTGCTGGATGAAACGAATGTGGACTTCATCGAACTGAACATCAGCTGCCCCAACGTGAAGGCGGGCGGAATCGCCTATGGCGTGAAAGCGGAAAGCGCGCGGGAAGTAGTGTCCCGCGTGCGGGCCTGCACGAAAAAGCCCCTTATCGTGAAGCTCTCTCCCAACGCGGAGAACATCACCGAAATGGCCCTTGCCTGCGAGGCGGCGGGTGCGGACGGGCTTTCCCTCGTCAACACGTTCCAGGCCATGGCCATTGACCTGGAAAAACGCCGCCCTGTATTCAACAATGTGTTTGCAGGGCTGTCCGGCCCGGCCATCCGCCCCATCGCCCTGCGCATGGTGTATCAGGTGTGCAGGGCCGTGCAGGTGCCCGTGGTGGGGCTGGGCGGCATTGCCACAGCCGGGGACGCGCTGGAGTTCATCATGGCCGGCGCGGCGGCCGTGCAGGTGGGCACCGCCAATTTCAGCGACCCGCGCGCCTGCGAAAAGATCACCGACGGCATCGCCGCCTGGATGCAGAGCCACGGTGTGCGCTCCCTTGCGGAAATCCGCGGCTGCGCGCAGGTCTAAGCCGAAAATACACAGATCTGATTGGAATAAAAAGGAGAATCCACATGAACGATGTGCTTGAAATATTGAAGTCCTGCGACGCGTTTCTGGAGGGCCACTTCCTGCTGTCCTCCGGCCGCCATTCCTCGGCCTACTGCCAGATGGCGTATCTGCAGCAGTACCCCGAAAAATGCGCCGCGGCCATGAAGCCCGTGGCCGAAAAGCTGCGGGAACTGGACGTGGACGTCATCGTCGGTCCGGCCATGGGCGGCATCGTTTACGCCTACGAGCTGGCCCGCCAGACGGGCAAACGCGCTATCTTCACCGAGCGTGTGGACAATGTGATGACGCTCAAGCGCTTTTCCATCCGGCCGGGCGAAAAGTGCATCATCGCCGAGGATGTGGTGACCACGGGCGTGTCTTCTTTGGAGACGAAGCGCGTCATCGAAGAGGCCGGCGGCGAATGCCTGGGCATCGTGTGCGTGGTGGACCGCACCAAGGCGGACGCGCCCTCGCCCATTCCCATCCTGGCCAGCGCCGCCAAGCTGGACCTCCCCAACTATGCGCCGGAGGAATGCCCCATCTGCAAAGAGGGCAAGCTGCCGCTGGTGCATCTGGGCAGCCGTAAGATGAAAGAACAGGCCAGGCAGACGCTGTGAGCGCGCAGAGCTTGAAAAAAGGGGGAGCGCATATGAAAGCATATTTGCTGCTGGCGAACGGCATGGTGTTCGAAGGCCGGGCCTTCGGCGCAGCCGGTACCAGTGTGGGCGAGGTCGTGTTCAACACGGGCATGGTCGGCTACGAGGAAACCCTCACCGACCCCAGCTATTACGGCCAGATCATCACACAGACCTATCCGCTGGTGGGGAACTACGGCGTGAACGGCGAGGATGCCGAATCCGCGCGCATTTGGGCCTTTGGCTACATCGTGCGGGAGTTGTGCGGCACGCCGTCCAATTTCCGCTGCCAAAAAACGCTGGACGAATTTTTGAAGGAGCAGGGGATCATCGGCATCGCGGGCGTGGACACCCGCCGCCTGACGCGCATCATCCGCGAGAGCGGCGTGATGAACGGCGCGCTCACCACCGAATATAAGAGCGCGGACGCCGTGCGCGCCGACGCCGCTTTGATGGAAAAGATCAAAGCCTATACGGTGAAGGACGCGGTGGACAGCGTTACTACAAAATGTATGGAAACATTTAACGAAAACGGAAAGTACCATGTTGCGCTGTTCGATTTCGGCTATAAACGCAACATCCTGCGCAATCTTGTGAAACGCGGCTGCAAGGTGACGCTGGTGCCCGGACGCACCACCGCGGCCGAGCTTGCGGCGCTGGAGGTGGACGGCGTGATGCTCTCCAACGGCCCGGGCGACCCGGCCGAAAATGTGAAGATCATTGAAAACCTGAAGGAGATCGCGGCGCTGGGCCGGCCTGTTTTCGGCATCTGTCTGGGCCACCAGCTCATGGCTCTTGCCACGGGCGCAAAAACGGAAAAGCTGAAATACGGCCACCGCGGTGTGAACCAGCCGGTGACGGATTTTGCCAAGGACCGCACGTTCATAACCAGCCAGAACCACGGCTATGCCGTTGTGGCCGGTACCGTGGACCCCGCCGTGGCCGAGGTGAGCCATGTAAACGCCAACGACGGTACCACCGAGGGCATCCGCTATAAAAACATCCCCTGCTTTACGGTGCAGTTCCACCCGGAGGCCTGCGGCGGCCCCAGGGACACCGAATACCTGTTCGACGATTTTGTCGCTATGATGAAAGGAGGCTGCTGAAATGCCAAAGGACCCGTCTATCAAAAAGGTGCTCGTCATCGGCAGCGGCCCCATCATCATCGGCCAGGCCGCCGAGTTCGACTACTCCGGCACGCAGGCGTGCCGCGCGCTGAAAAGCGAGGGCATCGAGGTGGTGCTCGTCAACTCCAACCCCGCCACCATTATGACGGACCCGGACATCGCGGACCGCGTGTATGTGGAGCCGATGACCCTGACGGTGCTGAAGCGCATCATTGAAAAGGAAAAGCCGGATTCCATCCTGCCGAACCTGGGCGGCCAGACGGGCCTGAACCTGGCCATGGAGCTGGCCCGCAGCGGTTATCTGGAGCAGGCCGGCGTGCGCCTGCTGGGCGCGAAGCCCGACACCATCGACCGCGCCGAGGACCGCCAGCTCTTCAAGGACACCATGGAGAAGCTGGGCGAGCCGGTTATCCCTTCCAAGGTGGTGGAGAGCCTGTCCGACGCGCTTGCGTTCGCGGGCGAGATCGGTTACCCGGTCATCGTGCGCCCGGCGTTCACCATGGGCGGCACGGGCGGCGGCATCTGTGAGACCGTGGAGGAGCTGCACGAGATCGGCACCAACGGTCTGCGCCTTTCGCCCATCCATCAGGTGCTCATTGAAAAATGCATCTCCGGCTGGAAGGAGATTGAATACGAGGTCATGCGCGACGGAAAGGGCAACGTCATTACCGTCTGCAATATGGAAAACTTTGACCCCGTGGGCGTTCACACCGGCGATTCCATCGTCGTGGCGCCCAGCCAGACGCTCTCCGACAAGGAATACCAGATGCTGCGCACCTCGGCGCTGAATATCATCACCGAGCTTGGCATTGAGGGCGGCTGCAACTGTCAGTTTGCCTTAAAGCCAGACAGCTTCGAATACGCCGTCATCGAGGTGAATCCCCGCGTGTCCCGTTCCTCGGCGCTGGCCAGCAAGGCTACGGGCTATCCCATCGCCAAGGTGGCCGCGAAGATCGCTATCGGCTATTCGCTGGACGAGATCACCAACGACGTCACAGGGCAGACCTGCGCCTGCTTCGAGCCCGCGCTGGATTACTGTGTGGTCAAGTTCCCGAAATGGCCGTTCGACAAATTCGTATACGCCAAGAAATCCCTGGGCACGCAGATGATGGCCACGGGCGAGGTGATGGCCATTGCCAACAGCTTCGAACACGCCTTCATGAAAGCGGTGCAGAGCATCGAGCTGGGGCTGGAAACGCCCACGCTGGAAACGCTGTCTGCGCTGACGGACGAAGAAGTGGTGGAAAAACTGCATGTGTGCGATTCCGACCGCTCTTTTGTTGTGTACGAGGCCATCAAGCGCGGCGTGTCGTTTGAGACGATTTACAATATCACTAAAATTGACCCGTGGTTTTTGGCAAAGCTGCAAGGGTTGGCCGAAACAGAGCTTGCGCTGGCCGGGCTGCGAGGCGGCATACTGACGGAAGAACTGTACCGCACCGCAAAAATGCAGGGCTTCCTGGACAAGACCGTGCTGCGTCTGACGGGACTGGATGCGCTGCCCTGTGAAAAGCTGCGCGCGTCCTATAAGATGGTGGACACCTGCGCGGCCGAGTTCAGTGCGAAAACGCCGTATTTCTATTCCACTTTTGACGAGGAGGACGAAGCGGCGCAGTTTATCGCGGAACACCCCTCCGACAGGAAAAAGGTGCTGGTGTTCGGCAGCGGCCCCATCCGCATCGGGCAGGGCATCGAGTTCGACTATTGCAGCGTGCACTGCACATGGGTGCTGAAAAGCCACGGCTGCGAGGCTGTCATCGTCAACAACAACCCCGAGACCGTCTCCACGGACTTCGATACCGGCGACCGTTTGTATTTCGACCCGCTCACGGAAGAAAGCGTGGAGCATATCATCGCCACGGAAAAGCCATGGGCCTGTGTGGTGCAGTTCGGCGGCCAGACGGCCATCAAGCTGACAAAACACCTGACAAAGCTGGGTGTGAAGATTCTGGGCACCAGTGCGGACGCCATCGACGAGGCGGAGGACCGGGAGCGTTTCGACGCGCTGCTGGAAAAGTGCGGCATTCCGCGCCCGCAGGGCCACACGGTGTTCACCTGTGAGGAGGCACTGGCCGCCGGCGCACAGCTGGGCTACCCGGTGCTGCTGCGTCCGTCCTACGTGCTGGGCGGACAGAATATGATCATCGCCTACAATGAGAACGATGTGAGGGAATACATGGCCATCATCACCAGCCATGTGGATATGTCGAACCCGGTGCTGGTGGACAAATACCTGATGGGCACCGAGTGCGAGGTGGACGCCATCTGCGACGGCGAGGACTTCCTCATTCCGGGTATGATGGAACACATCGAGCGTGCGGGCATCCATTCGGGCGACTCCATCTCGGTGTATCCGCCGCAGAACCTCAAGCAGAAGATCAAGGGCACCATTGTGGATTATACGGGCCGTCTGGCCCGCGCGCTGAACGTGGTGGGCCTGATGAATATCCAGTTCGTGGTATACAACAACGAGGTGTTCATCATTGAGGTGAACCCCCGTTCCAGCCGCACGGTGCCGTACATCAGCAAGGTGACGGGCGTGCCCATGGTGGAGCTGGCCGTGCGCTGTATGCTGGGCGAAAAGCTGCGGGACATGGGCTATGGCACGGGCCTGTATCCCACGGGCGATTACTGCGCCGTAAAGGTACCGGTGTTCAGCTTCGAAAAGCTGCACGATGTGGACACCCAGCTGGGGCCGGAAATGAAATCCACCGGCGAGGTGCTGGGCATCGACAAAACCTTTGAGGACGCGCTGCTCAAGGGCCTTGTAGGCGCGGGCTACAGCCTGCGGCAGCCCACGCCGGGCAAATGCGTTATCCTGACGGTAAAGGACGCGGACAAGCGCGAGCTGGTGGACATCGCCTGGCAGCTCAAGGACATGGGGTACAAGCTGTACGGCACGTCCGGCACGGCGTACTATCTGGGCCAGAACATGGTGGCCTGCAACGAGGTGCGCAAGCTCAGCGAGGCGCGGCCCAATATCATGGACCTGTTTGAAAGCGGGCTGGTGGACTATGTGATCTCCACGTCGTCCAAGGGGCGCATCCCCTCCCATGACAGCGTAAAGATGCGCCGCAAGGCCGTGGAGCTTTCCATCCCGTGCCTGACGGCCATCGACACGGCGCGGGTGCTGGTGAAATGCCTGCGCAGCGGCAAAACGCTGGCGGATGTGGACCTGGTGGATATTTCGACCATTTGAAAAAGAAAAAGGACCCGCGTCAGCGGGTCCTTTTTCTGTGTTTTATAAAACTGCACCGAAAACAGGCTGCTCAAAATGGGCAAGTATTTCATTGACATCGTGCAGGTCATAAATCTGATGTTCAATACAGAACAAAATGATAATATCTCGAACCATGCTCTGGGAAAGGGCGTGCCCGGCGGAAGCAAGCATTTCTTCAGTTTGCTCTTTGGATAAATGAAGCGCCAATGATAATGCCAGCGCTGTTTGCTTGGAAGGATGATAATTCGGGTTGGAACGGATTTTGGAGAACAGACGGCGGTCGATACCGGCGCGGCGGTAAACATCCGTATCGGCAAGTTCCATATTGTCGATATACCCGAACAGAAGGGTGTGGAAACTGGGTTTCAGCGCGTTGGCGACAAACTGTTCCAGTTTCCGTCCCTCGTCCGCTTCGCGATTGTTAAGAAGACCGAGGATGTCGTCAAAATATGAAGTGTTATCATCTTCTTCGCAGTTTGGACAGGCCAGAGGCATTGATGGGGCTGCACCTTTAAAGACGGGGGCCTTTGGAACAATTTCGGACTGCGGGTCATTTTCCAGCAGCCCTTTTTGCCTCAACAGTTCTTCTAGCTCGGATAGGAGCTGGGGGTGCAGCATATGGATTCCTCCAATTTGTCGCCGTAGCAGCGACCAAATTTTTTTATGGGAAGCTAAAATAAAAACAGAAAACTGTTTGGGGGAGATACATGGCAATGAGTAGAGAAATTATTTTTTTGCTTGACAGGAGCAGCAACATGGCAGGAAAAGAAGCAGAAGTTATCGCGGAATATAATGCATTTCTTTTACAGAATGGGCGGGGAGATTACAATGTTACGACAGTATTGTTTGACGACCAATATGTACTGTTGTATTATTGCCTTCCCATCGGTTATGCACAGCTTTATCCCGAGCAGTATTACGTGCGGGGTGCTTGTGCGTTGTACGATGCGATTGGCCGTACTATAACAACCGTCAATGCCTGCCATGCGCAACTTACAGAGAGCAAGCGCCCCAAGACCTATCTGTTCATCAGGACGAATGGAGGGGACAATGCCAGCCTGACCTATACGAAAAAAACGATTTGGGAGATGCTGGAGCGGCAGCAGCAGAAGTGTGGATGGGAGATATTTTTCGTTGGCTGCGATGTACAGACGGCGTTGGCGGCGGCACCCACACACAAAGGCATCAACGGTGCGGAGGACAGCCAGGATGATGATTACTTTGATATACTGCGAAGGCTGCTGGAAAGAAGAAATTTTTCGAAGGAGGAATAATTTCAGTATACAAGAAATATAAAAAATTTCAATATGAGACCCGTCGCGTTGATACGCGCGGGTTTCTTTTTTCAACAGGATATGATATACTGAATTTTGTATGAAAAAGAACGGAATTGAAAATATGTGTTGCAGGAGCGAAGCATGAATTACAGCGAACTGAACGTGCCCGAGCAGATCCACAAGGCTGTGGAGCGCATGGGCTTTACCGAAATGACCGAAGTACAGGAAAAGGCGATCCCCCCTATGATGGAGGGCAAGGACATCATCGCCAAAGCGCCCACGGGCACGGGTAAAACCTGCGCTTTCGGCATCCCGCTCATTCTCGGGCTGGACCAAAGCCGGAATTATCCGCAGGCCGTCGTCATGGCGCCCACGCGGGAGCTGGCGCAGCAGATCACCGAAGACCTGCAGGACCTGGCGCATTTTTATCCGGACATCCGCGTCGTCACCGTCTATGGCGGCGCGAATATTCAAAAGCAGATCGAAAAGCTGAAAAAGGGCGCGCAGATCGTCGTGGCCACACCCGGCCGCCTGCAGGACCACATGAACCGCCGCACCGTGGACCTTTCCCACGTTACCACCGTGGTGCTGGACGAGGCCGACGAGATGCTCAACATGGGCTTTTACAAGGATGTGCGCAAAATTCTGGACCAAATCAAATCCCGCCAGCGTTTGGCAATGTTCAGCGCCACCATCAGCCGCGAGGTGATGGACATCGGCTGGCTGTATCAGCGGGACGCCGAAGAAATCACCGTGCAGCCTGTGGAGGATTCCGCGCCCAGGATCGACCAGTACCTGGTACTGACGACAGGCCGCAACAAGCTGGCGGACATGGCGGAGATCATCGTACAGAAGGGTTACAAGCGCGTGATGGTGTTCTGCAACCAGAAATACACCACCGCTATGCTGGCGAACCAGATGGCCCGGCTGAATTTTGTGGTGGACTGCCTGCACGGAGACCTTTCCCAGGCGGAACGCAACAAAATTATGGGCGAATTCAAAGCGGGCAATATCGCTGTGCTGGTGGCGACAGACGTGGCCGCCCGCGGCATCGACGTGTCCGAGGTGGACGCCGTGTTTAACTACGATGTGCCGGACTCCAACGAATATTACACGCACCGCATCGGCCGCACAGGGCGCGCGAAGCATACGGGCGAGGCCTATGTGCTGTACACGAAGGAAGAGCACAAGCGCGTGCGTGACATGCTGCGCTACACCCGCAACACCGCCACACCCATTGCTTTCGATGAGAGCCGCAGCATCATCCCGGGCACGTTTTAAGCCCGGAAAACAGATTATAAAAGCCGCCCCATATCTCATGGGACGGCTTTTATTTTACTGAAAACAATGCGCTGATCTCTACTTCAAGACTTCGGGCGAGCGCATAAATCTCTTTGTCAGAAACCGAACGGGTCTGGCCCTCCAACTTTGATAAACTGGAATAGCTGATATCAGCACCAAAGGTCTGCATTTTAGCCATCAACGCTTTTTGCGTAATACCCTGTTCAAGGCGGAGCCGGGTGACGGTCGCGCCGACAATATTTTTATCACCCAGTGGTGCCACACGTTCCCGCATCTGCCGCTCTCCTCTTTTTGATTCTTTAACAGAATTATAAGGAGAAAACAATTTGATATAATTCCAAAAAAGAATGATGCTGAAATAAAAAGAAACGGAGTGAAAACGATGGAGCGACAGATGGATGCGTTGGGGAGGATCGTACTGCCTGCAGGTTATCGCAAACAAAAAAATCTTCAAGCGGGAGATGTTCTCTGCGTGGATGAGCAAGAGGGAAAACGGATGATTTATCCCAGAAAAGCGCGGTGCGCACTATGTGGTGGAAAAAAGAGCTTCTTTCCCATGGGAGACATACTTTATGTGAAGCCTGTTGGAAAGAACTGCATACATAATTGTATATCTGCCCCAAAATTGACAAAAGGCGCTGCCGCTTGCGCGGCAACGCCCTTTGCCAGTATAGGAGAATAAGGAAAAGGTTCCGTGCCCCGTACCGGACGGAACCGGTACGGGTTCAGTTTACGCCGAACAGAAGATCTGCGTAAGTGGGGAAGGGCCAGTAGTCTTTCCCCGTGGCAAGCTCCAGCGCATCAGCCACCGCGCGCAGCTCGGCCATCTTCGGCAGCACCCTGTCTTTGTAGCAGGCGGCCTCCTGCAGGCTGTCGCCGCGGGAAGCGCCGTCCACGGCGGCCTGCAGCTCGTCGATTTTTTCCACCAGCATGTCGGCCCCGGCTGAGAGCTTGGCCAGCAGCGTTTCCTCAGCGCGGGTGGAAAGGGCGGAGGACAGTGCCTTTTTGCTGCAGGCGGTATCGGCAAGGTCGCCCATGTAGGCGGCTACCGCCGGGACGATCTGTTTTTTGGCCATATCCAGCATGGTCAGCGCTTCAATGTGCAGCGCTTTGGTGTAGTTTTCCAGGCTCACTTCATAACGGGCGCGCACCTCAGCCTCGCTGAAAATGCCGAATTCCTCAAACAGTTCGATATTTTTTCGTTCCAACACACAGGGCAGCGCGTCTACGGTGGATTTCAGGTTGCACAGGCCGCGCTTTTCCGCCTCTTGTTCCCATTCATGGCTGTAACCGTTGCCGTTGAAGATGATGCGCTTGTGGTCGCGGATGGTGCGCTTCACCAGTTTGATAACGGCGGTGTCGAAATCCTCCGCATTCTCCAGCTCGTCGGCATAGCCTTTCAGCTCTTTGGCAACTGCGGTGTTCAGCACGATGTTTGCGTCAGCGATGCTCATGGCGCTTCCCGGCATGCGGAATTCGAATTTATTGCCGGTGAACGCGAACGGAGAGGTGCGGTTGCGGTCGGTCGTATCCTTGGAGAACGTGGGCAGGATATCCACACCCAGCTCCATGCGCGTTTTGGCCGGGGCAATGTAGTCCGCGCCGGAGGCGATGGATTCAATGATGGCTTCCAGCTCCTCGCCCACAAAAATAGAGATGATGGCCGGCGGCGCTTCATTGGCGCCCAGACGATGGTCGTTGCCCGCGGAGGCGACGGTCACACGGAGCAGGTCCTGATACTGGTCCACAGCCTTGATTACGGCCGCGAGGAACAGCAGGAACTGCAGGTTTTCCATGGGCGTTTTGCCTGGGTCCAGCAGATTTTCCGTGGGTGTGGAGATGCTCCAGTTGTTGTGCTTGCCGCTGCCGTTCACGCCGTCGAAGGGCTTTTCATGCAATAAGCAGGCCATGCCGTGGCGTGTGGCAACGCACTTCATCATCTCCATAGTGAGCTGATTGTGATCCACGGCGATATTGGTGGTCGAGAAAATGGGCGCCAGCTCATGCTGGGCGGGGGCCACCTCATTGTGCTTCGTTTTGGCTGCGACGCCCAGCTTCCACAGTTCGTCGTCCAGTTCCTTCATATAGCCTGAAACACGGGGCTTGATGACACCGAAGTAGTGGTCGTCCAGCTCCTGCCCCTTGGGGGGCATCGCGCCGAACAGTGTGCGGCCGCACAGGCGCAGATCCTCGCGCTGGAGGTACTGCTCCCTGTCCACAAGGAAATACTCCTGCTCCGGCCCTACGGTGGTGGAGACCTGAGGCACCGTTTTGCCGAACAGCTTTAAGATGCGGCAGGCCTGCGTGCTGATGGCGGACATGCTGCGCAGCAGCGGCGTCTTTTCGTCCAGCACCTCGCCGGAATAGCTGCAGAACGCGGTGGGGATGCACAGCACCTCGTCCTTGACAAAGGCGTAGGAGGTGGGGTCCCAGGCGGTGTAGCCGCGGGCCTCGGCCGTAGCGCGCAGGCCGCCGGAAGGGAAGCTGGACGCATCCGGCTCGCCCTTCACAAGCTCCTTGCCGGAAAACTCCATAATAACGCGGCCGTCTTTGGTGGGGCTGATGAAGCTGTCGTGCTTTTCACTGGTCACGCCCGTCAGCGGCTGGAACCAGTGGGTATAGTGCGTGGCGCCGTGCTCAATGGCCCAGTCCTTCATGGCGTTGGCCACCACGTTGGCTACTTCCACGTCCAGCGGCGCACCGCGCCGGATCGTCTCATGCAAAGATTTATAAGTCGCGCTCGGCAGGCGCTCTTTCATCACGTGGTCGTTGAATACCATGCTGCCGAAAATTTCCGTAGTCGTCGCTGCCATACTCCCTTACTCCTTTTCTCCGGTGTATTTTGTATACTTTCCCTGCGGACAGCCTCTGCCTGCCTGAATGCAGACAAAAAAGGCGCTGTGGACAAAACCGTCCACAGCGCCTTTGCTGTTCTATGGCCCAAATCATACACCTCCGGGCGGCGGCTGTCAACGCTTTTTTCGAAATTTCTGTCCGCACCGGACATTTCTGTTGCTTTTTACCATCGCGTCCGCCGTTCAAAAACAGCTTTTGTGAAAACAGACAAAGTCGTACGCGGCACGTTGACATTCTGCATAAAGTTTAATATGATAAAAATGAACAAAGACGTTCGCCAAGGGGCTGGTGTCCCCTGGCGGGCGTTTTTTGTTTTTCCGGCGGCTGCGCCGCGCGGAAAAGCACTGAGGGGTGCTTTGAATAGGAGAACCGCGGGGCGGTACGGACCGCCCCGCGGGGAAACGGGAAAGGGAATGGTGTTTATGCTGAAAGAAGGAGAGGTACGCATCCCGTCGGGCTGCGCCATATCGGGCGTGTTCCACAAGGACGGCCGCCGCGAAAACGGCAGCGGCATCGTGGCCGGCATCGCGGCCATGCACGAGCGCTCCAACGGCCTGGGCGGCGGGTTTGCCGGGTACGGCATCTACCCGGAATACCGGGAGCTGTATGCATTCCATGTGTTCTACGACACCGTAGACGCCCAGCACGCGGCCGAGGCGAGGTTGCTGCAGGACTTCGATGTGGAAAGCAGCGGCACGCTGCCCACGCGCCCCATTGCGGCCATCCGGGACGCGCCCAGCCTTATGCGCTATTTTGCCGCGCCCAAGCCTCAGACGCTGCTGGACTCCAAGCTGGACGAACGGGAGTTCGTGGTGCGGTTCGTCACGCGGGTAAACCGGGAGATCGGCGGCGCATATGTGTTTTCCTGCGGCAAAAATATGGGCGTATTCAAGGCCGTGGGTTACCCGGAGGACGTGGGGGAATTTTACCGTCTGGAGGAATACGAGGGCTACGCATGGACGGCCCACGGCCGTTACCCTACCAATACGCCGGGCTGGTGGGGAGGTGCGCATCCGTTTTCCATTCTGGATTATTCCGTGGTGCACAACGGCGAGATCTCCAGCTATGACGCAAACCGCCGCTTTATCGAGATGTACGGATATAATTGCAGCTTGCTCACGGATACCGAGGTGATTACCTATATCATTGATTTCCTGGTACGGCGCAAGGGCCTGACGCTGGAAGAAGCGGCCGGCGTTATCGCCGCACCGTTCTGGAGCACCATCGAACAGATGCCCGAAGCGCAGCGGGAACGGCTGGCCTACCTGCGGGAGACCTTCGCGTCCCTGCTCATCACAGGACCATTCTCCATCCTGCTGGGCTTCACGGGCGGCATGATGGCGTTGAACGACCGCCTCAAGCTGCGCAGCATGGTGTGCGCTGAAAAGGGCGAGGCCGTGTATTTTGCCAGCGAGGAGTGCGCCATCCGCGTGATGGAGCCGGACGTTGAAACGCTTTGGGCGCCCCGGGGCGGCCAGGCCGTTGTTGTGCGCCTGAACGACGGCGTGACAGTGTAGGAAAGGGGAGAATGGGAAAATGTACGCGGATTTTATCTATCCGGAGTACGAGGTGGTGCGCAACTACCAACGCTGCATCGCATGCCGTGCATGTGAGCGCCAGTGCGCCAACGAGGTGCACCGCTATGACGCCGATGAACAAATGATGACGGCGGACGACGCGAAATGCGTCAACTGCCACAGGTGCGTGAGCCTGTGTCCCACCCGGGCGCTGAAGATCGTGCGCACCGACCACACGTTCAAGGAGAACGCAAACTGGACGAAGGACAATATCCAAAACGTATACCGCCAGGCGGCCACGGGCGGCGTGCTGCTTTCCAGCATGGGCAACCCGGAACCGCTGCCCGGCTACTGGGACCGTATCCTCATCAATGCCTCCCAGGTGACGAACCCGCCCATCGACCCGCTGCGCGAACCCATGGAGACGCGGGTTTTCCTGGGCAAAAAGGATATGGAGATCCGGCGGGATGAAAACGGTGCCATCGTACCGAAAAAAACGCCTCATATCGAGCTGGCCGTGCCGATCATGTTCAGCGCCATGAGCTATGGGTCCATCAGCTACAATGCCCATGAATCTCTGGCGCGGGCGGCCACGGAGCTGGGTGTGTGCTACAACACCGGCGAGGGCGGCCTGCATGAGGATTTTTACCGTTACGGCCCCAACACCATCGTGCAGGTGGCGTCCGGCAGGTTCGGCGTACACAGCGAATACCTGAACGCAGGCGCGGCTGTGGAGATCAAGATGGGGCAGGGGGCAAAGCCGGGCATCGGCGGGCATCTGCCCGGCGCGAAGATCGTGGGCGATGTGGCCCGCACGCGCATGGTGCCCGAGGGAGCGGACGCCATCAGCCCCGCGCCGCACCACGACATCTATTCCATCGAGGACCTGCGCCAGCTCGTCAACAGCCTGAAGGAAGCCACCCATTATGAAAAGCCCATCATTGTGAAAATAGCCGCCGTACACAATGTGGCGGCCATCGCCTCGGGCATTGCGCGCTCGGGCGCGGACATCATTGCCATCGACGGCTTCCGGGGCGGCACGGGCGCGGCGCCCACCCGCATCCGGGATAATGTGGGCATCCCCATCGAGCTTGCGCTGGCGGCTGTGGATTCCCGCCTGCGGGCGGAGGGCATCCGCGGAGATGTGAGCCTGGTGGTGGGCGGCTCCATCCGCTCATCGGCGGACGTTGTCAAAGCCGTGGCGCTGGGAGCGGATGCGGTGTATATCGCTACCAGCGCACTGCTGGCATTGGGGTGCCACCTGTGCCGGACCTGCCAGTTGGGCCGCTGCAACTGGGGCATCGCCACCCAGAGGCCGGACCTTGTCAAGCGGCTGAACCCGGACCTGGGCGCCGCGCGGCTGGTGAACCTCGTCACCGCCTGGCAGCATGAGATCAAGGAGATGATGGGCGGTATGGGGATCAACTCCATTGAGGCGCTCAAGGGCAACCGCCTGATGCTGCGGGGGGTGGGAATGACAGAAAAAGAGCTGGAGATCCTGGGGATTTCTCACGCCGGCGAATAGTATTTTCCCCTTCTGTATGGTATAATAACCCCAAAACTGCCGCTTACGCGGCTGCGCGTGTGCGCTGCACACGCCCCTGTGCTGACGCACAGGGCTTTGGGAACATTGAACCATGCAAAACCGCAGCAGGTGCGGTTTTGCTGAGGCCGCTTCGCGGCATAGATACCGTGTTGCTTAGAGAACACGGGCGGGACGCGAAGTGTGAGCTTGGAAACATGGTATCATAAAACTGTACGGAAATTTTTGCGGACGGACCGCCAGGCAGCTGCGGCGGCCCGTAAAGGGAGAAAGGGAGAGTGTATTATGTTAACAGCGATCACCGGCGTAAACTGGGGCGACGAGGGCAAGGGCCGTATGGTGGACCTGCTCAGCGAACAGTACGATATTGTCGTGCGGTATCAGGGCGGAAACAACGCCGGCCACACCGTTATCAACGAAAAAGGCAAATTTATCCTGAATCTGCTGCCCTCCGGCATCCTGCGCGAGACCACCGTCAACGTGATGGGCAACGGTATGGTCATTGATCTGGAGCATCTGGTACACGAAATCGAAAACCTGCGCAGGGGCGGCATTGCAATCAGTCCGGAGAATCTGAAGATCTCAGAGCGGGCGGTCATCTGCATGCCGTACCACAAGCTACTGGACTGCTACGAGGAGGACCGTCTTGCGGATGCGAAATACGGCTCCACACGCCGCGGCATCGCACCCGTTTACGGCGACAAATATATGAAAAAGGCCCTGCGCATGGGCGATCTGTTCCACCCGGAGACGACAAAAGCGCGCCTGGCGGATATCGTGGCCTACAAAAATCTCACCATAGAGGGCGTGTACGGAAGGCCGCCGGTCAGCGCGGATGATATGTGGGCGTGGCTCGTGGAATACGGCGACATCCTCAAGCCTTATATCTGCGACGCTGGGCTGTATCTGGACAAAGCGGCCAAAGCGGGGAAAAACATCCTGTTCGAGGCCCAGCTGGGCGCGCTGCGCGACATCGACTTCGGCATCTACCCCTATACGTCGTCGTCGAACGTCATCGGCGCTTACGCGCCCGTGGGCGCGGGCATCCCGAACCATAAGATTGACCGGAACATCGGCATCATGAAGGCGTATTCCTCCTGTGTGGGCGAGGGCCCCTTCACCTGCGAGCTGTTCGGCGAGGAGGCGGAGAAGCTGCGTGCCGCCGGCGGAGAGTACGGCGCGGCCACGGGCCGCCCGCGCCGTGTCGGCCCGTTCGACGTGGTGGCCAGCCGCTACGGCTGCCGCGCCCAGGGCGCGGACGAGATCGCGCTGACGAAGCTGGATATCCTGGATTCGCTGGATGAGATCCCCGTTACCGTGGCCTATGAGCTGGACGGAAGGGAGATTCATGATTTCCCCTATGGGGATGTGCTGGAGCAGGCGAAGCCCGTCAACAAAATGTTCAAGGGATGGCGGACGGATATTTCCGGCTGCCGGAAAAAAGAAGAGCTGCCGCGGGAGGCGCTCGAGTATATCGCATTTATCGAAGAAGCGGTCGGCGTAAAGATCAAATATGTCTCCGTTGGCGCGGAGCGCGACCAGTATATCGTGCTTTGATCGGCACGCCTTCCGTTTCGATGGCGCGTACGGCTGGGAAGAGGGGCCCGGCCTGCATGCATGGGAACGAGGGAAAGTGAATGAAACGTGTTTATGTGAACGAACAGTGGTGCCTTGGGTGCCATCTGTGCGAGTATTACTGCGCGTTTGCCAATTCGGGCAAAAGCGACATGGTGAAGGCGCTCAAGGGCGCCGCCGTGCACCCGAACATCCGTATCGAGGAGGGACCGGGAGGCATCAGCTTCGCGGTGGCATGCCGCCACTGCAGTGAGCCGCTGTGCGTCCGGGGCTGCATCTCCGGTGCGCTGCAGGTGCGGGACGGCGTCGTCACCATCGACGAAAGCAAATGTGTGGGCTGCTACACCTGTGTGGCCAGTTGCCCCTATGGCGCTGTCCTGCCCGGCGCGCACGGCGCAGTACAGAAGTGCGAGCTGTGCACCCAAAGCGGCGGTGTACCCGCCTGCGTGGAGCACTGCCCAAACAAGGCCATCGTCTTTGAGGAGAGGGGGGCCGGGGCATGAGGTACGTCATCATCGGCGGCAGCGCAGCAGCCATCGGCTGTATCGAGGGCGTCCGCTCCGTGGACAAAACCGGCGAGATCATTCTCATTACAGGAGAGACGGAGTGGAATTATTCCCGTCCGCTCATTTCGTATCTGCTGGAGGGCAAGACCACGCGGGACAAAATGTGGTGCCGGCCGGACAGCTTTTTTACCCGGAACGGTGTGACGGTGAAAGCCGGCGTGCTGGCCACCACGCTGGATGCCGGAGACAGGACCGTGCGGCTCTCTACAGGCGAGCGGCTGGCTTACGACAGGCTGCTGGCGGCCACGGGCAGCCGCCCGTTCGTGCCGCCCATTCCCGGGCTGGAAACGGTGGAGCGTACCTTTTGCTTCCAGACGCTGTCCGACGCCTCGGCTCTGGCTGAGGCGCTGCGGCCGGAGAGCCGCGTGCTCATTCTGGGCGCGGGCCTCACGGGCGTCAAATGCGCCGAGGGCATCCGCGGCCTGTGCGCGCAGATCGCCATTGCGGACCTTGCGCCCCGCGTGCTGCCTGCTGTACTGGATGACACGGCGGCCGCCATGGTTCAGGCCCGTATGGAGGAGAAGGGCGTCCGTTTTTACCTGAACGACAGCGCGGCCGCATTCCGGGGAAACACGGCCCGGCTCCAAAGCGGAACGGAGCTGGAATTCGACGTGCTGGTAACGGCCGTGGGTGTGCGGCCGAACACGCAGCTGGTGGCGGACGCAGGCGGCGCGGTGGACCGGGGCATCCTGGTGGACGGCCGCTGTGCCACCACGCTTCCCGATGTATATGCTGCGGGAGACTGTGCCCAGGGATACGACGCGGTGAGCGGCGAAAAGCGCATGCTGCCCCTGTGGCCCAACGCCATGCTGCAGGGCGAGACGGCGGGCATCAACATGGCGGGCGGCCGCGCCGATTACACGCAGGGCATTGCCCTCAACGCTTCGGGCGTGTTCGGCCTGCACATGATTACGGCGGGCAGTTATGAGGGCGAGAGCTTCACGGTGCAGAGGGACGGCAGCTACAAACGCCTTGTCACGGCAGACGGCGTTCTCAAGGGCGTTATCATGGTGGGGGATGTATCCCGCGCCGGTATTTATACAGACCTCATCCGCAAGAAAAAGCCGCTGTCGGAGATCGACTTTGACCTGATCCGGGAATCTCCGCAGCTCATGGCGTTTTCCCAAAAGGACCGCAGGGTACAGCTGGGAGGAGAAGTGTGATGACAAAGCTTGACGCGAAAAACATGCCAGCAAAGGAGCTTTGCGCGCGCATCCGGGAAAGCACGGACACGGCGCTGGCCGTGGAGCATGTGAACGGCCAGCGCTATATTGCGGCGGGCCTTGGAAAGAAAGAGCTGACGCTGACAGGCACGCCCGGAAACGCGCTGGGCGCATATCTGAACGGCACGCGCATCACGGTGCTGGGCAACGCGCAGGACGCCACCGGCGATACCATGAATGACGGCGCGATCTTCGTGCATGGTTCTTCCGGTGATGCCACCGGCTACGCCATGCGCGGCGGGAAAATCTACGTGCGGGGCAACGCGGGCTACCGTGCGGGCATCCATATGAAGGCGTACCGGGAAAAGCAGCCGGTGCTCATCATCGGCGGCGAGGCGGGCAGCTTTCTGGGCGAATACCAGGCCGGCGGCATTATTATCGTGTTGGGGCTGGGCAGCGGCGGCAGAGCGCCGGTGGGCCGTTTTGTGGGCACAGGCATGCATGGGGGCAGAATGCTGCTGCGCTGCGACACGCTGCCCCCGGACCTTCCCGCCCAAGTGGCGGCCCGCAGGGCCGGGAAGGATGACCTGGCGGCCGTGGAGCCGTATCTGGCGGAATACTGCGGCGTGTTCGGGCTGGCGCAGGAGGATATCCTGAGGGAGAATTTCTTCCTGCTGGAGCCCAACACGCAGAACCCATACCGGCAGTTGTACTGCTATTCGTAACAACGCGCGGCGCGCACCGGGCGGGGCTTTGCCCCGCCTGTTGCGGTTCCGGCAACAGCCGGCGCGCAAAAAAGCAAGGCGGCGCACGGCGCGGCCAAACCGGAGGGAAAACAATGGATTCGACGATGCAAGCCGTGCTCCAGTTTGTGGAGGAAAACGACGTAAAGTTCATCCGACTGGCGTTCTGCGATGTGATGGGCACGCTGAAAAATATCGCCATCATGCCCAGCGAGCTTCCGCGCGCGTTCGAAACGGGGGTTTCTTTCGACGCATCGTCCATTTTGGGCTTCGCGCCCGTAGATAAATCGGACCTGTTCCTGTTCCCGGACGCGGCCACGCTCTCGGTGCTTCCGTGGCGGCCGCAGACGGGGCGCGTGGTGCGTTTTTTCTGCAGTGTGCGCACGGCGGACGGAAGCCCCTACGGGGCGGACGGAAGGCATATCCTGCGCAGGACCCTGCGCCGTCTGGCGGATGCAGGCTACGAGTGCCGTGTGGGCGCGGAATGTGAATTTTACCTGTTTGAGCGGGACGCGGAGGGCAGGCCCACCAAGCGTCCCCAGGACAACGGCGGCTATTTTGACGTCGCGCCCCTGGACAGGGGCGAGAACGTCCGGCGTGAGATCTGCCTGACGTTGGAGGAAATGAACATCCGGCCGGAATCCAGCCATCATGAACAGGGCCCCGGCCAGAACGAGGTGGATTTCAAGCACGCCGCACCGCTTACAGCGGCGGACGACGTCATCACGTTTAAAAATGTGGTCAAGACGGTGGCCGCGCGCAACGGGCTGTACGGCTCGTTCAGTCCCAAGCCCTTGGCGGATAAGCCCGGCAGCGGCATGCATGTGAATATTTCGCTGGCACGGGGAGGCCGAAACATCTTCGCTCCAGGGCCGGACGGCGCGTACAGCCCGGCCATGCGTTCGTTCATCGCGGGCGTGCTGGCCCGCGCGGGCGAGATATGCGCCTTTACGAATCCGGTTCCGGGCAGCTATGCCCGGTTCGGCAGCTTCGAGGCGCCGCGCTATGTGGCGTGGAGCCACCAGAACCGCAGCCAGCTCATCCGCATCCCGGCCGCGCCCGCGCCCGAGTATGCGCGCATCGAGGTGCGTATGCCGGACGTCTCGTGCAATCCTTATCTGGCCTTTGCATTGCTGCTGGCAGCGGGCTTCGAGGGTATGGAACGGAAGATGGAGCTTGCCGAGGAGACGCCCTACGACCTGTACACGGCAAACGCCGACGCGCTGGAGGCGCTGCCCGCCTCGCTGGAGGAGGCCATTGCGCGGGCCGGCGGTTCGGCCTTTGTTGAGAAAGTGCTCTCGGCGGATACGGCGCGCAAATATCTGGCACTCAAGCAGGCGGAGCAGAACCGCTGGTTCGCAGCGCGGGATAAGGAAAAATATCAGGACGAAGCATATTTCGGAGTTTTGTAATATTTAACTTTAGAATTACAGAATGTAATATTTTGGAGCCGCAAGGGGGTGAGGACGTTGCCGGGCGCGCTGATCGTATCCAGCGGAGAAAAGGGCCGCGATATGCTGTGCGGAGTGCTGACGGACATGGGCGCGGGGGACATATCCACCGTGACTTCCGGCGCCGAGGCGCGGCGGGGCTTTGCCGACGCGGACTGGCAGGTCATCCTCATCAACACGCCGCTGTCGGACGAGTTCGGCCACGAGCTGGCCGTGTTTGCGGCCGGGAGCACAGGGGCGGGCGTGGTGCTGCTGGTGAAGGCCGAGATGGCCGACGAGGTAGCGGCCCGCGTGGAGGACGCAGGCGTATTCGTGGTGCCGAAACCGCTGAACCGGGCGCTTTTGTTTGGGGCTGTCAAGCTGGCGCAGGCGGCGAACCGCCGCATCATGGGTTTGCAGCGGCAGAACAACATCCTGCAGCAAAAGATCGACGACATTCGTCTGGTGGACCGGGCGAAATGCGCGCTGATCCAGTACCGTCTGCTGACGGAGCCGGAGGCGCACAAATACATTGAGCGGGAGGCCATGGATTCCCGCCGTACGCGCCGGGAAGTGGCCCAGGCCATCCTGCGCATGTACGAAGGCGGCTGTTGAGCGGGCGCGGCCCGCTGGAATGTATGGGAGATTCGGAACGGGAGGACACTTGCTATGGGAAAACTGGATTTTACAAAAATGCATGGCTGCGGCAACGATTATGTTTACATCGATTGCTTCAAACAGGACGTGGAAGCCCCGGAGCTGCTGGCTCGCACGCTCTCCGACCGGCACAAGGGCGTTGGCGGAGACGGCGTCATTCTCATCTGTCCCTCTGAAACGGCGGATGCAAAGATGCGCATGTTCAACGCGGACGGCAGCGAGGGCAGGATGTGCGGAAACGGCGTACGCTGTGTGGCGGAATATCTGTTCCGCCACGGATATGCCTCGGGCACGGCGGCAGATGTAGAAACGCTTTCGGGCGTGAAGCACATCGTCCGCAGAGAGCCGGGCCTGCTGACCGTAGACATGGGCGCGCCGGAACTTGCGCCGGAAAAAATTCCCGTGACAGGCTTTGCAAAGCCAGTTGTCAACGAGCTGGTGGAGGTGAATGGCGGCGCGGTGCGTATGACCTGCGTCTCCATGGGCAACCCGCACTGTGTGGTGTATGTGCCGGACACCGCGGGCCTGAATCTGCCTGTGCTGGGCGGCGCAATGGAACACAGCAAATGGTTCCCCGAGGGTGTGAATACGGAATTTATTCAGATTTTGGATGAAACACATTTGAAGATGCGGGTGTGGGAGCGCGGCAGCGGCGAGACCATGGCCTGCGGCACAGGCGCGTGCGCGGCCGTGGTGGCAAGCGTGCTGAACGGCCATTGCAAAAAGGATACGGATGTGGACGTGCTGCTGCTGGGCGGAACGCTTACCATCCGTTACACGGGTGATACCGTGCTGATGACGGGCAATGCCGTCGAGGTGTTCACCGGAACGGTGGAGGTGTAAAAACGCATCAGAAAGCGGCGCGCGGTTGGGCGCGCGCCCGAGGGAAGAGAAAAGGGAAAGAGGCAAAAGCGTATGACGAAGTATATTTTTGTGACGGGCGGCGTGGTGTCCGGCCTGGGCAAGGGCATCACGGCGGCCTCGCTTGGCCGCCTTTTGAAAAGCCGCGGTCTGAAGGTGGCGGCCCAGAAGCTGGACCCGTATATCAATGTAGACCCCGGCACCATGAGCCCCTATCAGCACGGCGAGGTATTCGTGACCGAGGACGGCGCGGAGACCGACCTGGACCTGGGGCATTATGAACGCTTTATCGACGAGGATCTGAACAAGTACTCCAACCTCACTACGGGAAAGGTATACTGGAACGTGCTCACCAAAGAACGCCGCGGCGAATATTTGGGCGAGACGGTGCAGGTCATTCCCCATATCACGGGCGAGATCAAAAGCTTTATCTATTCCGTGGGGAAAAAGACGGATGCCGACATTGTTATCACGGAGATCGGCGGCACCACGGGCGACATTGAATCCACCCCGTTTCTGGAGGCCATCCGCCAGGTAAGCATCGAGGCCGGGCGGGAAAACTGTCTGTTCATCCACGTCACGCTGGTGCCGTACATCAAATCCAGCGGCGAGCACAAGACAAAGCCCACACAGCATTCCGTCAAGGAACTGCAGAGCGTGGGCATCATGCCGAATATCATCATCGCCCGCGTGGACGAGCCGCTGGAGGAAGCCAACCGGCAGAAGATCGCACTGTTCTGCAACGTCAAGCCGGACTGCGTCATCGAGAACCTGACGGTGCCCGTGCTGTACGAGGCCCCGCTGATGCTGGAGCGCAGCCACCTGTCCGATATCGTGTGCCGCGAGCTGCATCTGGACTGCCCCCCCTGCGACCTGACCGACTGGAACGAGATGCTGGCCCGCATCGCCGCGCGCAGGCGCAGCGTGAACATCGCCATCGTGGGCAAGTACACCAAGCTGCACGATGCGTATCTTTCGGTGATGGAATCCCTGTATCATGCGGGCTACGAGACGGGCGCGGTGGTGCACATCAAATGGGTGGAGGCCGAGGAGGTGAACCCATACACTGCGGACGATATCCTGCGGGAGTGCGACGGCATTCTGGTTCCCGGCGGCTTTGGGGACCGTGGGATCGAGGGTATGGTCCATGCCGCCCATTATGCCCGCACGCAGGGCAAGCCCTATTTCGGCATCTGTCTGGGCATGCAGATCGCTGTCATCGAGTATGCACGCAGCATGCTGGGCTATGCGGACGCAAACTCCTCTGAATTCGATCCCGTGGGCGCGCATTCTGTCATCGACCTTATGCCCGACCAGAAGGCTCTGGACGAAAAAGGCGGCACCATGCGCCTGGGGCGTTACCCCTGTGTTATCATGCCGGGCACGCGAATGGCGCAGGCTTACGGTGCAGAGGAGGTCAGCGAGCGGCACCGCCACCGCTATGAGTTCAACAATGAGTACCGCACCGCGCTGCGCGAAGCAGGCCTCGTGCTGGCGGGCACCTCGCCGGACGGCCGGCTGGTGGAGGCTGTGGAGGTGCCGGGCAAACGGTTTTATGTAGGCGTGCAGTACCATCCCGAGTTCAAAAGCCGTCCCAACCGCGCCCATCCGCTGTTCCGCGCCTTTGTGGCGGACGCGCTGCGTTACCAGGACGAGGACAAATAAACGCGCTTACTGCGGCAGGCGCGGCGTCGTGCTATAATGCCGCCAAAGCCGCCGCTTGCGCGGCCCTGCGCGCAAAGCGCACCGGCTTCGGGGCATTGAAACACGCAAAAGCGCGGCAGGCGCGCTTTTGTTGTAGCCGCAGGCGCGGTGTCGTGTTATAATACCCTTAGGCGGGCCGCCCGGCGGGCGGCTCTTTCCAGATCAAGAGGCAGGGGGAAATACGAATTGAAGATCAATGAAAACTACAAGAACCTTTCCGAAAGCTATCTGTTTTCCACCATCGCAAAGAAGGTGGCGGTCTATACGCAGCAGCATCCGGAACAGGAGATCATCCGCCTTGGCATCGGCGACGTGACGCTGCCGCTGGCTGCGCCTGTGGTGGATGCGCTGCACGCCGCTGTGGAGGAGATGGGCAAAAAAGAAACCTTTCACGGCTATGGCCCCGAGCAGGGCTACGGCTTTTTGAAGCAGGCTCTGATGCGTTATTACGCCCGGCGCGGCGTTGTGCTGGCGGAGAACGAGATCTTTGTGGGCGACGGTGCGAAAAGCGACATCGGGAATATCCTGGACCTGTTCGATGTAGACAATACCGTCCTTGTGCCCGACCCCGTCTATCCTGTCTATGTGGATACCAATGTGATGGCCGGGCGGCGTATCGTGTATGCGGCGGCCACGCGGGAAAACGGTTTTCTGCCCATGCCGCAGGCAGATGTACAGGCGGACCTGATTTACCTGTGCAGCCCCAATAACCCCACGGGCGCGGCGTACAGCCGGGATCAGCTTCAGGCGTGGGTGGATTATGCGAATGAGCGCGGCGCGGTGCTGCTGTTCGACGCGGCTTATGAGAGCTTCATCACAGACGGGGACGTGCCCCACAGCATCTACGAGGTAAACGGCGCCGAGACCTGCGCCATCGAATTCTGTTCGTTTTCCAAAACGGCGGGCTTTACGGGGACGCGGTGCAGCTATACCGTAGTGCCGCAGGCGCTGGTGCGCGGCAGCCTGCACCTCAATGCCATGTGGCTGCGCCGCCAGACCACGAAATACAACGGCGTACCGTACATTGTGCAGCGGGCGGCTGCGGCCGTGTTCACGGAGGAGGGGCAAAAAGCCACCAGAGCAGCCATCGACTACTACCGGGCCAATGCTGCCGTCATCGCGGCCGCGCTGGACGAGGCCGGCATATGGTACTGCGGAGGCAAAAACAGCCCTTATATCTGGATGCAGTGCCCCGGCGGCATGAAGTCCTGGGATTTCTTCGATCATCTGCTGGAGCATGCGGGCGTTGTGGGTACGCCGGGCGCAGGCTTTGGCGCACAGGGTGAGGGTTACTTCCGCCTGACGGGCTTCGGCGACGCGGAAAAGACCAGGCTGGCAGCGCAGAAGCTGAAAGAGGCAGTGCGGGTGCTGTAAGGCGCGCCGTATCAACAAAAACAGTACGGCAAAAGCAGGCCCCGCAGCGGAGCGTTTCCGCCGCGGGGTCTTTGTTCATACGGGGGGCGGCGCGTCCCGCCGCACATATACCAGCTCCACCACGCCGTTGCACACCGTATGCCTCGTCAGACGCAGAGGCAATGCGGGCCCCTCCGGGGGAAACAGGCGGACGCCTCCGCCCAGGATCACCGGCATGACCGTGAGCTGGTAAACGTCGATGAGGTCAAGCGCCATCATCCGGCGGGCGAGCTGCGCGCCGCCGCACACCCAGATATTCCGCCCGGAGCGCGCTTTCAGGCGGCGTACCGCCTCTGCCGGGTCCTCGGACGTAAAAACGGCGTTTGCGTCCGGCGGGGGTGCACCGTGTGTGAACACTTGGCACTCCATTCCCACATACGGCCACGCGCCGGGAGAGAGCTCCTGCGTAATTTGGCGGTAAGTCGTCATGCCCATCAGTACGGTGTCCACTTCGGCGGAAAAGGCGGCATAACCATAGTCCCCTTCAAAGGCTTCGCCGTTGTTGGCGAGGTCCATCCAGCCGACGCCGCCGTTTTTGTCGGCAATGAAGCCGTCAAGACTCATGGCGAGATATAAGATCACCTTTCGTTCCATAAACCGTCCTCCCAAGAATGGATGCTATTTATCATATCATGCGCACGGATACAAGCGCAAGCGGGAAGATATGCGTTGCCTTTCGCGGCATTTCGCGGTAAAATAAAATAACAGAAAGAAAGCGCCCGCCGCGCGCGGGAAAATGTGGGAGGGAACATACGATGTCTATCACGAGCCATTATTATGGCAGGACGCAAAACGGCGAGGAGATTTACCAGTATATTCTGGAAAACGCCGCGGGCATGCGTGTGGCTGTCATCGAGTACGGCTGCGTCATCACCAATATATGGGTAAAGGACAACACCGGTGAGCTGCGTGACGTGGCGCTGGGCTACAGTACGCTGGAGGATTACGAATTGGGCGGCGTATTCGGCGCGTTCATCGGCCGCTATGCCAACCGCATTGAGAAATCGCGCTTCACATTGGATGGCAAAACATATGAATTGGAACCCAACAACGGGCCGAACCATCTGCACGGCACATTTGCCAAGAAAGTGTACAAGGGCAGCATCGTGGACGGCGGCCTGGTGCTGCGGGCAGTGAGTCCCGACGGAGAGGACGGCTTTCCGGGAAACCTGGAGCTTACGGTGCGCTATACGCTTACAGACGAAAACGCGTTGGTGCTGGACTATACGGCAACGACCGACGCTCCCACCATCATCAATCTGACGAATCACAGTTATTTCAACCTGGAGGGGCAATCCAGCGGCAGCATGCTGGAACAGACGTTGTGTCTGAACGCTTCCACGTTTACAGAGGGCAACGCCGAGACCTGCCCCACCGGGCGCATCCTGCCCGTGGCGGGCACCCCCATGGATTTCACCCGGGCCAAGCCCATCGGCCGGGACATTCAGGCGGAGTACAGCCAGCTGCAGATGTGCGGCGGGTACGACCACAACTTCATTCTGGACAAGGAACCGGGGATGCTGGCTCTGGCAGCCGTGGCCCGCTCGGAAAAGACGGGCATCACGATGGAGACCTACACCACACAGCCCGGCGTGCAGCTGTACACGAGCAACTCACTGCAAAACGATACGAGGCCCGGTAAGACGGGCGGTATATATGGCCGGTATCAGGGCTTTTGCCTGGAGACCCAGCATTATCCCTGTACGCCCTCGCACCCCGAATTTCCCTCTGTGGAGCTGCGCCCCGGCGAGGAATATCACGAAACGACGATTTATAAATTCCTGACGGAGTGAAAGAATGGCGGTCCTGCATAAAAAACGCAACGCGAATACAAAAAAACGCGCCCGGCTGATGCTGGGCATGGCAGCCTGTGTGTTTGCGCCCACGGCGCTGGCTGCGTGGTATCTGACAGCTCTGCTGGCAAAGCGGCAGCCTCCTGCCGCGCTGGCCTATGGAGCGCTGGCTGCGGCCGCGGCGGGCGCACTGTGTTTCCGTGTGTTGTACACCCGCAGCGCAGTCCTGAAAAGCGGTATCGACGGCGAGCGGCAGGCCGCGGCTGCGCTGCGCGCGCTGCCGTACGCCTACCATGTGTTGGTGAACCCGGTGTTCCGCGTGCGGGGCAAAGTGATGGAGCTGGATGCGGTGGTCGTGGGCAAAAACGGCGTGTTTATCGTAGAGACAAAAAACCACGCCGGCGTCATCACAGGTAAGACGGACGCGGAGTGGTGGTCGCAGGTCAAGCGCCGGGGCGCAAAAACAATGAAAAATCCACTGCTGCAGGCAGAACGCCAGCACAAGCTGATGGAGCAGCTTCTTGCCGATGCAAAGCAGGCGTGCCCTGTACACAGCTTTGTATATTTTGCCAACAAGAATGCGCGTGTGGGCGTGCGCGACGCGCGCATCTATACCGATGAGACCTCGTTGCGCCGCGCCATTCAGAGCGCGCCGGAGCCGGGGCGCCCGGTGGACGCGGCACGGCTGGCTGCCCTGCTGGAGCAGGCCTGCGAATAGTATTTTTTGCGCGTTTCCGTATCTTGGTCGCCCCGCGGCTCATTTTGAGCCGCGGGGCTTTTTGGTGGAAAAACAAAGGTGACAACACGCCCAATGCAAAAATTTTGTCAGGTTTGGCCCGGCCGATGTGTCTTATAGATGGAAAGGGGGAACGCGGGGTGCAGAACACGGAACAAAACGCCGTGCTGCTGCGGCTGGCGCGGGAATACGGCGACAGCGTGGTGCGCATGTGCTGCGTGTATCTCAAAGATTATCATTTGGCCCAAGACGTGGCGCAGGAGACTTTTTTGCAGGCCGCACGCAAATACGGTGCGCTGGCGCGGACAGATTCGGAAAAGGCGTGGCTTATGCGCATCGCTGTGAACCGCTGTAAAAACGAGCTGCGCACCCAGTGGTTCCGCCGGGCGCAGGAGCTGCCGGAGCCGTCCGGGGCGGACCCGTACCCGGAGGCGGATACACATATGGCGCTGATCCGGGCCATCGGGCGGCTGCCGCAAAAATACCGTGCCGCCGTGCTGCTGTATTATTATCAGGACATGACCGCCGCCGAGACGGCCGCGGTGCTTGGCATACGCGAGGACGCTGTGTATCAGCGGCTCCGGCGCGCGCGGCAGCAGTTGAAAAAAGAATTGGAGGAGCAGTGAAGATGGAAAAGATCAGACAGGCGATCGACACAAGGCTGGCCGGACAGCATCTTCCGGAAACGGTATACGATGCGCTTTGCGCCCGGCCTGCCCGCCGGAGCCGCGTGCGCCGGGCAGCAGCCCTGCTGGCGGCTGTATGCGTGCTGGGCGGCGCAACAGCGCTGGCAGCGGCCCGACTGTTCGGCATGAACGTCAATGGACGGGAGCTGCCGCCGCTGGAGCCCATGACCATGGTGGAAACCGCGGATACAGGAGGCCCGGCGGACGGTACGGAGCAGCAGGCGGAGGGACTGGACGCGCTTTCCCGGGCTTTGGGCGTGCCGTTCCTCTGGGCGGAGGGCGCCCGGGAAAATCCGTATACGCGCGTGAGCTATAAAAATTTCGGAGGGGAATACCAGATCGTAAAGGCAAAGGCGTACCTGGTGGGCGACTTGAGGGACCTTGTCTGGCAGGACGAATACGACTACTACTCCTGGACGGCGGGCACGGTGTACCAGACGCCTGTGGACCTGACGCTGGAATGGGTCTCAGATGAGGCGCAGCAGCCCTTTGACACGGATTATCTGGGCTATTATGCTTATGCGGACACGTTCACTTCCGCCGGGGGCCATACGGTGAACCTGCTGGTGGATACGGCGCCAGGCACGGCCGGAAGCGGCCTGAAGCCGGAGTGTGCAGCGGTATTCGTGGCAGACGGCGTGCGGTATACGTTATCCGGCCATGTGACGCAGCAGACGATGCGCGCCATCGTGGATTCCATGTCTTATGCATGACAGAAGAAATACCGTGTGAAGCGAGAAAGCCCCGCGTCCGGACGGACACGGGGCTTTTTGTACGGCACAGCTTATTCGAGGATGCTTTTGCCCGTCATCTCTTCGGGCTGGGGCAGGCCCATGATCTTGAGCATCGTGGGGGCGATGTCCGCCAGAACGCCGCCTTCGCGCAGCTTTGCATTTTCCACGCCTGCAACCAGGAAAGGCACGGGATTCGTGGTGTGTGCGGTGAAGGGGTGCTCGGGGTCTGGATCGTACATTTTGTCGGCGTTGCCGTGGTCTGCCGTCAGCAGCACCGCGCCGCCCTTGGCCAAAACCGCGCCGATCACTTTGCCCGCACAGGCGTCCACAGCCTCCACGGCCTTGACGGCTGCTTCGAACACGCCGGTATGGCCCACCATATCGCAGTTTGCAAAGTTCAGGATGATGACGTCGTATTGGTCGCTTTCGATACGCTTGACGCATTCGTCAGCCACCAGATATGCGCTCATCTCGGGCTGCAGGTCGTAGGTGGCCACCTTGGGGCTGGGAATCAGCGCGCGGTCCTCACCTTCAAACGGGGCCTCCACGCCGCCGTTGAAGAAGAATGTCACATGGGCATATTTTTCCGTCTCAGCAATGCGCAGCTGCGTTTTGCCGTTTTTGGCCAGATATTCGCCCATAACGTTGTTCAGGCTCTGCGGATGGAACGCGACTTCCACATTGGGCATCGTGGCGTCATACTGGGTGAAGCACACATAGTACAGAGGGAAACGGCCGTTCCGGCGCTCGAAGCCTGCAAATGCATCATCTACAAAGGTGCGGGTGATCTCCCGCGCGCGGTCCGGGCGGAAATTGAAGAACACCACGCTGTCCCCGGCGGATACGCGGCCGCCTTCACAGGTCACGGCGGGCACGACGAATTCGTCCGTCACGCCGTCCGCATAGCTTTTTTTCATCACTTCTTCCGGTGTGCCGTGCACGCCTTCGCCGTATACCATGGCGGCGTAGGCCTTTTCCACACGGTCCCAGCGGTTGTCGCGGTCCATGGCGTAATAGCGGCCCGTGACGGTGGCGATCTTGCCCACGCCGATCTCGGCCATTTTGGCTTCCAGCTCTTCAATGAACCCCTTGCCGGAATCGGGCGGCACATCGCGGCCGTCCATAATGGCATGGACGTAAACATCCTTTACGCCGCCGCGCTTTGCCAGCTCCAACAGCGCATACAGATGCTCGTTGTGGCTGTGGACACCGCCGTTGGAGAGCAGGCCGATGAGATGCAGTGCCTTACCGTCCGCCGCAGCGTTCTTTACTGCGCCCAGCAGGGCCGGATTTTCAAAAAAGCCGCCGTCCTGGATGTCTTTGGTGATGCGAGTGAGCTCCTGATACACGATACGGCCTGCGCCGATGTTCGTGTGGCCCACCTCGCTGTTGCCCATCTGGCCGTCTGGTAAACCGACGTTCATACCGGAAGCGCCGATGGTGGTGTAAGGATACTGCGCGAACAGCTTATCCAGGTTGGGCGTCCTGGCGGCAAGGATGGCGTTGCCGTAGGTTTGGTCGGGCACCCAGCCGAAGCCGTCCAGAATGCAGAGAAGCAGAGGTTTTTTCATAGATGGTTCCTTTCTGAAAAAAGAAATTGAATGGGGATGCGCCGCGCGGGCAGCGCTGTTTTGCAAAAAGAGCAGCGGAAAATTATTTGCCTGCCGCGGCAACGATGGCGGCAAAGTCCGCAGGCTTCAGGGAGGCGCCTCCGATGAGGCCGCCGTCCACATCAGGCTTGCTCAGCAGCTCATCGGCGTTGGCGGCGTTCATGCTGCCGCCGTACTGGATGGTCGTGGCCTCGGCCACTGCCTCGCCGTACAGCTCACCCACCACCTTGCGGATGGCCGCGCAGACTTCCTGCGCCTGGTCCGCCGTGGCGGTGCGCCCCGTGCCGATGGCCCACACCGGCTCGTAAGCGATGATGACGCGGGCCATTTCTTCAGCGGAAACGCCGCCCAGCGCGATCTTCGTCTGCATGCGCACAAGCTCCTCGGTCACGCCCTGCTCACGCTGGGCCAGGCTCTCGCCCACACACACGATCACCGTCAGGCCCGCGGCCAAAGCGGCTTTGGTACGCTTGTTGACGGTCTCGTCCGTTTCGGCAAAGTACTGGCGGCGCTCAGAGTGACCGGTGATGACATATTTCACGCCCAGATCCATCAGCATATCCGCAGATATCTCGCCCGTGAATGCGCCGGATTTTTCAAAATGCACGTTTTCTGCGCCCACACCGATGTTGGTGCCGGCGCATTTTTCCACGGCCGTGCAGAGGCTGGTGAACGGCGTGCAGATGACAACGTCGCAGCCCGCTCCCTGTACGGCGGGAACGAGCGCGTCGATGAGAGACGCGGCCTCGGTGGCGGTCTTATTCATTTTCCAGTTGCCGGCAATGACGGCTTTGCGTTTTGCTTTGTTCATCGTATATTCTCCGTTCTGAAAGATATTGCCCGGCGTCCCGCCGGAGAAAAACCGCAGGGGCAGGCGGGATTCCCGCCGCCCCTGCAAAAGAGTCTTATGCGCCCGCGATGCAGGCGATGCCGGGCAGCTCTTTGCCCTCCAGGTATTCCAGGCTGGCGCCGCCGCCCGTGGAGATGTGCGTCATCCTGTCGGCATAGCCCAGCTGCATCACGGCAGCCGCGCTGTCACCGCCGCCGATGACCGTGGTGGCGTCTGTTTCAGCCAGGGCTTTCGCTACCGCCTTGGTGCCGGCGGCCAGAACCGGGTTCTCGAACACGCCCATGGGGCCGTTCCACACAACGGTCTTGGCGCTCTTCACCGCGCCGGCAAACAGCTCCATCGTTTTGGGGCCGATGTCAAGGCCCATCATGTCGGCCGGGATCTTGTCCGAATCCACCACTTCGACGGCAATCTCCGCGTCGATGGGGTCGGGGAAGGCGGAAGCCACGGTGGTGTCTACCGGCAGCAGCAGGGAAACGCCCTTTTCCTCGGCCTTCTTCAGCATATCCTTGCAGTAATCCACCTTCTCCAGGTCCACAAGAGATTTGCCGACTTCGCAGCCCTTGGCGGCCAGGAACGTATAAGCCATGCCGCCGCCGATGATCAGCGTGTCCACCTTGTTCAGCAGGTTTTCAATGACGTTCAGCTTATCGGCGACTTTCGCGCCGCCCAGGATGGCCACGAACGGGCGCACAGGGTCGTTGACGGCGTTGCCCAGGTAACGGATCTCTTTCTCCATCAGGTAGCCCACAGCGGTGTCCTTGATGTAGTCGGTAACGCCGGCGGTGGAGCAGTGGGCGCGGTGTGCGGAGCCAAAAGCGTCGTTTACATAGGCGCCGTCCGTACCCACCAGATCGGCCAGGTCTTTGGAGAACTCGGGCAGATTTTTGGTTTCTTCCTTGCGGAAACGGGTGTTCTGCAGCAGCACAACATCGCCGTCCTGCATTGCGGCAACGGCGGCTTTGGCATTTTCGCCCGCCACATTGTCGTCATTGGCAAACACGACGGGCTTGCCAAGCAGTTCGGAGAGGCGCACGGCGACGGGCGCGAGACTGAATTTTTCCTCGGGACCGTTCTTGGGCTTACCCAGATGGCTGCACAGAATGACCCGGCCACCGTTCTCGATCAGCTTTTTAATGGTGGGCAGAGCGGCCACGATGCGGTTGTCATTGGTGATGACGCCGTCCTTCATGGGGACGTTGAAATCGCAGCGGACCAGAACGTTTCTGCCCTTTACCTCAATATCTTCAACTGTCTTTTTGCCAAGAGTGCTCATATGCGTAACTCTCCCTTTCCTGCGGCTTTTTGATTGTCTTTCGGTCTTGCGCGGGCAATATGCCACGTCTTTTCTTATTATAGTATTTTCCCGGCTTTTTCGCAAGCATTCGGCTGATATTTAATTAACAAATCGGCGCGTGCAAACTGCATGCAAACGGGCTGTAATGCACAAAAAACGCCCCGGCGCAAAGCCGGGGCGAAAAGTGCCTGAATTTTAGAAGCAGAGCGTGACGATGCGCAGCACGAACAGCGCGAACACGACCCACATCACGGGGTGGATGTCCTTGACCTTGCCGCGGAAGATCTTCAGGAACATCCATGTCAGGATGCCGAACATGATGCCGTTGGCGATGGAATAGGTGAACGGCATCATGATGATGGCCACAAAAGCGCCCAGCACGTCGGCCATATCGCCCTCGAACTTCACCTTCAGCACGCTGGACATCATGAACAGGCCCACGATGATGAGCGCCGGAGCAGTGGCGAAGCTGGGGATGGCGCCGAACACGGGCCACAGGAACAGCGAGAGGATGAACATCGCGGCCGTGGTGAGAGAGGTGAGGCCCGTGCGGCCGCCCTCGGCCACGCCGGCGGAGCTTTCCACATAGCTGGTGACGGTGGAGGTGCCCAGGCAGGCGCCCGCCACGGTGCCGATGGCGTCGGCCATCAAAGCGCGGCCCACGCGGGGCAGCTTGCCGTCCTTATCCAGCATGTTGCCCTTTGCGGCAACGCCGATGAGCGTGCCCACGGTGTCGAACAGGTCAACGAACAGGAACGCGAACACGATAACTGCAAATTCAACGGTGTTGTTCAGCATGAAGCTGAAGTCGAATTTGAACGCGGTGTCGCCCAGCGCCGCAAAGTTGGGCAGGAACGAGCCGGAGGGCAGCAGCGAATACACGCCGGCCTCGGGGTTCACCGCATACCAGCCCGTGAACTGCGCAATGATGCCCAGCCCCCACGTGATGAGGATGCCCCAGAGAATGGCGCCCTTGACATTGAAGTACAGCATCAGGCCGATGATGATCACGCCGATGAGCGCGAGCGCGACCTGCGGCTGGGCGATGTCGCCCAGAGCCACCTTCGTGGAGGCGTCCGCCGCGGCGATGCCGGCGTTCTGCAGGCCGATGAATGTGATGAACAGGCCGATGCCCGTGGTGATGCCGTATTTCAGGTTCTCGGGGATGCAGTTGACCAGCGTCTCACGGAACTTGAACGCGGAAAGAATGATGAAGATAATGCCTTCCACCAGGATGGCGGTGAGGGCGATCTGCCAGGGATTGGCCTGGTCCGCCAGCTCGCCCAGGCAGATGGTGTAGGCAAAATAGGCGTTCAGGCCCATGCCGGAAGCCAGCGCGATGGGATAGTTGGCCAGAAGGGCCATCACGATGGTGGCCACCGCCGCCGCAAGGGCAGTCGCCATAAAGACGCCCTGGCTGTTCATGCCCGCGTCGCCCAGCATGCTGGGGTTCACGGCCAGGATGTACGCCATCGCAAGGAACGTGGTGATACCAGCCATGACTTCGGTCTTCACGTTGGTACCGTTTTCTTTCAGATGAAAGAGCTTTTCCATGATATTCCTCCTCGGTAATTTTAAGCTGAAACAGGGACGTCCCCGTTCGCAACAAAAGAAAAAGGCGGGCAAACGAGCCCGCCATAAAACAGCAAAGGCCGCAGAGCTGCGGCGTGCTGTTTCAATAGTCGGGACGGTTTACGGCTTGCCCGGTAGAGACTGCCGGCCCATATCGCCGGCGTTATATTGAAACATGTTAACAAACTGTGAAGAATACGTTTTTATTCTACCGAAATACCGTGACAATTACAATGTGCATTTTTGCCGATTTTTCGATGTTTTTATCCGTGTGTTTGGGCGAAAGGGCACAAGCGGAGCCGAAAAACAGAAGTCCCCGCGCCGGATAGGCGCGGGGAAAGAGCGGAGCGCGTTATTCGGCCGGTGTGCCGGCGTTCTGCTTCGGGGCGCGGGGAGGCTTGGACGGTGCGGCGGGCGCGGGCTGGGCGGCATCCGCGAGCTTGCCGCCCAAAAAGCCGGAAAGCACGCTCTGCAGGTCCACGCCGGTGCTCTCTTTCAGGCCGTCCGTCACCTGGGTAACGGTCTGCATGATGTCCCGTGTCAGCTTGGCGCTGTTGCCGTCGCCGTACATGGTGATTTTATCCACTTTCGTCAGCGGCTCGGCGGCGTTTTTCACCACGTCGGGCAGGGCGTTGAAATACATCTCCAGCACGGCGGCCTTGCCCATCTTCGTCATGGCTTCGGCTTTTTTCTCAATGCCCTCGGCCTCCGCCACAGCTTTGGCACGGATGGCCTCCGCCTCAGCCAGCCCCTTGGCGCGGATGCCCTCAGCTTCCTGGGCACGGGCGAATTTTTCAGCCTCGGCCTGTACCTTCATAGCCTCGGCCTGCTGTTCCTGCTCGTATTTTTTGGCCTCCGCCTCGCGCTGGCGCTCGTACAGCTCGGCGTCTGCCTTCTGCTGGCGGGCAAAGCGCTCGGCTTCGGCCTTTTTCCGTACCTGGGCATCCAGGGACTGCTCCATGACCTCGGCTTCCTTCTGCTTGAGCAGGATCTCCTTCTCCTGCTTGGCGATGTTGGCTTCAGCCGTGGTGATCTCAATGGATTTGCGCTGCTGCTCCTCCTGGATGCGGTACGCCGCGTCGGCCTCGGCCTTTTTGGTGTCGGTGGCCTTCTGCAGCTCGGCCTGCCGGATGGCAAGCTCCGTCTTTTTCTCCGCGATCTCCTGTGCGGCGGCGACCTCGGCGTCGTTGGCTTCCTTCTGGGCGATGGCGCGTGCCTTGGCGATCTCTTTCTCACTCACGGCGCGGGAAATGGCCGCGTTTTTCTGGATCTTGACGATATTGTCCACACCCAGGTTCTCGATGACGGCGCTGTCGTCCACGAAGTTCTGTACGTTGAAGCTGACGATGTCAAGGCCCATGGCGGCCAGGTCCGGCTCGGCGTTTTCTTTCACCAGGTTGGCGAATTTCTGGCGGTCGGAAACCATCTCCTGCAGCTCCATTTTGCCCACGATCTCGCGCATGTTGCCCTCCAGAACCTCACGGGCCACGCTGGCAATGTAGTCTACCTTGCGGTTCAGAAAGTTCTGTGCCGCGAGGTTCAGCAGGTCGGGCGTATCGCTGATCTTCACATTGACGGCGGCGTCCACCTTGATGTTGATGTAATCCGCCGTAGGCACGGCGCTGGATGTTTTGACGTCGATGGGGATGAGCTGCAGGCTCAGCTCGTCCTTTTTTTCAAAAAACGGTATTTTGACGCCCGCCTTGCCGATGAGGACCTTCGGCGTTTTGCGCAGGCCCGAGATGATGTAAGCGGTGTCCGGGGACGCTTTTACGTAGCCCGTGACGAAGACCAGCACGATGAACAGTACGGCAACGGCCGCAATGATCCATACGATCACAGCAAAAAACCTCCTCTTTTGGTGCATTGGATGAAAGTGAAAACCGGTTCCGGGTACAAAAAGGGCGCGGTGCGTGCACTTTTCCGCGCGCACACCGCGCCGCCCCGTGATCCGGGCTTACGATGCTTTGGGCCCCGGCGCGTTATTTCGCGTCGGTCACGGTCTCCTTGGCCGCAGCCAGCAGGCCGGTCAGGTTCTGGATCTCGCTGGGAATGATGAGCTTCGTGGCCTTGCCGTCGGCAACCTTCTGCAGGGCTTCCAGGCTCTTGATGGCCAGCACCTTGTCGGTGGGGGCCGCGTCGTTCAGCAGGCGGATGGAATCGGCCAGGGCCTTCTGAACGGTCATCAGCGCCTGTGCTTCACCTTCGGCCTCGCGGATGCGCTGCTCGCGCACGGCGTCGGCACGCAGGATAGCGCTTTCTTTTTCGCCTTCGGCCACAAGGATGGCGCTCTTCTTTTCGCCCTCGGCGCGCAGGATGCTCTCACGGCGCTGGCGTTCCGCCTTCATCTGCTTTTCCATGGCGTCCTGAATCTCTGCTGGCGGGATGATGTTTTTCACTTCGACGCGGTTCACCTTGATGCCCCATTTGTCGGTGGCTTCGTCCAGAATGGCCGTGATCTTGGTGTTGATGGTGTCACGGCTGGTGAGGGTGTGGTCCAGCTCCATGTCGCCGATGATGTTGCGCAGCGTGGTGGCGGACAGGTTCTCAATGGCGGAGAGCGGGCGCTCCACGCCGTAGGTAAACAGCTTCGGGTCGGTGATCTGGAAGAACACCACGGTGTCGATCTGCATGGTCACGTTATCGCGGGTGATCACAGGCTGGGGCTTAAAGTCCACGACCTGCTCCTTGAGGGAGACTTTTTTGGCGATGCGCGTGACAAACGGCGTTTTGAAATGGAAGCCTGCCTCCCATGTGGTATAGTACACGCCCAGGCGCTCTACAACATAGGAATAAGCCTGGGGAACGATGGCGATGTTCGCGATGAGGATCACGAGCGCCAGCACAATTAGAATCAGAAACAGAATCAGCATGATAGTCCTCCTTTAAATTGGGTGTTTTATACGTTCCGTCAAGACGGAAACAGAATACAGGGGGTCATACCGCCGCAGTGGCGGTGTCGGGGCGCACGGTCAGCGTTGCGCCGTCCACGCTCAGCACCACGCACAGGGAGCCCGCGGGAATGGTTTGTTCGCTGCGGGCGTTCCAGTCCACGCCGTCCAGCCGTACACGGCCCGTAACGTCGGGCGTGACCTCAACGAGAACCTGTGCCTTGCGGCCGACGTTGATGTCCGCGTTGGTGGGCACACGGCGCGCGGTCATGCGCTTTTTCACCAGCGGGCGCGTCGCGGCCAGGGCCACGGCGCTTACCACCGCAAACACCGCGAACTGCACCAGCCACGAGGAAGTGAACCCCGAGACGATGAGCGCAGCCACCGCCCCGGCGGCAAACCAGATGCTGACAAGGCTCACCGTCAGCGCCTCCACGACGACGAACGCGATGAGCAGTATCAGCCAGACCAGGGAAGAAATTGTAAATGCCATAATGTGTTTACCTGCCTTTCTGCCGCGTCCGTGTAACGCAGCCGTGGTTGCCGCCGCGCCGCGCACCATGTACGGGCGTACGCTGCGGCCGGGTGTCCGGTCGACCTTCGCCGCAGAAGCCAAGCCGGGCTTTTGGCTGTGCCGTTTGGGTTTCTGCTTGCTCTTATTGTACCATATTTGTCAAAGGATTGACAAAGTCCAAAAAAAGCCGGTTTCGCCCGGTTTTGGCCTTGGGGGGCGTTTTTTTCAAAGCTACTGCCCCAATCAAACCCGGGGAACGCCGGGCGAGGCCGGGCCGCGCCGCCCGAAAACCGGCCCGCCAGGCGCTTTTATACCTATTTATATAGGCCGCCGGGGGCCCGGCAGGCATGCGGAATGCTTTCAACGGTTCTCGCGCAGGCGCTCCCGCGCGCCGCAGCAACCGGCGGCTTGCGGCGGTGCACGGCGTAGTATATAATATCTTCTAGAATTATACGGCGTTTGGGCGAGAAAACTTTCAAAAACAGGAAATCTGTGAACAAAGGGCACCGCGGCCCGGCGCACGGGAGGCATAAAAATGGAATGCAGATATTGCGGACAAAGGCTGAAGGACGGGTACGAATACTGCCCAAACTGCGGTGGGCGCGTGGAGCCGCCGGAGCAGCAGGCGCGGCCGGTGCAGCCCGCATATGCGCCGCAGGGCGCATACAGCGCGCCTGTACAGAGGTATTCCCCGCAGGAAGCGGAGGGCTGTGTCTACGGCATGCTCCAACCCGGCGCCGGGCTGGGCCGGGTCGTTTCGCCCTATTACGCACGGGAATTTGCAGACATCGCTGCGGGCGGAAGAGGCCGCTTCAATGCGGCGGCATTCTTTCTGGGGCCGTTCCATCAGCTTTACCGCGGCTGTTACAAACGGTTTGCGCGCACATATCTGCCCTATTGGCTGGCGCTGCTGGCCGTGCTGGGCGTGAGCCTTTCCTTTTTTGGAAAGCTGTGTGTGGAGCTGGCCGGCTACGGCGGCCGGGCCGCAGAGCCGACGCAGGCGTTTTTCGTGTGGATCGCCGCGATCCTGCTGCTGTCCCTGGGCGTGAGCGTCTGGGGCATTGCACTGAGCATTTACAACGGCGTGACCTTTAACCGCCGGTATTTTGAGCAGCAGCACGGTGATCCGGCCGTTCCGGCGCATACGGGCGCAGTCGTCGGCGGAGCGGCAGCCTGGGTGGGCGTTTATATCATCGCCGTTGTGGCGCTGGTCGCAGCGCTGCTTCCCGCCGCCATGCAGGATGCGCAGCAACATCAGGCACCGGGCACGCTGCCTTATGCACAGAGCGTGCCGCAGGCGCTGCCGGATGACAACGCCACCTACGGCACGGAGCATTACGGAGCGGCGGTATCGGATGCGCTGGAAGCGCACTGGGGCGAGGGCAGCGACCAGGCTTTGCTCAACGGCTATATCCCCGCACAGGCCGCGGGCGGCACGCTGGAAGAACGGCTGCGCGGTTCACACCTGTTTTACAGCGACGCCCGCACACTGGACGAGCTGTTTGCGGCGGCCGAGGATGTACAATGGTACACGGATTACGAGCCGGACGCCGACGGCACCGAATACGCCGACGCCTCATGGATTATGGGTGATACAGTGCTGGTGTGCGTGTTTGCAGTGTCGGACACATACACGTGGGTCGTGGATTTTTATTCGTATCTGAACGGCGAGGACCCGACAGCGGATGGCTGTTATACCTTCTGGGACGAGGAGCGCAGTGCGCTGCTGCTGGAGCTGTACGGTGAAAACGCTCCGGAAGAGCCGTCGCTGGCGCGGCAGATGCGCGGCGCGTGGGTAGATGGCGCAGGCGGGGCCGTTCTGCTGGATGAATCTTTTTTTGACGGAACCGATTATACGCTGGGCACGATGATGGACGGAGGCGTACAATGCTGGGTGCAGGACGACGGCTCCTACATCGTGTTCGTGTTGGACGAGACAGGCAACGCGCTCACCGCGCGCTGGTACGACGGCTCTGGCACGCTGCGCGCCGAGCAGTCCTTTACCCGGGGCACGCCGGGCTGAGGATGAACGGAGCAGGGCAAATGCAAAAACCGCGTCAGGTTTTCCCTAACGCGGTTTTTGCATATTATGAGGCCGGATGTATTGTGAAAAGCTCATTCCGGGTCGGTCACAACGGCAAAGCTGCAGGGCTGCACTTCGACGGTACGTCCCAGAAGCACGGTGCGCACCTGCTGTTCGGTCCGGTTGATGCACACGGCAGCCACGGCGGCTTCGGCGCGGCGCTCGTAGCACAGCACGCCGCCCTGTGCCTGGGTGACGGCCAGCGTTCCGTCGGCAAAAGCGGGGCAGCTTTTGCGCAGGGCGGCAAGGTTTTGCAGCACGGGGCGGATGCGCGTTTCCCGGCTTTCCCAATCGAAAAAGGCACGGTTGAACGGGTCCTTGTATCCCTGCATGCCGATCTCGTCGCCATAGTAGATGCTGGGGATGCCCGGCAGCGTAAAGATCATCGCATAGGCCAGCGTCATCAGGCGGCGGCCGTTTTCATACTGCTCGGGCGTCAGGCGGCGCGCGCTCTGCCAGTATCGGTCACGGCCCTCGCAGCTCTCGCCCGCGATGGCGGTAATGGCGCGCACGGTATCGTGGGTGGACATGAAGTTCATCAGCACATGCAGTGCCGGGGCGGGGTAGTGCTCGCAGATACGCATGATGTCGTGGGCGGCTGTGCGGGCGTCGCCGCCTTTCACAAAAGCCAGCGTAGCGTCCTTGAACGGATAATTCATTACCGCATCCAGGCCTTTTCCCAGCAGGTAGGTGCGGCGGCGGCCGTAGCTCCACTTGTTGGTGGCGTCCTCCCACACTTCGCCCAGCAGATATTTTTCGCTGCCGTGACGCTTGACGGCGCGGCGGATCTCCTCAATAAAATCATCGGGCAGCTCGTCGGCCACATCCAGGCGAAAGCCGGAAGCCCCCAGGCCGAGCCAATAGTCGATGACGCCGCCCTCCCCGCAGATGAACTCACGGTAGGAGCGGTCCTCTTCATTCACCTCGGGCAGCGTTTCAAAGCCCCACCAGCAGCGGTAGCCGTGGGGATAGTTCGGTGAAAAATCGTACCAGCGGCGGTACGGGCTGTCCGGTCCCTGCCATGCGCCGAAGGAGGCGTAGCGGCCCTCGCGGTTGAAGTAGACGGAATCCGAACCGGTGTGGCTGAACACGCCGTCCAGCACGACGTCGATGCCGCGGGCTTTGGCGGCGCGGCACAGCTCTGCAAAATCCTCGTTGGTCCCCAGAACCGGGTCCACCTTGCGGTAGTCCGCGGTGTTGTAACGGTGGTTGGCGTGGGCTTCGAAGATGGGGTTGAGGTAGATGCATGTCACACCAAGGCTGGCGAGGTACGTCAGCTTTTTGCGGATGCCAGGCAGGTCTCCGCCGTAATAGTCCATGTTCAAATAGCCCTCATGCTGTTCGTTTGGCCAGAAATAGGGTTCACTGCGCTTGTCCGGGCGGTAGATGCGGTCGGCATAGGGCATGGTAGCATGAGGGTTGCTTTCAAAGAAGCGGTCCGGAAAGATCTGGTAAATGACGCCGCCGCGCAGATGGCTTGGAGTCTGAAAATCCTTTTCGTATACCGTCAGCTGCCAGGCCTCGCCGTCGCCTGTTGTAACATATGCCTCGCCAAGCTGCCCGGCGTATAGTTTGCGGTAGCCGGTGTAAAGGTCAAAATAATAGAAATAGAGCCCTGGCTCCTGCGGCTGTATCGTAGTGGAGAACACGTCCATACCGTTGCGGAAGTATTGTTTTTGGAGCGGGAACAGGGACGGCTGTTCGCCGTCCCTGTTGAAAAGCAGATAGGGTGTGGTGCAGCCGAACTCCACGGGAACCGTCAGCGTAAAGGCAACGGTCTCTCCGGCGCGGACCGCACCGAAAGGGGTCTTGTAAAAAGTGTCCTGGCTGTTGAAAATGGTCACGGGCATTCCGATTGCTCCCATGCAGTTTTATTTGGCGGGCGCTGGTCGCGTCCGCAGACATCCGGGCGGAAACGCACGGACGGATGCGGCGGGCGGATCTATTTGATGGGCTTTACGTGCCAGATATCGCGGGCGTAATCGTTCACCGCCCGGTCGGCTGAAAAAATGCCTGCGTTGGCAATGTTCATCAGGCTCATGCGGTTCCACACGCCGCGGTCTCGGTACAGCCCGCTCAGGTCGTTCTGGGCGCGGCGGTAATCGGCAAAATCGGCCATCACCATATATGGGTCGCTGGTGCGCAGGTTGTTCACGATCTCATGGAAGCTCTCGCCGCCCCAGCCGCGCTCCAGAAATGCCAGCACCTCGGCAGCCTCGGGGCAATTGTTGATGAAGCCGGAGGGATGGTAGCCGAAGCGCTTCAGGTCGTTCACCTCGGGCGTCAGCATGCCGAAGATGATCTCGTTTTCCCTGCCGGCGGCCTCTGCGATCTCTACATTCGCGCCGTCCAGCGTGCCCAGCGTTACCGCGCCGTTCAGCATGAACTTCATATTGCCCGTGCCGGAGGCCTCGGTGCCCGCAAGGCTGATCTGCTCACTCACTTCGCTGGCGGGCATCAGACGCTCGCTGGTGGTGACGTTGTAGTCCTCCAGATACACCACGCGCAGCTTTTCACGCACCATGGGGTCCGCGTCGATGAGCGCGCCCAGCTTGCAGATCAGGCGGATCATCTGCTTGGCCATATAGTAGCCCGGCGCGGCCTTTGCTCCGAAGATATACGTTTTGGGAACCACGTCCGCGTTGGGGTTGTTCTTGATATACAGGTACTGCGCCGCGATGTTCAGCGCGTTCAGATGCTGGCGCTTATACTCGTGCATGCGCTTGACCTGCACGTCGAACAGTGTGTGCGGGTCGATCTCCTGCCCGGTGACCTTCTTCAGATGCTGGGCGAAGATCACCTTGTTGGCGTCCTTCACATCCTCCAGAGCGCTGAGCACTTTTTTGTCCGCCTTGAATTTCTCCAGCTTTTTCAGCTCGGACGCATCCTTTTTGAAGCCGGGGCCGATGGTGTCCTCCAGAAGGCCCGTCAGGCCCGGATTGGCGGCCAGAAGCCAGCGGCGGTAAGCGATGCCGTTGGTCACGTTGGTGAATTTTTCGGGGCTGTACAGGAAATAGTCGTGGAACACGCTCTGCTTGATGATCTCGCTGTGCAGCTGAGACACGCCGTTGATGGAATGGCACACATAGCAGCAGATGTTGGCCATGCGCACCTGGCCGTCGCCCAAAACGGCCATGTAGTTGATCTTGCCCTCGTCGCCGGGGAAGGTGCGCTCCAGGTCGGCGCGGCAGCGGTGGTCCAGCTCCACGCAGATTTGGTAAATGCGCGGCAACGTCTTTTTAAAAATATCCTCGTTCCACTTTTCCAGCGCTTCGCTCATGACGGTGTGGTTGGTGTAGGCGAAGGTGCGGCGGGTGATATCAAAGGCTTTTTCCCAAGTATAGCCGCATTCGTCCAAAAGAATGCGCATCAGCTCCGGAATGGCCAGCGTGGGGTGGGTGTCGTTGACGTGGATGGCGACCTTATCCGGCAGGTTTTCCAGCGTGCCGTACTGGGACAGGTGGTTCTTGGCGATATCCCCGATGGACGCGGCAGACAGGAAATACTGCTGGCGCAGACGGAGGATCTTGCCCTCGATGTGGTTGTCGTTGGGGTACAGCACCTTGCTGATGAGCTCGGCGTTGGCGCTCTTGGTGATGGCGCTGCCGTACTCGCCCGCGTTGAAGCTGTCCATATCGAAGCCGGGCGCCTTGGCCTGCCACAGGCGCAGCTGGGAAACGCCGTTGGAATCGTACCCGGCCACATACATGTCGCTGGGTACGGCGATGACGCTGGAATAGTTTTTGTGCTCCACATGGTGGTATACGCCGTCCCAGCTCTCCTCGATCTCTCCGTCAAAGCGCACCTCCACGGCCTGGTCCGGATGGCTTTTCAGCCACACGCCGCCGCCGGGCAGCCAGTTGTCGGCGCGTTCCTGCTGCCAGCCGTCCACGATCTTCTGCTTGAAGATGCCGTATTCGTACAGGATGGAATAGCCCGTGCCGGGGATATCGTCGGTGGCCATACCGTCCAGATAGCACGCGGCCAAACGGCCCAGGCCGCCGTTGCCCAGGCCCGCGTCCGGCTCCTGCTCGTAGATATTGTCCAGCTTCATGCTGTAATCCCGCAGCACCTCGTCCGCCACGCCGCACAGGCCCAGATTAAGCAGGCTGGTCTTCAGGCTGCGGCCCATCAGAAATTCCATGCACAGGTAATACACCTGCTTGCCGTTGGCGCCGTAGGTGCGCGCGATAAAGCGCTTGCGCTTTTCGCTGAGCATGCCCCGTGCAATGAGTGCAAGCGCGCGGTAGATCTGTTCGTCCGTTGCCGACGCGATGTCGATGGCGAATTCATTGAACAGCTTTTCAGTCAGCAGCTTTTCAAATTCTTTTTTGGTATATCTGGTGTTCAAAATCATCTACTCCTCTTTTCAGGGGGAATGAAAAACCGCGCACATGCAGGGCGCGGCCAGACGGAAAAATCATCCCACACGTTATATATTATAGTATTTTTTGGGCCCTACTTCAACAAAATACGTTTTTTTATAAAAAGTTTCAAAAATCCACTTTCTATCTTCGGGCAATTCGTTTATAATGGGTATAAAACAGGACGTATCGTCAGGAAGGGGTTTCACACAAGATGCCTGCAAACAAGATCAAGCTTGAAATTTGCGGTTCCAATTACGTCATCGCTACGACGGATACCGAGGAATATGTGCTGTCTCTGGCTGAAAAGCTGGATTCTGATATGACACAGATGCTGGCCAGCAATCCCACGGCTTCCGTCACGACGGCGGCCGTCATCACCGCGCTGGGTTATCTGGACGAGCTGAAAAAGAGCACCAGCGGTGCGGACAACATGCGCGCGCAGATCAAGGATTACCTGGAGGACGCCGCCAAGGCCAAGCTGGCTGCCGAGGAGGCCCGCCGCGAGGTGGAGCGCCTGCGCCGCGAGATCGGCTATTTGAAAGAGAAGAAGTAATGCCGAGCCACAGCAATTCCACAAGGCCCGAGATACTGGCGCCCGCCGGCAATGCCGACATGCTCTGCGCAGCCGTTTTTGCGGGAGCGGACGCCGTGTACCTCGGGCTTCAAAATTTCAATGCCCGCCGCACGGCGGGCAATTTTACCACCGAAGGCCTGCGGCAGGCGGTGGCTTTTTGTCATGCCCGGGACGTGCGCGTGTATGTAACGCTGAACACCACGCTGTATCCCGGTGAGCTGACAGCTCTTGCCGAGGCGGTGGCCGGTATTGCGGCTGCCGGGGCTGACGCCGTCATCACGCAGGATCTGGCCGTGGCCGCGCTTGTGCGCCGAATGGCGCCGGGCCTGGCGCTGCACGGCTCCACGCAGATGAGCGTGCAGAGCCTGGACGGTGCGCGCCGTCTGGCCGCACTGGGTTTTACACGCGTGATTTTGGCGCGTGAGCTGACGCTGTCCGAGATCGCCGGCATCACTGCGGGCTGCGGAATTGAGACCGAGACCTTCGTCCACGGCGCGCTGTGCATGAGCGTTTCGGGCCAGTGCTATATGAGTGCGTTCCTGGGAGGGCGCAGCGGCAACCGGGGCGGATGCGCGGGGCCGTGCCGTCTGCCCTTCGACGCATCGGGCACGCCCGGGCCGGCCGCGGGGCATCATCTGAGCCTCAAGGACATGTCTGTCATCGGTCATCTGCCGCAGCTTTCCGCCGCGGGCGTGGCCAGTGTGAAGATCGAGGGACGGCTGCGCCCGCCGGAATATGTGGCCGCGGCTGTCAATGCCTGTCTGCTGGCGCGGGCGGGTGAACCGTATGACACACGGCTTTTACAAGATGTATTTTCACGTTCTGGTTTTACAGATGGTTATTTAACTGGAGCTCGGAACGGGAGCATGTTCGGCACACGCACCGAAGGAGACGCCGCCGCCGCGAAGGCGGCGGCGCCGCGCCTGCGGGAGCTGTACCGCCGCGAACGCCCCCGCGTGGGCGTGGGGCTGGAGCTGACTTTGGAAGAGGACGGCGCGAAGCTGGCCGTCCGGGACGCCGACGGCAACCGTGCGGTGGTGTACGGGGAGCGGCAGCCCCAGCCCGGGCAGAAGCCGCCGGAGGAGGCGCGGGCGGCTTACCGCCGCTCGCTGGAAAAAATGGGCGGGACCCCGTTTTTTCCGCAGGAGGTCGCGGTGCGGGGCGCACAGTGGTTCCTGCCGGGCAGCGAGGTGAACGAGCTGCGCCGTCGGGCGCTGGAGTCCCTGCTGGCAAAGCGGGAGCAGCCACGCCCCATCCCGTGCGCAAAAGTGCCGCAGGCTTTGCTGGAGGCGCCGGCCCGTGCTGCAAAGCAGGAAGGATATGCCGTCCGGCTCGCGCATGCGGCGCAGCTGCCGCGGGAGACCCCACAGGACGCGGCATGGTTCATTATGCCGCTGGCCCAGTGGCGGGACGTGCCGCCGGAGCTGAGGAGCAGAACCTGGCTGGAGGCGCCTCGGGCTTTGTTCGGCGGAGCCGAGGAGGCTTCGGCGCGCGCCGCGTTCGAGAGCCGGGACGCGGGCTTTGCGGGCTATGTGGCGGAAAATATCGCTCAGTTTACCACGCTGGAGGGCCTGCCGCTGGCGGGAGGCTTCGGGTTGAATGTGACGAATCCGCTCTCTGCAAAAGAGTACGCCGCGCTGGGCGCGCGGATGCTGACGCTCTCGCCGGAGCTGACGCTGGAGGATATGGCGCGCATTTCCGCGCCGGTGCCCGTGCTGGCTCTTGCTTACGGGCATATGCCCCTGATGCTGACGCGGGCATGCCCGCTGCAGAATGTGCGGGACTGCGGAGGCTGTGACCGAAAGGGCGAGCTGCTGGACCGGAAGGGCATGCGTTTTCCGGTGCGGTGCAGCGGCCCTGCGGGCGCGCGCACCGTGTACAATCCCATCCCGATTTATGTGGGGGACCGTCTGAAGGAACTGCCCGTGGAGCTGCCGCTGCTGTATTTCACCATCGAAACGGCGGCGCGCGTGCGGGAGGTGCTGGCGCTGGTGCGGGAGGGCCTGCCTTTTGACGGTCCGTTCACCCGGGGCCTGTATTATAAGGGGACGAATTAAGCCTGTAGAAAAAGCAAGGAGGAAAAAAGCGCCCGGGGAAGGCCGGCGGCGGGAAAGCCGCGCATCTTTGCAAGGCAAAGTGCGTGCCGTGCGGCAAATGCCGAAAAAATGGGCGGTTGCTGCGCCCGCAGGCGCGTGCCGGAGCGCTGCAGAGCCTCCTGTGCGGATGCCGCGCCGAGAGCGCGGTCCCTTTGTGCGAAGATGCTTTTTTCATTCAAAATGCCCCGCGGCGTTCCGCAGGGCCGATGCCGGGGTGTGCAGAGCGAAGCGGCGGACGAAGACTGCCGTGCGTGGCGAAGGGGGCCGAAAGACCTGTTTGTAAACAACTCGGCGGAAAAGCAAAGCTTTTTGACAAGCTGGAATTGGGAGGTTTGAGATATGGTTTTGAAATACAAAAAAGTGCGTCCGGGGGCGGCATTGCCCGGCCGGGCCACGCCCGGCAGCGCGGCGGCGGACCTGCGCGCCGTGTGCGGTGACGAAGGCGTTACCCTGCAGCCCATGGGGCGTGCGGTGATCCCTACGGGCATCGCCGTGGAACTTCCGGGGCCCGAATATGTGGCGCTGGTGTTTGCGCGCAGCGGCCTTGCCGTAAAAAACGGGCTGACGCTGTCCAACGGCGTGGGTGTCATTGATTCCGACTACCGGGGCGAGATCTCGGTGGGGCTGGTGAATCTTTCGGACAAGCCCTATACGGTGCAGAACGGCGAGCGCATCGCCCAGCTTGCGGTGATGCCCGTTGCCTTGCCCGACATGCTGGAGGTTGAAACGCTCACCGACACAGAGCGCGGCACGGGCGGCTTCGGCTCCACAGGACGGCAGTGAAAAGGAGGGGGAACCATGAAACTCAAGCGTAATCTGCTTTTGATCTTTTTTATTCTTGCAGGAATCGTGCTGGGCGGCATGCTTGCCAACCTGTGCGCCAATATCCCGTTCCTCAGCTGGCTGGCGTATTCCAGCTCCATTGGCTTCAACGCCGACAGCCCATTTGTGCTGGATCTCTCGGTCATCAAGCTGACGTTCGGCTTTTCCATGGGCATCAGCGTGGCGCAGATCATCACCATCGCGCTGGCCATTTTCTGCTACAACAAAACGAACCTGCGCTGAGCTGCGGCCCGGCGCTTTTACGGAAAGAAGGGACCTGACATGGGAATTATCCTGGCTTCATCGTCGCCCCGCCGCAGGGAGCTGATGGCGCTTATCACACCGGATTACACGGTGCGCACCAGCGACGTGGACGAACGGGCCATCCGTGCCGAAACGCCCGCGCTTCTGGCACAGAAGCTGGCCGCTGCCAAATGCCGCGCCGTGGCGGAGAGCTGCCCTGAGGATGTGGTCATCGGCTGCGATACGGTGGTGGACGTGGACGGCGCGGTTTTCGGCAAGCCTGCGGACCGGGACGACGCGCGGCGCATGATACGCGTTCTGGCGGGCAGGGGCCACCTGGTGCACACAGGCGTGTGCATTGCCGCACAGGGACGGGAGCTGTGCTTCGCCGCAACCACAAAAGTGGTGTTCGGCGCGCTTTCGGACGCGGAGATCGAGGCGTACATTGCGACAGACGACCCCTACGACAAGGCCGGGGCCTACGGCGTGCAGAACGGCGCGGCCAAATTTGTGGCGGGTATCGAGGGCTGCTATTTCAATGTGATGGGCTTCCCGGTGTCCCGTGTGTACAATGCGCTGAAAGAGCTGGACGTGCTTTGAGCTGCCTGAACCAGCCTGTACAAAATTTTACAAATGGACGCGCGGCAGGCAAAAAAGGGCGGCGCAACAGAAAAGCCGGCGGGAGATTGGCTTTTTTCTGTGAATGTGCCAAAAAATTTTGTTGTACAAACAGCTTTTTTGTGATATACTGAGGAGCAGAGTGGGGTATAGGCCCTGCGTGTGAATTTTAGGGAAAGGGACGACATGGGCGCGAATGTGATCATGGTCGCCTCGGGCAAAGGCGGCACCGGCAAAAGCACGGTAGCTGTGCTGCTGGGGGCCGAGCTTGCCGCGCGCGGCAGGCGTGTTTTGCTTGTGGAGCTGGATTCCGGCCTGCGCAGCGTGGATTATATCGCGGGCGTATACGGCAAGACTGTGTACGACGTGGAGGACGTGCTGAACGGCCGCTGCGAAGCCGGCAAGGCCGTGGTGGAAAGCCCTGTGTACCGCAACCTGTATGTGATCTCGGCTCCGTACTCCGGCGGACATATCCTGCCGGCAGCGCTGCGCGTGTTTGTAGAAAAGGTCGGCCCTGTGTTCGACACCATTGTGCTGGACACTGCGGCGGGCATGGGCGTTCCGTTTGAGGCGGCGATGGGCGTGGCCCACCGCGCGCTGCTTGTACTTACGCCGGACCCTGTATCCATCCGCGACGGACGCATTGTGTGCGACGCGCTGGAGGCGGGCGGGTGCCCGGAAATACGTCTTATCATCAACAAGGTGCCGCGCACGCTGGCAAACTGCGGCATACAAAGCCTGGACGAATGCATCGACACCGTGGGCGCACAGCTCATCGGGGTGGTGCCGTTCAGCACCGAAATACAAAAAGCGGGCGCGACAGGCGCGCCGCTGGCTCCGGCGGGCAGGCCCCGTCTGGCGCTGCGCGCCATTGCCGCACGCCTGTGCGGACAATATACGCCGCTCGTGATTCGATAAATATGAGGAGGATGCCCAAATGAACATCGCGTTGATCGCGCACGATTCCAAGAAGGAACTGATGGTGCAGTTCTGTATTGCATACTGCCGCGTGCTTTCCCAGCACGATCTGTGCGCGACAGGTACGACGGGCAAGCTTGTGGCGGAGGCCACGGGCCTGCGCATCCAGCGTTTTCTGTCCGGCACCCATGGGGGCGACCAGCAGATCGCTGCGCGCATCGCCTGCAACGAGATCGACCTGCTGCTCTTCTTCAGAGACCCGATCAGCGCGAAGCCCCATGAGCCCAATGAAATGAATCTGCTGCGCCTGTGCGACGTACACAATATCCCCATCGCGACCAATATCGCCACGGCCGAGGTACTCATCCATGGCCTGGAGCGCGGCGATCTGGACTGGCGCAATATCGTCAACCCCAACCGCTGAATGTATGCAACTGCAAATGCCCCGTCTATAGGACGGGGCATTTTTGTATGTCGAAAACCACTCGCTAGGCGAGTGGTTCAAAAGAAGACTAAA